>CACXMX010000042.1 GCA_902768805.1 Oscillospiraceae bacterium
GATTGTAGCCGCCCTGACGATTGTCGCGGTTGTCACGGTTGAAACCACCCTGGCGACGGTCGCCGCCGCGGCGGTCGTCCCGACGGCGGCGCTCGCCGGCGGGCTTGGAGAGATCCATGGTGCGCGGAGTGGTGCGCAGGGTCTGCAGGGGGATGGTGCCCTCGTGATAGGTCTCGCTCCGGGCGATCTCGGCGCCGCCCAGACGGCCGCCGCACTTGACCTTGATGCCGCGGGCGCCCATGCGCATGGCGCGGCCCATGGCGTTCTTCATGGCACGGCGGAAGCCGATGCGCTTCTCCAGCTGCTGGGCGATGTTCTCGGCCACGAGCTGGGCGTTGGTGTCGGGGGTGCGGACTTCAACGATGGACAGCGCGACGGGCTTGCCGATGAGCTTCTCGACCTCGACGCGCAGCTTCTCGATCTCCGCGCCGCCCTTGCCGATCACGACGCCGGGGCGGGAGCAGTGGATGAAGATGCGGACCTTGGCGCTGTCGCGCTCGATCTCAATGGTGGGCACGCCGGCGGCGTACAGCTTCTTCTTCAGGAACTTGCGGATCTTGTCGTCCTCGACGATCAGATCGCCCACCTTGTCGGGACGGGCATACCAGCGGGAATCCCAGTCCTTAATAACGCCGACGCGGAGGCCGTGCGGATTCACTTTCTGTCCCATAAATCAAGCCTCCTTCTCTGCCACGACGACGGTGATGTGGCTGGTTCTTTTCAGGATGGGGGAGTAACGGCCCCGGGCGGAGGCCCGGCCGCGTCTCATGGTGGGGCCGGGGGTGACCAGCACCTTGGAGACGTACAGCTTGGAGGGATCCATCTCATGATTGTTCTCCGCGTTGGCGCAGGCGCTGCAAAGCACCTTGTACAGCAGCTCGGCGCCGCGGTTGGGGGTGTGCCGGAGGATGCCCTTGGCATACTCGGCGTCCTTGTCGCGGATAAGATCGCACACGATCTTCACCTTGCGGGGAGAAATGCGCGCGTATCTGTGTTCAGCTCTTGCTTCCATGCTCTCTCCTCCTTACTTGCCGGACGTCTTGCTGCCGGCGTGGCCGCGGAACGTACGGGTAGGAACGAACTCGCCCAGTTTGTGGCCGACCATGTCTTCGGTGACATAGACGCTCACGTGGCGGCGGCCGTCATGGACGGCAAAGGTATGACCGATGAAGGAGGGGAAGATCGTAGATCTGCGGGACCAGGTCTTCAGGACCTTCTTCTCGCCGGTCTTGTTCATTTCATCGACTCTCTTGAGCAGCTCGGGAGCTGCGTAGGGGCCTTTCTTAATGCTTCTGCTCATTTAAAAACCTTCCCTCCTTACTTGGCGTTGCGGCGCTTGACAATGAACTTGTCGGTGGGATTCTTCTTCTTCCGGGTCTTGTAGCCCAGAGTCGGCTTGCCCCAGGGAGTCACGGGGCCGGGACGGCCCACGGGGGACTTGCCTTCACCGCCGCCGTGGGGGTGATCCACGGGGTTCATGACGGAGCCGCGGACCATGGGACGGCGTCCCATGTGGCGGACACGGCCGGCCTTGCCCAGGGAGACGTTGGCGTGGTCGATGTTTCCGACCTGGCCGATGGTGGCGTAGCACTCCATGCGGATCTTGCGCATCTCGCCGGAGGGCATACGCACGGTGGCGAGAGCGCCTTCCTTGGCCATCAGCTGCGCGGCGTTGCCGGCCGAACGGACCAGCTGAGCGCCTTTGCCGGGGTACATTTCGATGTTGTGGATCACGGTGCCCACGGGGATGTTGGCCAGAGGCAGGGCGTTGCCCGGCTTGATGTCGGCGCCTTCGCCGGCCAGGATCACGTCGCCGGCCTTCAGGCCCACGGGAGCGATGATGTAGCGGCGCTCGCCGTCGGCGTACTCGACCAGGGCGATGAACGAGCTGCGGTTGGGGTCGTACTCCAGGCGGAGGACGGTGCCTTCCATGTCGCGCTTGTTGCGCTTGAAGTCGATCACGCGGTACTTCTGCCGGTTGCCGCCGCCGTGGTGGCGGGTGGTGATGCGGCCGTAGCTGTTGCGGCCGGCGTGCTTTTTCTTGACCTCGAGAAGGGACTTCTCGGGGGCGGCGTGCTTGTCAACGCCGTCGAAGCCGGAGACGGTCATGTGCCGGCGGGCAGGGGTGACAGGACGGTAAGTTTTAATAGACATTCTCTGCTCCTCCCTTACGCCATGCCTTCGAAGATCTCAATGTTCTTGGAATCTTCGCTGAGCTTGACGACGGCCTTCTTCCAGGTCTTCTGGAACCCGGCGGGATAGCGGCCGGTACGCTTTTTCTTTCCGTGGACGGTGGTGGTGGTCACCTTGAGAACGGTGACATCGAAGATCTCCTCCACAGCCTTCTTGATCTCGACCTTGGTGGCGTGCTTGTCCACCTCGAATACGAACTTCTTGATGTCCAGGTCTTCCATGGACTGCTCGGTGATGACCGGACGAATGATCACATCGTAAGCGCTCTTCATCAGCAGTAAACCTCCTCGATCTTGGCAAGGGCGGCCTTGTCCACAATCAGGGTGCGGGCCTTGAGGATCTCATAGGGAGACAGGATCGTGGCGATGGTGGTCTCGACGCCGGGGATGTTGCGGGCGGACTTGACCACATTCTCGTTGACGTTCTCGGTGATGATCATGGCCTTGCCGTCCACGCCGAGCTTCTCCAGGAAGGAGGCGCAGGCCTTGGTCTTGATCTCGTCGAAAGCAAGTCCGTCCACCACGAGGATCCGGCTCTCGGCCGCCTTCGCGGACAGAGCGCTCTTAAGCGCCAGGCGCTTTTCCTTGCGGTTGATGGTGTAGCGGTAGCTCCGGGGCTTGGGGGCGAAGGCGACGCCGCCGTGGGTCCACACGGGGGAGCCCTTGTAGCCGGCGCGGGCGCGGCCGGTGCCCTTCTGACGCCAGGGCTTGATGGTGGAATAGGAGACCTCGCCTTTGGTCAGAGCGCTCTGAGTGCCCTGACGGCGGTTGGCCAGATGATTCTTGACGGCCGCGTGAAGCACGACCTCGTTGGGCTCGATGCCGAAAACGGCTTCGGAGAGCTCAACCTCGCCGACCTGCTCGCCGGCCATGTTGTAAAGATTCGCCTTAGGCATAAATCATACTCTCCTTTCTCAGCGCGTACGGGCGGAAGCCTTCTGCGGGTTGGTACGGGCGGAAGCCTTCTGCGGGTTGACGCTGGTAGCGGTCTGGGCCTGTTTGACCACGTTGTTCTTCACGGTGTTGCGGATGAATACGATGCCGCCCTTGGGGCCGGGGATGGCGCCGCGGATGACGATCATGTTCAGTTCGCTGTCGACCTTGACCACGTCCAGGTTCTGCACGGTGACCTGCTCGGCGCCCATATGGCCGGCGCCGATCTTGCCCGGCAGGATGCGGCTGGGATCCGTGCTGGAGCCCATGGAGCCGGCGTGACGATGCACGGGGCCGCCGCCGTGGGTGGTGGGGGTCCGCTGGGCGCCCCAGCGTTTGATAACGCCGGCGTAGCCCTTGCCCTTGCTGATGCCGGTGACGTCGACCTTGTCGCCCTCCGCGAACACGTCGGCGGTGATAACGTCACCCACGTTCATTTCCGGGGCGTTTTCCAGGCGGAACTCATGCAGCACGCGCAGCGCGCCGGCGTTCGCCTTGTCGAGGTGTCCCTTTTCGGGTTTGTTGAGCTTGCGCTCGGGGACTTCGTCGAAGCCGAGCTGCACGGAGGCATATCCTTCCTTCTCCTCGGTCTTCTTCTGGACCACCTTGCAGGGGCCGGCCTCGATGACGGTGACGGGCACTACCTTGCCCTGCTCGTCAAAGATCTGCGTCATGCCGACCTTCTTGCCGATAATGGCCTTCTTCATTGAGTGTTCTCCTTTCAGGTTATTGGTCGGGTCGCATGGGAACATTGGGTGTCCCGGAGGCTCCCGACTTGACCCGTTCCCTTATGGGGATGGGGTTCAGTTACAAATCAGTCGCGGGGATAATAAATAATGTGTCGCTTCGGCTCAGAGCTTGATCTCGATCTCTACGCCGGCGGGGAGCTCAAGGTTCATCAGGGCCTCCACGGTCTTCTGAGTGGGAGACACGATGTCGATCAGGCGCTTGTGCGTGCGGCGCTCGAACTGCTCCCGGCTGTCCTTATACTTGTGGACGGCGCGCAGGATGGTGACGACTTCCTTCTGCGTGGGCAGGGGGATGGGGCCGGAGACCTTGGCGTCGGTGCGCTTGGCGGTCTCTACGATGGTCTCGGCGGCCTTGTCGATCAGCTGGTGATCATAAGCCTTGAGGCGGATGCGGATCATTTTCTTTGCTGCCATGAATTCTTTCCTCCAATGTTTTTCGTACTTAGGCGGATGGCGCCGCCCAGTGGTACGGTGAGAAGATTTTCATCCACCGCGCCGTGTGTATCAGACCCGTCCCGAAAAACAAACCGGCTTGAGGCCGGTCTCTTTCCCGTGCCGGCGATATACACATCGCTGTTGGCCGGGGAATAAAACTCTCAGCCGCCCGATCTTACGGACATACTCCACGGAAGTTACCACCCTTTCGGATGCAATCTCCCGCTTCACCGCAAATGCCTGCTCCTATGGACAGGCGCTCTGATAGAATAGCAAACCGCTCCGCGGATGTCAAGAGCTTTTTTCATTATTTTTCGGGAAAAATCCGTTGTTTTTCCCGCTGCCGCCTTCCGGCTCCGCCGGGCGTCTTCGGAGCGCGAAATCTTGCTTTTGCGGCTTGCTTCGGGTATAATATGGGGCATCATCCTCACCGAGGTTTTTCATGAAAAATACGAAACGAAATCATCCATCCGGCGGCAGCGCCGTGCTCAGGCACCTGGGCCGGACACTCTTCTTTCTTATATGGACGCTGCTGCTGACGGCGATCGTGCTCCTGGGCGTTATCTATGTAATGGAAAAGGGGCCCTCCCCCACGCTGACGGCCATGTTCTGCCGCTCCATGCGCGAGACCAGCGCTCTGCGCTGGGTCCCCACGGTGTTTCTGACCGAGGCGGAGGCCGACTCCTATAAAACCGTTGTCACGGAGGACGTGGACACCGAGGCGGTGAACACCTCTCTGATCCACATCGCCGCGGGCGACGAGCAGATCACCGAGCAGAGCGGAGAGCCCTCTCTGCAGCTGATCGATATCGCCGAGGGCCGCGTCAAGGGCAAGCTGCTGATCGTGAAAGATCCCTCCCGGGTCATTCTGGGCACGTCGGACAATCTGGGCCGGCAGGCGGGACTGCAGCTGACCGACCTGGTGGCAAAATACGGCGGTGTGGCCGGCATCAACGCCGGCGGCTTCAACGACGAGAACGGGCTGGGCAACGGCGGCATTCCGCAGGGTCTTGTGATCACGCAGGGCGATATGGCCTGGGGCAATCCGGGCACCACGTATAACGTGATCGGCTTTGACGGAGACAATATCCTGCACGTGGGACGCATGACCGCCCGAAACGCCCTGTCCCTGGGGATCCGGAACGCGGTCAGCTTCGTGACGCACGACGGACTGGCCTCGGCGCTGATCATCAATGGGGAGATCCAGACGCAGAACCTGGCCAGCGGCGTCAACCCGCGCACCGCTATCGGCCAGCGCTCCGACGGCGCGGTGCTGCTGCTGGTCCTGGACGGAAGGAGCATCAACACGCTCGGCGCCACCATGGAAAACACCTGCGATATCCTTCTGCGCTACGGCGCGGTAAACGCCGGGAACCTGGACGGCGGATCGTCCTCCGTGATGGTATACGGCGGCGAGATCATCAACAACTGCGCCTCCGTGACCGGACCCAGGAAGATCCCCACGGGGTTCATCGTGCTGCCCGAGGAGGTGTCCCATGGCTGATAAGGACGTTTCCCGCTCCGAAGAAGCCCGCCGGGCCGCGCGAAACGCCGCTTCCCGCGAGCGGCGCCGCCGGGAGCGTGCTCTTCGGCGCGGCCGCAGGAACTGGCGGGTGTTCATCGCGGTATATTCCCTGATTTTTCTGCTCGCCGGCGCCGCCGGCTGCTGGGTGCTCTTTCGATACGCCGCTTCCTACGAGGCTTCGATCCCGGAGCACGTGATGGACGATCTCATGGCCTCCACCGGAGAGGACCGATGGTACGAGATCATCCGCGGCGACGTCACGCTGCCCGAATCTGAGTTCGAAGACACCGGCGCGATCTTCGAGGCCTATTACGATGCCGCGGTCCGCGGCCGCAGGCTCTCCTACCGGAAAAAGCCGGACGAATACACCGCCTCTTCTCCCGTGTACACGGTCCGGGGCGGCGGCATGGACCTGGCCGTGGTGCGTCTGGTTCCGGAGGGACGCGGCGCCGCCGGTTTCGGGTTCGAGCTCTGGCGCGTCGGAGAGGTGCGGGGCGTGCTTGCCCTGGACCATCTGGAGAGCGTGACCGTGGAGATCGACGCCCCGCGCGGCGATACGGTATACCTTAACGGGAGGGCGGTCGGTGAGCGCTGGCTCACCGGCGAAGCCGCGCCGGCCCCGGATCTGACGGAGCTGGAGAGCCGCTTTTCCGAGGTCCCGTCCTTCGCCCGGTATCGGATCCCCATGTACGGAGAGATCACCGTCACCGACGAAAAAGGCGCAGCGCTCTCTCCGCAGCGCTCCGAGGACGGACGGACCGTGCGCTATGTTGCCCAGGAAGACGAGTTTTATTCCTTTACGGTCCGCGCTCCCGAACCCGTGACCGTTTCGGTGTCCGGCGCGCGGCTGGACGCGAGTGAGGCGGTCCGTTCCGAGTCCGGCGTTCTCGCCGGTCTGGAGGCCTATACCGGTGAGAACGCCTACCGCACCCTCACCTGGACCTGCGGCGGGCTCTATACCCGCCCGGAGATCTCCGCGGAAATGAACGGAACGGCGCTTACTCCGCTCATCAACGAAAAGGGCGAGCTGATCTTCTTCCCCGCTCAGGACGACGCGCTCGCCGCCGAGATGCGTCCCACGGTCGAGGACTTTTTCAGCAGCTATATCGATTACTCCGGCAAAGCCTACAACGCTGTACGCCATCATAATCTGCTCTCACGGATCCTGCCGGGCAGCGAGCTGTACGCCTATGTGCGCGACAGCCGCGACGCCATGATCTGGGCCTCCGCCACGCAGGTCCATTACGACGAGCTGACCTTCTCGGATTTTTATCGCGTGAGCGACAGCTGCTTTACCTGCACGATCCGCTATAAGGCCGACTTCGCGGCCCAGAGCTGGTATGAGAGCTACACCTACGACCTGCAGAATGCTTACGAAATGGCTTTTGTCCGTTCGGGGAACCGCTGGCTCGCCGCGGCCATGTCCGTGGCGGCCGGCTGACCGGCGCGGATCCTCCCGTATTTATGAGGCGATCTTTTATGAAAAAACCGATCGTTTTTATACTCCTGTCCGCCCTTGTCCTGCTCTCGGGATGTTCCGCGGGAAACGAGGCCTCTTCTCCCGCCGGGGAGACGCGCGAGATCCTGCCCCGGGACGTCACCGGGGATCTGCTGCTGGTAGTGGATTTCCAGAACGTTTATATGCCGGGCAATGAATGGGCCTGCCCGTCCATGCCAGCGGCGATGGCCAACACGATGAAGATCATGGACGCGCCGAACGCCCCGGACTGCGTGGTGACCCGCTTCGTCGCTCCGGCCGAACCGGCCGGGCGCTGGGTCGACTACAACGAGGCCTATCGTGACATCAATGAGAACGCCTTTCTCAGCGAGATCCCGGAGGAATTCGCTCCGTACGCGCAGCGGGCGGTCGTGATCGACAAGTCCACCTATTCTTCTCTGGACGCCCCGGAGGTCCGCGCGACCGCGGAAGGGAAAAAAGCCGTCGTTCTGGCCGGCGTCGTGGCCGACTGCTGCGTGATCGCCACGATGTACGACGCGATCGACATGGGTTATGAGGTCGTTTATCTCTACGACTGCATCGGCGGATCCTCTCCGGAATCGGAGGAGGATATCCGCGCGCTGGCGGAGGTCTTCTCCCCGGTCCACACGACCGTCATGAGCGCCGAGGAATACCTGGCTGCTATTTCCTGAACCCCCGGCGTCGGGGATCTTTCGGATCAAAGGAGACGGGATCATGGACGATTTCTGGATCATGCGCCCCTTCAACGCCCTGTTCTGGGCGGTGTTCGCGGCGTTCGCGCTGCTGCTGGCCGCGGGCTGTCTGCTGCTGAGGGGCAAAAGCGAAAAGGCGAAGAAAGCGGTGCTGGTCGTCGGCTCCGCGCTGACTCTGACAGGATTCATATTATATAAATACTATCTTTCCCTGGACGCCGACTTCAGGATCCTCAATGCGGAAATGGGAGGCTTTAACTGGTGGGGCGAACTGCCGCTGCATCTGTGCAACATCAACATGCTCCTCCTGCCCGTCGCGGTGACGCGCAACAGCCGTCCGCTGATGAGCTTCTGCTTTTTCCTCGGCCCGCTGGGCGCGCTGATGGCGCTGATGATGCCTTCCACAGGCTTTAACGGCTACTCTCTGCTGCTGCCGCGGATGCTGGGCTTTTACGGGACCCATTTCATGGTCATGATGCTGGGGCTGGCTCTGGCGGGCTTCGGCCTGTACCGCCCGCGCTTTCGTGATCTGTTCCCCGCCGTACTGGCCGCGCTTGGCGTCGCGCTGGTGATCTTCTGCTTCGATCTGTTCCTGCGCCGCACCGGACTGCACTCCAAGGCGAATTACTTTTACGCTGTGGAGACGGAGGGAAATCCCGTACTGGAGCTGTTTCACCGTCTGCTCCCCTTCCCCTATCTGTACCTGATCCCCTGCCTGAGCATCCTCTGCCCGTATATGCTGCTGGTCACGCTGCCCTTCGCCCTGTCGGACCGGCGGCGGAAAAAGGACCGTGAAGAATGACGCGAGAGGAGATCTATGCCGCCGCCAGGCGGCAGTCCGCCGTCGATCTGGGCTGCGCGGCGGAGGACTTTCTGCGGGAGGACAACGTGGTCGTGCTCTCCCGGCCGGACCCCGGGGCGCGCAGATATCTGACGCTGCCCTTCTCCTGTCAGCTGGTGACCTACGGCGGGAATATTGTGGCTTCCGTCTCCCCCGAGCTGCGCGAGCCGGTAGAGGCGTATCTTGCGGGCAGTCCCGTCCGGTACTGTGCCTTTGAAACACCGAAGCTGCTCGAGCTGGACGAGGCGCTCCGCCCCTTCGGGCAGCGCGTATGCTTCATGGCCGAGTACTTTCTGCCCGAGCCGGACGCGCCGGCTCCTCCCGATTGCCCCTATGAGCTTCGCCTTCTGTACCCCGGATATTTTGCCCCGCTCTATACCGCGGAGTGGGCCAACGCTCTGTGTGAAAAGCGCCGCGAGCTTGACATGCTAGCTGTGGGAGCCTATGACGAAGGCGGCCGTCTTGTCGGTCTGGCCGGTTGCTCGGCCGACTGTGAGGATATGTGGCAGATCGGCGTGGATGTGCTCCCGGGTCACCGCGGCAGGGGATTGGGCCCGGCTCTTACGGGGAGGCTCACCGCGGAGATCTTCCGCAGGGGCAAGATCCCCTTCTACTGCGCGGCCTGGTCGAATATCCGATCCGTGCGTACGGCGCTCCGCTGCGGCTACCGCCCGGCCTGGCTCGAAGTGACCGCGCGTGACAGCGCCTTTACAGAATCGGTCCTTCGCGGAGAATGACGCGGACCGCTGCACCGAGGAGGAAACTGCAGAATGAAAACGATTTATCTCGCCGGAGGCTGCTTTTGGGGCCTTCAGAAATTCTTTGACCAGTTCGGCGGCGTGGCCGAGACCGAGGTCGGTTACGCCAACGGTCCGGACCGCGCGCCGACCTACCGGGAAGTGTGCGCCGACAGCGGGCACGCGGAGACTGTGCGGGTGGTGTACGACGAGGCGCTTCTCCCTCTCGAAAAGCTGCTGGACTATTATTTTATGGTGATCGATCCCCTCTCCGTAAACCGCCAGGGTCACGACGAGGGTATCCAGTACCGCACAGGGATCTATTACACGGACGAGTCCCAGCTCGCCCCGATCCGCGCCGTTTTTGACCGGGAGCAGGAGAAAGCCGGCGCGCCTCTGGCCGTCGCGGTGGAGCCTCTGCGCAATTTCTTCTCCGCTGAGGAGTATCACCAGAAATACCTGGAAAAGAATCCCGACGGCTACTGCCACATACCCGAGCGGTTTTATTCGCTGGGCGACAAATGACGATCACCGCCGCCCGTCCCTCCCCGCTGGGGGAGCTGATCCTCGTCTCGGACGGTTCGGCGCTGACCGGGCTCCGCTTCACCGGCCAGAGACACTTCCCCGCCGGGCTGCCCGCTCCGGGGCCCGTGTCCGCCTCGGAGGTTTTCGAGGATACGGCACGGTGGCTTGAGCTATACTTCTCGGGGGAACGCCCCTCCTTCCTGCCCCGGCTCTCTCCTGAGGGCACCGCGTTCCAGCGGACCGTGTGGGAGAGGCTGCTTCGCATCCCCTACGGGAAGACCGTGACCTACGCCGGGCTGGCCGCCGGGCTGGGCACCTCCGCCCGCGCCGTGGGCGGGGCCGTCGGCCGCAACCCGATCTCTCTGATCATCCCCTGTCACCGGGTCGTCGGCGCAGGCGGAGCCCTTACGGGATACGCCGGCGGTATCGGCCGAAAGGAAGCGCTGCTCCGTTTTGAGCGCGGCGGCGCGATATCGCGCGACACGATATGATATTATAAAATACAATAAGCCATCCTTCCCTGACCGGAAGGATGGCTTATTCTTATGTCTTATATGCCGTTTTATCGGCGGTGACCGTCAAACCAGGCCGTGATCTCTCTCAGCCGCCTGAGCCTGTGAGAGGGCTTTCCGGTACGGCTCAGATCGTGGTTCTCGCCCCGGAACAGAACCATTTTGGTCTCCACGCCATGCTCGGCGAGCGCGGTGAACATCTGGTAGCCCTGATCGATCGGGCAGCGGTAATCCTCAAAGGAGTGGATGAACAGCGTCGGTGTCACGGCGCGGTCGGCGTACCGCAGCGGGCTGTGCTCCCAAAGCTTTTCCGGGTCGGACCAGGGATCGGCGCGCATCTGGTCTCGCGTGAACTCCACGCCGATGTCCGCCACGCCCAGGAACGAAAACCAGTTGGAGATGGAGCGCTGGCTGACGCAGGCGCGGAACCTGTCCGTATGACCGATGATCCAGTTGGTCATAAAGCCTCCGTACGAGCCGCCGGTCTCGAAGAACTCCGTTTTATCCATCTCGGGATAGGCCTCCAGCGCCGCATCGCAGAAGGCCATGATATCTTCAAAATCCACGGTGCCGTATTTTCCGCAGATGTCCATAAACGCCCCGCGCCCGTCGGAGCCCGTGGGATTGCAGAAGATCACGAAATACCCTTTTCCCGCCCAGTACTGCATCTCATGCACGAACACGCTGCCGTACACGGTCTTGGGCCCGCCGTGGATATCCAGGATCACCGGGTACTTTTTCCCGTGCTCAAAGCCCATGGGGCGGAGCACGAAGCCATGGATCTCATACCCGCCCCGGTCCACGTTCAGCGGTTCGGGCTCGGCCGTGTATTTCCCGCGCAGCGCGGCCTCGTTGAAGCGGCTGAGCTGCCGCTCGCCGCCGTCGTAGAGCTCCTGCCCCTTTCGGCCGCGGAGCGCGACGGTTAGCACCTTCCCCTCATGCACGTCGAAGCATTCCACGCTGCCGGGGAGATCCGTCACGGCTGTGACGGTCCCGTCTCTCAGGCACATCAGCTTCGCGTCGTCCCAAAGAGTTGCGATAAAATACACCGCCTCGCCGACGACCTTTACATCGCGTCCGCCTCCGTAGCGTATATCGGTGCCCACGCTCGAGCCGATCGCCTCTCCCCAGCGGTGCAGAAGGCTCACCGTCCCGTCGGCGTAGTCCAAACGATAGAAGTCCATATCGGTATTCAGCCCGAACCGGTTGTCCGAGGCCAGCACCAGCAGCCAGTGATCGCCCGCCTCTATACCGCCCAGGGTCAGATCCTCCCGGTCGCGAAGCAGCGTTTCCGTCCGCCCGTCCGAGAGCGTCAGCCGGCGCAGGGAGGCGGTTCCCGTCAGCCGGCGCCGCGGAGCAGTCGGCGTGCAGAGGTAGTATACCTCGCTCTTGTCCGGGCTCAGCACGGCCTGCGATACATCCGTTCCCTCCTCGGACAGCGGGCGCAGCTTTTTCTTTTTCACATCGTAGCGGAAGAGCCGCGTATATGCCCCGCGGGTAAAGCTCCCCCCGTTCCACCACCAGGGATTCTGAGTGATCACCTCGTAGTCGGCATTTTCCTTTCGGGCGTTCCGATACGCGTCCAGAGCTTTTTTCCCGCCGGTATACAGATCTTCATGACCCGGTTCCGCCGATCCGAGAACGACCAGGTCCCCTCCCGGAAGAGGCAGGACCTTCGTCACGCCGATGGGAAACCGGTACGCCTCCTCGGCCTCGCCCCCGGACAGGGAAATGCGGTACCAGACGGAGGACGGGTCGCCCTCCTCGGGCTGGTCCCGGCGGCTCGGGAACAGGATCGTGTCCTCATCCAGATAGAGGAAGCGGCTCTCCCGTCCGAAGGAGGTCAGCTTCCGGAGCTTTCCGTTCCGGCGCAGATAAAGATAAGAACGGTATTCGTCCTTCTTCCGGTCGATACGGCTCACCGTAAGGCAGGCGGACCTGCCCTCCGGGGAAAACGTCACATTGGAAAGGTATGTAAGATTAAAGAATTCATCGACAGATATCGGCTTCATGTTTTCGCCTCATTTCGGTTTAGTGGCTCCATTGTACGGTGCTCCGTCCCGAAAAGCAAGTCCGCCTTTTCCCCGCCGCTTCAAAGAATAATTTGAAAAAAAGTATTTTTCCTCTTGACAAATATATCGTCTCGCGATATATTCTAATCACGATATATCGGTAAGCGATATATCGGCGGACGAAGGAGATGGGGACGCATGATCAATGAACCGGCATTGACCGAATCGACATACTATATCCTGCTCTCGCTGTACGAGCCGCGCCACGGCTACGGCATCATGCAGCAGACCGAGCTGCTGTCGCACGGAAGAGTCCGGCTCGCGGCAGGGACGCTGTACGGAGCGCTGACCGCTTTGTGCGACAAGGGCTGGATCGCTCCGCTCCCGTCGGAGGACGGCAGCAGGAAGAAGGAATACCGGCTCACGGACCGGGGGTTCGCGGCGCTTCAGAACGAACTTGAGCGGCTTCGCGAGCTTGTGGAAAACGGAGAAAGCATATTGGGAGGGAACGGCAATGGCTGAGACAAAAACGGTATACAAGATCTTTTGGGTCTGGGAATTTGAAAAAGAGGAGCGCTGGCTCAACGAAATGGCCATGAACGGCTGGGCGCTGAAGAGCGTGGGGTTCTGCCGCTTCACCTTCGAGCGCACCGAGCCCGGCGCGTATACGGTCCGGCTGGAGATGCGCGGCGCGGACGAAGGATATCTGGACTTCATGCGCGAGAGCGGCGCGGAGTATCTCGGCCGCTGCTTCCAGTGGATCTATTTTCGCAAGCAGGCGTCGCTGGGCGCGTTTGACCTGTTTTCCGACATCGATTCGCGCATGGATCATCTCACGCGCATCGGCACCTCTCTGAGGATCATCGGCCTGGCGAACCTGCTCATCGGCCTGGTGAACGCTCTGCTCAGCGGCAGCGGGGCAGGCGCGATCAACCTGCTGTGCGCTACGCTGCTGATGTATGGTCTCGGCCGGATCACCGGAAAGCGGGATCAGCTGGAAAAAGAACGGGAGCTCCACGAATAACGCCGCGCCGTCTTGCATTTTCCGGAACGTTAATCTATTATAATAGGAACCCGCCGCGATGAGGCGGATCCTCAGCCTGCTGATAACGCCTCGCAGAGCTCGCCGCCAAACGGCGAATAAGATCATGATTTGTTTTTGAGGCAGCTTCGCCGCCTCAAAAACACCATAAAGCGAGCAGCGCGAGCCCTCGCGCCGACCAAACGCGGCGGCTCCGGCGCGCCGCCGCATGCGATTGCGCGAGTATTCTCGATTGAGAGCCCAACGAAGCGGCTCTCAATCGAAGCGTGTCGTCTTTCCCGACACGCTCCGGAACCCGCCGCGACGCGGCGGGTTCCTATTCTTTTCCCGGAGAAGCTGATCTGCGAATGAAAAAAGAACTCGACCATTACTATATCGGCGACAGCTACGGCGGCAGCCAGGACTGGTTCACAGACCTGTGGATGAACCGGGGCGGCTGCGGCGCGGTGACTGCCGCGGAGTGCTGCATCAGCCTGGCGCTCAACCGCGGTCTGACGCAGCTCTATCCCTTTGACGCGTCCCATGTGACAAAAGAGGATTTTCTCGCTTTCTCCATGCGGATGAAGCCTTATCTGCGTCCCCGTCCCATGGGCATCAACAGGACGTCCCTGTTCATGGACGGTTTTCGGGAATATCTGGCCGCCCTTCCTCCCACGGGGCTCACCATGACCTCCGTGGAG
>CACXMX010000043.1 GCA_902768805.1 Oscillospiraceae bacterium
TGACATTCTCAAAAAGAATGAATTTTGGTTTAACAGCTTTAGCCATTTCTATTGCATAATAAATGAGAAAACCAAAAACCAGAGCGCGGCCTTCGCCTATGAACGCGACCTTGCCGCTTCCCAGGGCTACGGCCGCTGGCTGGAGGCCAAAAAGACCTCGGATTATTCCGTTTTCCGCGACAGCCTTGCCCGGCTGGTGGATCTCACCCGCCGCGCCGTCGATCTGAGAGACGAAAAGAAGGAAACCTATTACGACTCCTGTCTGGATGACTTTGAGCCCGGCGGGAACGAAAAGCAGCTCGACGCCTTTTTCGCCGCCCTGAGCGAGCGGATCGTACCTTTGACGCGCCGCATCCTCTCCGAGGGCAAAAGCGTCCGCGAGGACTTTCTTACCCGGCCCTGCCCGGTCGCCGAGCAGGAGGCCTTCTCCCGCAGGCTGCTGGAATGGGAGGGGCTTCGTCCCACCGCCACGGTCCTGATGACCACCGAGCACCCGTTCACCACGAATTTCGGGCCTGTGGATGTGCGCGTGACCACTCACTATTATGAGGAGCTCTTTCTCTCCAACATCTTCTCCACGCTCCATGAGGGCGGTCACGCTCTGTTCATGCAGAACGAGCCGGCCTCGTTCTACGCCAACCACACGGATAACGGCATGACCAACGCCATGCACGAGACGATCTCCCGCTTTTACGAGAACCTGATAGGCCGCAGCGAGGCTTTTATCCATTATCTTTACCCCATTCTCCGCGAAGCCTCTCCGTCCGTGATGGAGGGCGTGAGCGAGCGGGAGCTCTATGAGGGCGTGAACGTGGCCCGGCCCTCTCTTATCCGCACCGAGGCCGACGAACTCACGTACAGTCTGCACATCATGGTCCGCTACGAGATGGAAAAGGGCATGCTCAACGGCACGATCTCCGCGGATGAGGTGCCCGCGCGCTGGAACGCTCTGTATAAGGAGATCCTGGGCCTTGACGTTCCGGACGACGCCCGAGGCTGTCTGCAGGACGTGCACTGGTCCGACGGCGCCTTCGGTTATTTCCCCTCCTATGCGCTGGGCAACGCCTACGGCGCGCAGATCCTCGCTGCCATGAAGCGCGACTTCGATGTGGACGCCGCGGTGGCCGCCGGCGGACTGGACCGGGTGGCTGAATGGCTGAAGGAGCACGTATTCTCCTGTGCAAGCATGCTCGATCCGGACGAGTGGATCCGCGCCGTCACCGGCGAAAGCCTGAACGTGGATTACTACCTGGATTATCTGGAGAAAAAGTATTCCGACATTTATGCCCTGAATTAAATAAACAGAAAACGTACAGACGATCCCTTGCGGGAAGTCCGTACGTTTTCTCATTTTTAAACAGGCCTCGCAGGGTCCGCCTCCGCAGAGGCGAATGAAGGGGGGATCGTTTTTCCCGGGGCGTGTACCTCGGGAAAAACACTTCTCGGCCGCGAGCCCGGCGAAGCGGATCGCGGCCGAAAGGATTCTCAGATCGACAGGCTGCGCCGGGCCGCGCGAAGCAGCTTCGCCCCGGTCACGATGCCGAGGACACCGGCGGCCAGGCCGAAGACTACCGAAACGATCCCTAAAGTCAGCGCCGTCACGCCGGACCGGGTCAGGCGGGCATAGATTTCTTCCATATCGGTTGCTTCCTTTCGTCGCTGTGTTGTTTGTGCCGATCGTGTCAACCGCCGGGTCGTCCGTTCCGGGAGGACGGCTCCTCGCCCCCGTAGGTCAGCCAGAGCCACTCCTGATAGGAATTGCCCCGGTGATCGTAGACGGACCATACCTCCGTGAGCGTAAAGCGGATACGGTTCCGGGTCCGCCCTTCTTCATCGGTGACCTCCCGCTCCCCCACATCGTCGCTGATGCGGCGCAGGATCAGCAGGGATTCTCTTCCCTCATCCTGCAGAGCGTTCTCATCCACGCTTACGACACCGACCACGATGGGCCGGTCGTTCCGGTAGCGGGGAAAATGGATGATGCTCGCGGCGGGGTCTTTGGCAAGGATGAGGAAATGCTTCTGCATCACGCCCACCACGAACGCGGCGTTGGGGTCGCGCTCGAGTCCCACGAAAGTGTTCCCCGTCAGGCGGGCAAAGATATCCTCCCTGGCGCGGCGGCGCGCCTCGAAATTCCAAGCGGAGATGGCGCGCGCGGTGCGCATCCTGTCCAGCAGGATCTTATCGGGCGCGTATTTTTCTTCGTCTGTCATGGGCAGCGCCCCCCGTGCGGTTTTTCATAGAGTTCAATGTAAAAATTATAACCAAAAAGCCGCCGTTGTCAACCGCCGTACGGAAAAAGAGGAGCCGCGGCGGTCCCGCGGCGGAGTGTCCCCGGGAAAGGAGTATTTATGAAGATCCTGATCACCGCCTTCGAGCCCTTCGGAGGGGAGGCGCGCAACGCCTCCGCCGAGATCCTGGAAGCGCTGCCCGGCCGTATCGGCCCGGCGGAGATCCGAAAACTTATCGTGCCCACGGCGTTTGAGCGCTGCTCTTCTCCCGCCGAGCGCGAGATCCTCTCCTTCTCTCCGGACGCCGTGATCTGTCTCGGCCAGGCGGGAGGCCGCGACGCCATAACCGTGGAGCGCGTCGCGATCAACGTGATGGACGCGCGTATCCCCGACAACGACGCGTTCGCTCCCATCGACAGGCCCATCGATCCGGACGGGCCGGCGGCGTATTTCTCCACGCTCCCGATCCGCGCCATGGTCGCGGCCGTTCAGGCTGCCTCCGTCCCGGCGCGTATCTCCGACTCGGCGGGCACCTTCGTGTGCAACTGCCTTATGTACTCCCTCCTCCGCTTCACCGCGGAGCGCATGCTCTCCGTTTTGTGTGGATTTATACATGTGCCTTATCTCTCCGGTCAGGCGCCGGAGGGCCTGCCCTCTCTCCCGTTTGAGGACGCGGTACGCGGCGTAGCCGCCGCGGTGGAGGCGGCCGCCGTTCCCTGCAGAACGGAGAGCGGAACCGCGTGAGCTTCCGGCGCCTTTGCCCCGCCGCTACATCCTCTCCAGTATCTCTCCGGCAAATTCGTCCAGATCCTCCGGCACGCCCTGCTTCATCAGGCCGCATTTGGGGCAGGACAGCACGGTGAGCAGCGCCCGTTCGCCGGCAAGAAACCTCTGCTGAAAATTCCACAGCACGATGCTGTCCCAGATTTTTCGAAGTGTGGGCGGAGCTCCGACGTGCCCGTCGAGCAGCATGGCGTGGTTCCAGTCAAAACGGCACAGGCTGAAGGTCCCGTCCGAATTGACGCACATCTCATAGAAAACATAAGGACACACCCTGACCTCGCGGCTCTTCCCTCCCAGGAGGCTCACGGACTCGTCGTGTTCCGCGTCCATCCCGCTCCATTTCGGCCAGTAGTCGATGGTCCTCTCCACGGAGATTCCGTCGCAGATATCCCCGAAAACCTCATAAAACCGCGCCTCCTGCTCGGCGCTCAGGTTATCGCCGTTGATCTTCACGTTGAGCTCGCAGTTTCCCCTTAGTTCGTAAAACAGAGCGATGTTTTCCGCGAATCGGTCAAAATCCAGCTCCGCTCGCGAGAAATCCCTGTACTGTCCGGCGTCCATACCCTCTACGGAGACGTTGAGACGGTCTAGACCCGCGTCCAGTATCGCTCTGCTCCTTTCGGGTGTGAGCAGCGCGGCATTGGTAGTGGTGTCCACTCTCTTCACATGGGGAGACGCTTTCGCGTAGGCCACCATGTCTGCGAAGCGGGGATTCAGCAGCGGCTCTCCCTCTTTATACAAACGGATCACCCGGATCGGGTCGTCGAAATCGGCGAGACTGTCGATCCGCTCCCTGTACAGATCGAAATCCATCGGGCCGTGAAAACGGCCCTTTGTTTTTTTCATCAGCTCCCGGTCTCCGGTGGGACAGAAGCGGCAGCGGAAATTGCAGGTGTCGCACGGGTCGATATGAATGATAAAGGGCGTGCGCAGCGGCAGAGCCGCGCGCAGCTCGTCGCGGTCCTGTATGTCGATGCGCGGGACGCGCCGTGCTTTCATGTCAGGTCAGCTCTCCTTTTTCCGTTCGCGATGCCCTTCTCCTCCAGGCTGTTTCCTCCGCCGGTCACCGAACACGATCGCCTCCGCCAGAAGTCCCACGGGCAGCGCGGCGAACACGTCCAGCGCCGAGTGCTGTTTTACGAAGCACACGGACAGGCAGATCATCACCACCGCGGCCGTCAGAGCGGTCTTCCCGGCCGGAGTCATGCGCTCGCTCTTCAGGCCCAGCGAAAGGATGCCCAGCGAATAGGCCACGTGCAGCGACGGGAACACCCCGGTGGGTGTGTCGAACCAGTAGATCACTCCGAGGATCCGGGTAAAAACGTTGCGGCGCGGAAACGCCGCCGGCCGCAGCAGCTGTATGCTCGGATAGAAGATGTAAACCAGCATGGCGGCCGCCTGTGTGATCATAATGTATTTCTGAAGTCTTCGGAAGCCCTCCACATCGTAAAACAGGGTATAGGCCAGAGCCCCGAACACCAGAAAATACCAGCCGACATAGAATATAAGAAAATACTCGCAGAAAGGAATGGCATCGTCCAAAGCGCAGTGGATCACATGGCACCGATCCGCGGGGATCAGGTTTTCCGTGAGAAAATACAGCGCAAAATATCCGATCCAGCCGCCCAGCAGCAGGAGATGCCGGAAGCGGGGTTCGCCCAGCCGCCGCAGAGAAAAGCCGCGGTAGTCATACGGCTGTCTCTTCATTTCTGAAAACCTCCAAAGGCCTGTTCTTGGGGTAGTCTCTTTTGGGGATATTGGGATAGGGCACCACGGTGTGCTCCGGGAGAGAAACCGCCGTGCGGGTGATTGCGTTCATCAGCTCCCCGCAGATCCGGCTCCGCTCCTCCGCGATGGGGGCGTCGGCGCGAAAAACGACAGGCGTCCCGAAGGTCAGCGATCTGAGCCGCGGCGCGACATACATCGGCACAAAGCTCAGTTCCCGGCCTGTTTTTCGGTAATACATCCTCGCCACGTCCACAAACCGCTCCTGAAAATCATGGACGATATTGTTTCGCGGGACATAGTGCTCCGGAAAGATCACCAGCCGGTTCCCCTCCATCAGCCGGGCCGTCGATTCGCGGAACGTGGTCATCACCCGGGCGTCGTGATAAACGGGGATCGTATGGGCGTTGGTAAAGATCAGCACCGACAGCGGCGGGATCAGCCGGCTCAGCAGCCGGTAAAACCATCGGCACCGGCGGGGCTTGAGCGACCAGAAGTCCCTGTAGGCGTAATCGGCGACCTCTTCCCGGTGCATCATCTCCCCGATACACCACACGTAATGCGGGCCGGGGATATACAGTTCTCCCGCTATGGGCCCGTACATCTGGCTGTGGTTGCCCACGATCACGCAGGGCCCATCCGGAAGGTTCTCCGTTCCCTCCATGCGATAGTGCGGGGAGAACAGCCGGACGAGCCATCGGATCGCCCGATATGCCGCGGATGTTTTCTTATCTTCCATCTTCCCTCCGATATAGGGCGGCGCGCTTTACCGATCCCGGCCGCCCCTGCCTCCGAAAAAGAGAAAGCCGCCCCTGCCGTCGTGAGACGGCAGGGGCAGTCCGCAGCCGGACCTATTACCAGATGTGGGTGTGGTAGATAACGATCTGCTGGCCGGCAATGATGGTGTTGATGTTCTTGATCTTGGTGGGGTTGGAGCGCATGATGGCTTCGGGGGTGGTGCCGAACTTGATGGCAATGCCGGACAGGGCGTCGCCCGCGGCGATGGTGTAGAGGACGTGGTCGCCCTGAACTACGTACTTGCCCTTGGCGTACATGCGGTAATCTCCGGCGCCTCCGGAAACCTCAGCAACTTCGGAATCGGAAATGGGGGTTTTGATCTCGTCGGACATGGTTTATATCTCCTTTACAAAAAATTATTCACAAAAGAACAGGGTTCTTTATGTGTTCACATTCGGGGCTGCCGTTCCTTCTCAGGTCAGCGCCAGGAGGGTGAGGGCCGTGTAGGCGGCGATCATCAGCAGCAGTATCAGGATCTGGCGGGTGCGGTGTTCGGTGAGCAGGCCGATAAACTCCCGGACCGCGGCGTTGGGCCAGAAATACCATTTTGTCGCCGCGCCCATCCCCTCCGCGGGGAGGTTCGCCTCACGGGCCTTGATGCCGGCCCGGAAGACGTGGTAATTGGTCGTGAAAAAGGCGGCCCTGGGATCCTCGTCCCGCTCCCGGATGAGCGAGGCGGAAAACCGCATATTCTCAAGGGTGTCGCCGGACCGGTCTTCGGTGATGATGCGTCCGGGCTCCACGCCGCATTCGATCAGGTAGTCGCGCATGGCATGCGCTTCGGGCCGGACCTCATCCGGTCCCTGCCCGCCCGAGACCACGAACACGGCCTCCCGGCCCGTCTCGGCGCGCTGCCTCTCATAGAATCCGCGCGCCAGGTCAAGCCGGCCCTTCAGCAGCGGGGTGGGCGTTCCGTCCCGTCGGATCCCGCAGCCGAGGACAATCAGCCAGTCCCGGTCGAGCGGCATCTCACGGCGCAGAACGATCCAGTTGGCGATGATCGTTCCGATCATCATGCATTCAAAGTACAGGTACATCGCCGCGCACAGGTTCACAAGAACGATGGCAGCCACGGAGGGCTCGGCGGCGAGAGAGGTGGCATAATCCAGCAGTCCGATGCCGATCTCTCCGGCGGCGAGCAGGAAGGCCATGATCAGGCCGAGTATGTTCACGAAACGGCGTCCCTCGTGCCGGATCAGCCTCACGTTGGCGATGAACATCGCGCCGGAGAAGAGGAGCAGCAGCGGCGAGGTCAGGAACATGTAGTTCTTGGCGGAGTGCAGCAGCGTAAACAGGATCTGACGGTCGTCATACACGCCGGGGTTTCGGAAATACAGCACGGAGGAAGTCCCGTGCGTCAGCGCCAGAGACAGGATAAACAGGGCGAAGCCCGCGGTGAAGATCGTGTTGTAGGAATAGGGATCGCGGCGGATCTGTTTCCGGAACGCCAGCGCGAGGCAGGCCGCCGCAGACACGAAATACACCGTAAACGCGATGTTTGCCAGCGGGAGCCAGGCCGTTCCGTCGACGAAGGACAGCAGCACCAGCGCCGCGGCCAGCCCGGCGGTGAGCGCCGAGAGAAGGATCAATATGGGTTTTTCCCGGAGCAGCCGCGCCAAATAGAACCACGCTCTCTTTGTGTTATCTGTTGGGATCGGGGGTCGGTGTGGGATAATTCTCCGGCGCGTTCGGGTCGTTCTGCGCGCCGTTCTCATCGTCCTTCACCAGCAGGCGAAGGATCGTTACAAACCAGGAATAGGGATAGAGCACCCCGCTGTTGGGTCCGGTAAGGATGTTTCTTCCGCCCGCGACCTCGCTCAGGTCGTCGTCCGAAACCGCCTGTTTCCCGGTCGGCCGCTCGGAATACAGCTCGTATCCGAGTTCTTCGGCCAGCTCGCCCAGCGTTCGGGAGGCCCCGTCCCGATCGGTACAGGCCGCGATCCTCGCGCTGAGAGCCTCGTCTTCCCGGATGAGACGCGCGAACTCCGCAAGACTGATTTTTTTCATTTTCATTCTCCTTTGCCGACGACGGCTCAGCCGTCGAGGGGCGCCAGCTCGCGCCGAAGCTTTTCCAGCGCCGACTGATGAGCGCGCTTGACCACCCCGTAGGGGAGCTCCGTTTTTCGGGAGATCTCCCTGAGCGAGTCGCCGGCGCTGTAGCGAAGCACTATGATCGTTCGCTCCCTTTCGCTCAGTCCGCGCAGGGCGTCGGCAAGCCGGCCCAGGGTCTCTTTGCTGAGCAGGTTTTCCTCCGGACTGTCTTCGGACGGGAGTTCCTCGTCCAAAGGCGCCGTCAGACGGTGGGTGCGGTAGTAATCCACCACGGTGCGCCGGGTGATCGTATAAAGATAAGAGGACACAGCGGTCCCTGCAGAGGGATCGAGATGTTCGAGCGCCTTGCGAAATACTTCGCTGCACAGATCCTCCGCGTCCTCCGGGCTGTTCACATGACTGCGTATGTAATCCAGGACCTTCGGCCGGTATTCGCGGTAGATCTGTTCAAATCGTACCGCATCCGTCATAATTCAGGCTCCCGGTCTTCCTTTTCTTCGGGTATGCCGACTCCGCCGGCCGCCAGGGCCAGATCGTCGTCGGAGAGCCTTCTCGGCTCGTTTTGCGCGTACTTTTCCAGCACCTCGTCGATCACGGACTGCAGATCCGTGTTCTTCTCCAGGCGCTGATAATCAAACAGTGTTTTCAGCTTTGTTTCCAGCATCCGATCTCCTCCTCCAGTCGTGCCGGGAGCGAATAGATGCCGCCGAACTCTTTCGCGAGGACCGTCTCAAAGCGCCGCAGGACCGCCTCGGCCTTTCCGGCCGCAGCGTCGAGCGCGGAGCGGTCTCCGTCCGGAACGTAGTTTTCCAGGCGTCCGCGGGTATAGCGTCCTTCCCTGATGCCCAGGAAGCGCTCCGCCAGAGCCCGGTCATAATGTCCGAGTGCCGCCGTGATCCCCACGGCGTCGGCCACCAGCTCGTCCCAGACGGCGTCCTTCAGTTCGGGGAAGAGCCTGCGGCAGATAAAATGCGTGCACTCGTGGGTCTTCCGTATGACATGCGAGATCGGCAGCCATTCCTCTTCGGGGTATTCCGTCTCCTCGGCGGGCACGGCGCTGTAGGGTCCCCACGAGAGCACGATCAGCGCGTCCCGGTAATTCTCCTTTACGGAGAGGAACCGTTCAAGCTCCGCGTCCCAATCCGGCTTTTTGCCTCCCGAAGCGAAGAACTCCGCTTCATGTGCGCGGATCTTCGTCCAGTTGATCACGCCGTCGAGGATGGCAGCGCCCTGTGTGGCGGGGATGCCGGCGTTCTCGCCCTTGTGGGCCATCAGCCGCAGAAACCGTTCGAAATCCTCCCGCTCACGCAGCGTGATCACCGGCACGGTCCCGGCCGGAGTGCGCTCGAATTCCAGCGTGTCGTCGTCATTTGAGTGAAATCCCGAGAGCGAGTGCTCCGGGGCGTCTTCGCCGCTGCGTACGATCCCGCCGTAGAGCTTCGCCCCCTCCGGTCCGGGCGTCAGATACAGCTGAGGATAGGTTTCCGCCAGCGCGGCCAGCACCTCCCGTCCCCGTTTGGGGTCCTCCGCGCCTCCGAAGAGAGGCGCGGAGGAGGTTTTCTGACTCACCGCCAGAGGGTGTGGTTGACCAGGTTCTGAATGGAGTTGATGTCGGCGTCGCTGTAGCCGGCGCGGCGCAGGTTGATGACGCGGTCGGTGCCGTTGCCGTACACGCCGTTGATGACGTCGCGGGCAACGCGGTCATGTCCGGCCATCACGCCGTTGACCAGGCCCTGGACCACGTTGGGGTCGTAGCCGGCGCGGCGCAGGTTGACGATGCGGTCGTTGCCGTTGCCGTACTCGCCGCGGATGCAGGCGTAGGCAGCGATCAGATCACGGGTGACGCCGCCGGCGACGGCCTCGAGTTCGGCCTCGGAAATGATGGTTTTCTCTTCGCTCATGGTTTTGTCTCCTTTACAAAAAGTGTTTTTATATTTACGGGACGCCGGCGCCTCGGAGCGGGTCTTCCCGCCCGGCGCTTTTGTCTTTCCGACTGTTGATACGATGGAACGGCCAAACGGGCCGCGCCGACGGAAAAATATTTTTAATTGTCCTGTTTTTCCGTTTCGGAGGGCATGTCCAACCTCTGCCTTGCCACCAGATTGGCAAAGAAGCCGTTTTTGGCGATCAGTTCTTCGTAGGTGCCGTCTTCCATGATATGCCCCTTGTCCAGCACCAGGATACGGTCGCAGTTGCGGATGGTGGACAGCCGGTGCGCGATGACGATGCGCGTGCACTTGAGCTTGTCCAGCGCGTCGGACACCTGCTTCTGCGTCCGGTTGTCCAGCGCGGAGGTGGCCTCGTCGAACATCAGGATCTTCGGCTTGGGGGCGACGGCGCGGGCGATCATCAGTCGCTGCTTCTGCCCGCCGGAGATCCCGCCCTGCCCCTCGGCGATGACGGTCTGCATTCCCATGGGCATGGCCCGGATATCGTCGGCGATGCCTGCGATCTCCGCGGCCTCCCATGCCTCCGCGAGCGTGAGCTGCGGAGCCGAGATCACGATATTGGAGTAGATATCGCCCTGGAAAAGGTTCCCGTCCTGCATCACCACGCCGATGCGCCGGCGCAGGGACGGAAGGTCCAGCTTGGACATATCCCTGCCGTCGTAGTACACCGCGCCCTTTTCCGGAGTCTCGAACCCAAGCATCAGCCGCATAAGCGTGGATTTTCCGCAGCCTGTGGTCCCCACAATGGCAATGTACTCGCCGGCCTTGATCTTCAGGCTCATGCCGTCCACCACATAGGGCATGGAGTCGGTATAGCGGAAATATACATTGCTCAGCTCGATATTGCCCGAAAGCTGGGTGACCATCGCTTTGTTCTCGGCCGATTCGGGTTCGCTGCGCATAATGGGCTCGGCCATCTCCAGGATGGGCTTGATGGACGCCACGGTCAGAGCCACGGAGGTGAGCGAGGAGAAGGCGCCGGTCACGATGCCGTAGGAGGAGCTGAACGCGATATACTCCGAGGCGGAGACCCGGGTCTTCACCGCCAGATAATAGATCACCATCGTTCCGACCAGGGACACAGCGGTAGCGATCACGCCGCTGACCTTGATGAACATCGGGGGGTTATAGCTCAGTTCCGCGGACGCCGTAAACGCGCGGGCCCAGCGGGAGAAGGCGCGTTTTTCCGCGCCGGCGAGCTTGATTTTCTGCACGCCGCTGATCAGTGCGAAGCTCATGCCGTTTTCCTTGGCGGCAAGCTCCATCCTCCGCTTGGCGATCTTCATCTGCATCAGCGCGGAGATAAGGCCGATCCCCACCGTAGCGGCGATGAGCAGCAGCGACGGGGCCACCAGGGCGGGAGCAAAGCGGAAGATCTGCGTGATGTGCAGAAGGCTCATCAGCGAGGTCAGGCCCAGGGAGAACACGTTGCCCAGCAGCAGCCCGCACAGCTGACTGACCGCGTCCAGGCGGCTGGACAGCTCGCCCGAGGAATACTGCCGGAAAAAGCGGGGCGGAAGATTCATCACCCGGGACATGACCGCCGCCTCGACGGACAGCGAAGTCTTGATCTCCAGCCGTCCCATGCTCAGAGAACGCACCGTGTCGATGAGCAGCGACGAGATCGTAACGCTTACCAGGAACATCGCCGTGCCGATCAGCATGGGCATATTGCGCTGATCAAGCACGCTTCCGGTGATGAAGCGGGTGATGTTCGGCAGGATCAGCGTCACCAGCGAGGAGATCAGCGACAGCGCCACGACCAGGATAATGTCCGAAGCGCTCAGGCAGTTTTTCATGTATACGATCAGATCCGCCACGCCCAGTTTTTTCGGCGGGAGGGGCAGATAAAAGCATACCGCGTCCTCGTCGAAAAGCTCTGCCGTCCGGCGGTCCAGGCGCTTCTTCTCGCCCGTATCCGGATCGTGGAACCAATAGCCCATGAACGGCCGCGGCAGCAGCGCCACGGGCCGGGAATCCTCCTTGAGGAAGCCGAGCATGGGCCCGAACGCGTCGGCGTACCATTTGCCGGCAAGGCGCACGCTGCGGTGCATAACGCCGTGAGGCCGCAGGCAGAATTCCAGCTGTTCGTCCAGATCCTCGATATCCTCGGGGATCTCGGTGGGTCTGAACCGGTAATAATTCAGGATCTCGTCGATGGCGGCCTTGGTGATCACACGCCGGTCGTTTATCGCTCCGACGCCGCGTCCGCCGAGCACCGAGGAGGCCATGCGGATAATGGAGTCTTCAAATACTTCCTGATCGCTCTGCTTGCGCAGGCGGATCTGTTCGTCAAACCAGCCCATGTTCCCGCCCCCTTAATCGCTGGCGATGAGCTCGGAGTAGAAGCCGCCTTTGGCATAGAGCTCATCGTGAGTGCCGCGCTCTACCACCTGCCCTTTGTCGAGCACGATGATCTCGTCGCAGTCGCGGATCGTGGAGAGCCGGTGAGCGATCACGATGCAGGTGATGCCCCGGTCTTTTACCGCCTTGACCAGTTCGTATTCCGTCTTTGCGTCCAGAGCGGAGGTGGCCTCGTCCATAATGATCACGGAGGGGTCCTGCGCCAGCACGCGGGCGATCTCCAGTCTCTGGCGCTGTCCGCCGGAGAGGTCCTTGCCGCCCTCGATGAGGCTGCCGTAAAAGCCGCCGTCCCTGGCCATGATATCGTCGTAGATTTGGGCGTCCCGCGCGGCGAGGATCATTTCGAAATCCTCGATGGACTCGTCCCACATCTTGATATTGTTCGCGATCGTATCCTCAAACAGAACGATCTCCTGATCCACCACAGCCACCGAGCCGGTAAACACGCTCCGGTCGATGTCTCCGATGGGCTTGCCGTCGAAGAGGATCTCGCCGCTCCACGGCTGATACAGTCCCGAGATCAGCTTGGAGAGCGTGGATTTTCCGCAGCCCGAGGTGCCCACGAACGCGACCCGGCTTCCCGGCTCCATGCTCATGGAGAAATCGCGGATCAGCGGCTCACCCAGGCGGGAGTATCCGAAGGTGACGTTTTTGAGTTCGATCTTTCCCGAAAGCTTGGAATAGTCCCCGCTGTCGGAGAGCGGCTCGTCGGAATAGTTGACGTCGGTGGGATACTCCATCACGTCCTCCACCCGCTCCATCTGAGTGCGCATCTCCATTACGGTCTGCCCGGCGGAGATCAGGGAGGTGGCCGGCGCCATGAAGGAATTCATAAAGCCCTGGAAAAGGAAGATCTTGCCCAGGGTGAACTTGCCCTGCATGGCCAGCCATACGCCCAGCACCAGCACCGCGCTGTCGGCCAGGGAGCTGACCAGCTCGGGGATCATGCCGTAATACTGATTGAGCCGGGAAAACCTCACGTTGGCGGCGTTGACCGACGCCTGATATCCCGCCCATTTCTGAAAGTATCCGTTTTCCGCGCCGCTGGACTTAATGGTTTCGACCATCTGGATCCCGGACACGGTGGCCGCGGCGAGCTTGCCGCTGTCGCGCATCTGTACGCGGCTGATGTTGATCCTCTTGGCCGATATCAGGCGCGACACGGCCAGATTGATCACGATCGTGGCGATGCCCACCATGGTCAGCATCACGCTGAAGCGCAGCATGAACACCAGATACACGAACATCATCGCCGTGTTGAGCACCAGCGGGGCAAACGTGTTGACCAGCACCGACGCTATGGACGCGTTGGTGCCCTGCCGCTGAAGGATGTCGCCGGAGAGCCGCTGAGAGAAGAACTCCATGGGCATGCGCAGCACCTTCCACATAAAGGTGCTGCTGCCGACTACGGCCATTTTGCCGTCGATCTTGCGCGAGTAGATCGCCTGAGCCCAGGCGATGACGACCTGCGCCGCGCCGGCCACAGCCAGCAGAGCAAGGAACGGCATGAGCAGCTCACGGTTTTCGCCCGTGAGCAGCCGGTCCATGAAGAAGCGGGAAAAGATGGGGTTTATGAGTCCGAACAGATACCCGATCACCGTGGTGAGCGTGACAAATGCCACGGCCGCCCCCGCGCCGCGCAGGCGCTTGCGGGCGAACGCGATCGTGCTTTTGCGCCGCCCGCCGGGCTTGAAATCCGGACCGGGAGAAAACTGCAGGCATACGCCCGTGAAGCTGCGGTCGAACTCCTCCATGGGAACCCGGACCTCGCCGCGGGCGGGATCGTTGATATAGGCGGTATTTCCCTTGAACCCGTCAAGAACCACGAAATGGTTGAAATTCCAGTGGATGATGCAGGGATAGGTCATATCGCTCCGGAGCGTTTCCACCTCGCAGCGGTATCCCTGCGCTTCAAGCCCGTAGCTTCGGGCCGCGAGCAGAACATTCCTGGCGTTGGAGCCGTCGCGGGAGACGCCGCAGTCCAGGCGCACCTGCTCCAGCGGCACCCATTTCCCATAGTAAGCCAGCACCATGGCCAGGGAGGCCGCCCCGCATTCGAGCGCCTCCATCTGCATGACGACGGGGACCTTGACCCTGCCCTTGGAGGC
>CACXMX010000044.1 GCA_902768805.1 Oscillospiraceae bacterium
GTGGGGATCCTTGGACTCGGAAGCCAGAGCGTTCAGAGCGGAGCCCTTGATGATGGGGGTGTCGTCGCCGGGGAAGTCGTACTTGTCCAGCAGCTCGCGGACTTCCATCTCCACCAGCTCCAGCAGCTCGGGGTCGTCCACCTGGTCGCACTTGTTCAGGAACACCAGCACGTAGGGCACGTTCACCTGACGGGCCAGCAGCAGGTGCTCGCGGGTCTGGGCCATGGGGCCGTCGGAGGCGGCGATGACCAGGATCGCGCCGTCCATCTGAGCAGCGCCGGTGATCATGTTCTTGATATAGTCAGCATGGCCCGGGCAGTCGACGTGGGCGTAATGACGGCCCTGGATCTTCTCGCCGTTGGCACCGATACGGTCGTCGGTCTGATACTCGACGTGAGCGGTGTTGATGGTGATGCCGCGCTCGCGCTCTTCGGGGGCCTTATCGATAGAGGCGTAATCCACGAAGTCGGCGGAGTTGGGGTCAGCCATGGAGAGAACCTTGGTGATAGCGGCAGTCAGAGTGGTCTTGCCATGGTCAATGTGACCAATGGTGCCGATATTCACATGGGGCTTGTTGCGGTTAAATGCTTGCTTGGCCATGAAAACATCCTCCTAAAAATGTTTGTATGTTTATTAGTTTTTCCTTATTCTACAGGAAGTTCCGCTGGTTTGCAACAGGAAAAATCAGCCGAGATGGCGGCCTATGATATTCTCCTGAAGGCTCTTGGGCAATTCCACATAGGTGTGGGGCTCCATGCTGTAGTTGGCGCGTCCCTGAGTGCGGCTGCGCAGATCCGTGGAGTAGCCGAACATGGAAGCGAGCGGGACCTCCGCCGTGATGATGGCCGCTCCGTTGCGGATGTCCGTTCCGGAAACCTGGCCCCGGCGGGAGTTGAGATCGCCGATCACGTCGCCCATGTATGTGTCGGGTGCGGTGACCGAGACCTTCATGATGGGCTCCATCAGCGTGGGAGACGCCTTGGCGCAGGCTTCCTTGAAGGCCATGCTGCCGCAGATCTTGAACGCCAGCTCGCTGGAGTCCACTTCGTGGAAGCTTCCGTCGACGAGCGTGACCTTCACGTCCACCACCGGGTAGCCGGCGAGGATGCCCGAGAGCATGGCGCCCTGGATACCCTGATCCACGCTGGGAATGTATTCCTTCGGGATCGCGCCGCCGGTGATGGCGCTGACGAACTCGTATCCCTTGCCGGGATTGGGCTCGATCTGCAGCTTGACATGGGCGAACTGGCCCTTGCCGCCGGTCTGGCGCACATAGCGGGTGTCCGCCGACGCCGGCTTCTTGATGGTCTCCTTGTAGGAGACCTGGGGCTTGCCCACGTTGGCCTCCACCTTGAACTCGCGGAGCAGACGGTCCACGATGATCTCCAGGTGAAGCTCTCCCATGCCCGCGATGATCGTCTGGCCCGTCTCCTCGTCCGTATAGGTCTTGAAGGTGGGGTCCTCCTCGCTGAGCTTTGAGAGGGCGATGGCCATTTTCTCCTGGCCGGCCTTGGTCTTGGGCTCGATGGCCACCCGGATGACCGGCTCGGGGAATTCCATGGATTCCAGCACCAGGGGGTGCTTGTCGTCGGAGAGGGTATCGCCGGTGCGGGTGTTTTTCAGCCCCACCACGGCGGCGATCTCGCCGGCGTACACCGCGTCGATATCTTCGCGGTGATTGGCGTGCATGTGCAGCAGCCGGCCGAGCCGCTCACGCTGTCCGCGTCCGAAGTTCATGGCGGTCTCACCGGCCTTGATGCTGCCGGAGTAGACTCTCATGAACGCGAGCCGTCCCACGAAGGGATCGGTCATGACCTTGAACACCAGCGCGGCGAACGGACCGTTGACGTCGGCGGGAAGAGTGACCTCCTCGTCCTTTTTGGGGTTCATTCCGGTGACCGGAGGAACATCCAGCGGAGAGGGGAGATAATCCACCACGGCGTCGAGCAGCTTCTGCACGCCCTTGTTTTTATAAGAGGTGCCGCAGATGACCGGGACCATTTCGCCGGCCACCGTGGCCTTGCGGATCACGGCGCGGAGCTTGTCGGAGGGGATATCCTCCCCTTCCAGGTACATCTCGGCGATCTCGTCGTCGAAGAGCGAGACGGCGTCGATGAGCTTTTCCCGGTATTCCCGGGCCAGCTCCATTTCCTCTTCGGGGATGGGCCCTACGCGCATGTCCTTGCCCAGGTCATCATAGAAGATGACGGAGTCCATATCCACCAGATCCACGATGCCGCGGAAATCCGCTTCCTTGCCGATGGGCAGCTGGATGGGCACCGCGTTCGCCTTCAGGCGGTCATAGATCATGTCCAGGACATTGAAGAAATCCGCGCCGGTGATGTCCATTTTGTTGACATAGATCATTCTCGGCACGTTGTAGTGGTCAGCCTGCCGCCAGACCGTCTCGGTCTGGGGCTCCACGCCGCCCTTGGCGCACAGGACCGTCACGCAGCCGTCCAGCACGCGCAGGCAGCGCTCCACCTCGGCGGTGAAGTCCACATGGCCCGGAGTGTCGATGATGTTGATGCGGGTGTCCTTCCAGAAGCAGGTGGTGGCGGCGCTGGTGATGGTGATGCCGCGCTCCTGTTCCTGCACCATCCAGTCCATGGTGGCGTTTCCTTCGTGCACCTCGCCGAGCTTGTAGTTGACGCCGGTGTAGAAAAGGATCCGCTCCGTGGTCGTGGTTTTTCCGGCATCGATGTGGGCCATGATGCCGATATTTCTGGTATTTTCGAGTGAATACGATCTGGGCATAAGTGTGTTACCTTATCAGGAAGATCACCAGCGGTAATGGGCGAACGCCTTGTTGGATTCGGCCATCTTGTGGGTGTCTTCGCGTTTCTTCACGGACGCGCCGGTGTTGTTGACGGCGTCCATGATCTCGTTGGCCAGGCGCTCCTTCATGGTCTTCTCACTGCGCTTGCGGGAATAACCCACCAGCCAGCGCAGACCGAGAGTCTGCCGGCGCTCGGGACGGACTTCGATGGGCACCTGGTAGGTGGCGCCGCCGACACGGCGGGCCTTGACTTCCAGAGCGGGCATGATGTTGTTGAGCGCTTCGGTGAAGACTTCCAGAGGACTCCGGTCGAGCTTCTTCTCAATGATGTCAAAGGCGTCGTAAACGACCTTCTGGGCCACGCCTTTTTTGCCGTCCAGCATAATACCGTTGATGAGCTTGGTCACCAGAACGCTGTTATATACAGGATCGGGCAAGATTTCTCTTTTGGGAACGTTACCTCTTCTGGGCACTTTGCTTCCCTCCTTCATTATGAAATGATCTCATAGGTACTCGACGGCTCCTGGGCCGCCGCTGTGCCCGAAAGGTTATATATCATAACCAACAGGCACTGTTGGGGGTGTTGTTACTTCTTACCCGCTTTGGGGCGCTTGGCGCCGTACTTGCTGCGGCCCTGACGGCGTCCGTCGACGCCCTGGGAATCGAGAGTGCCGCGGATGATGTGGTAACGAACACCGGGCAGGTCTTTGACACGGCCGCCGCGGATCATAACGACGGAGTGCTCCTGCAGGTTGTGGCCAACGCCGGGGATGTAAGCGGTGACCTCGTAGCCGTTGGTGAGACGGACACGGGCGATCTTACGCAGAGCGGAGTTGGGCTTCTTGGGGGTAGATGTACGCACCGCGGTGCAGACGCCGCGCTTCTGGGGAGAAGGCTGATCGGTCTCGCGGTTGCGCAGGGTGTTCATACCCTTCTGCATGGCGGGAGATGTGGACTTGTAGGTCACTTTCTCTCTTCCCTTGCGAACGAGCTGGTTAAAAGTCGGCATGCATTTTCCTCCTTTCCTCAAAGAATTCCATCCGTGCGGGCCTGCGCCCACACGGATGGATATTTTAGCATGATATACAAAAACAGTCAAGAAATTTTTACACCCGAAATCCGGTTTTTTTCATGCTCCCGCAGGCGTTTCCGCCCCCGGCCGGGCGCAGTGTGCCGATCGCTCCGTATATGGGCGGAATCGTACGCGTCCGGTAAGTCCCGGGAGATCAGAAAGCGGCGAGGACCTCCGCGTCAAGATTCCGGCAGATCTCCGCGGCGAGGTCCACAGCGGCGAGATAGTCCTCCGCCGTGCACCAGCAGTGATGGGAATGGATGTAACGTACCGGTATGCCCACCACGATGCAGGGGATCCCCTCGGTGTGGATCATGCCGCCGTCGGTGCCGCCTCCGGACCGAACGGATTCCTGCAGCGGGATGCCCTTGGCGCGGCCGAGATCCAGAGCGTATTTCTGAAACCGCGGCGATGTGATCATGGAGCGGTCGAAATGGCGCAGCATCGGGCCCTTGCGAAGCGCCGCCTGGATCATATAGTCCGGCTGGAACGTGTCGTCCGCGGGACAGCCCTCGAAGCAGATCATCAGATCGGGCTGCAGCGCCTTGTAGTTGGCGTAAACGCCCCGTTCTCCGACCTCCTCCTGAACGGCAAAGGAGGCCTGGACACGGCAGGGCAGCTTTTCTCCTTTCAGCCGGCGCAGGGTCTCGATCTGAGCCGCGACACCGATGCGGCAGTCAAAGGCCTTGCCGAAGAAGAGGCCCTTCTCTTCCTTATAGAATGCCTTGACGGCCGGCACGCCGAAGCTTCCCACGCCGAGCCCGAAATCCTCACGGGTCTCTTTGTCGCTGACGCTGCCGCAGTCGAGGACCATATCCTCGATTGCCGGGGCGGAGTTTCTCTCGGACGCGGACATGAAATGAGGCGGCTTGGCCGCTACGGCGGCCTTCACGACGCTTCCGTCCGCCGCTTTCAGATCAAAAAGCGACGAAGGCAGGTTTCCCGCCGTCATTCCGCCCAAAGGCAGGAAATTCATCGTGCCGTTGGGACGGATCGCCTGAACGATCACGCCGACCTCGTCGAGATGAGCGTCGAGCATGATCTTCGGTCCGCTGCTGTCCGGATTCAGTTCGCCGCGGACGTTGCGCATCCTGTCTTCGGTCAGTTCCAGAACGCCGTCCAGCTCGGCGCGCACCAGTGCGCTGACCGCGTCCTCCATCCCGCTGGGTCCGAAGGCGTCGGAAAGGGCAAGGATCCGATCAACCTCGCGTTTTGTTATCTGAGTCATTGCCGATCTCCTCTTTCATATACAATAAAAATAGTATCTCGATCGAAAGCCGTAAGAAGGAAGCTTCCTTCTTACGGCCGTGTCATTTTAAGCGGGCTCACCCACATTGTCGAACAGGTGACAGCTTACGGTATGGCTGCCCTCGATCAGGCGCGGCTGAGGCTCCACCTGGCTGCAGATCGGAGAACAGTGCTTGCAGCGGGTATGGAATTTGCATCCCGGGGGCGGGTTGAGCGCGCTGGGGATCGTACCCTCGAGCAGCGTACGTTCCTTGCGCGCGTCGGGATCCGGGATGGGGTGCGCGTCCAGAAGAGCTTTGGAATACGGGTGCAGCGGGCTGCGGTACAGCTCGTCCCGCTCGCCGGTCTCGACGACCTTGCCCAGGTACATGACCACCACGCGGTTGCTGATATGCTCCACCACGGCCAGATCGTGGGCGATGAAGATCATCGTCAGGTTCCGCTCCCGCATCAGCTTGCTCAGCAGATTGAGCACCTGCGACTGGATGGACACGTCCAGAGCCGAAACGGGCTCGTCGGCGATGATCAGGTCCGGTTCCGTGGCCAGAGCGCGCGCTATGCCGATGCGCTGGCGCTGGCCTCCGGAGAATTCATGCGGATAGCGCTGGGCGTGATAGGCGTCCATGCCCACCTCGTTGAGCAGCTCCACGACCTTGGCGTCGATCTCCTGGGCGGAAGAATACATTTTATGGATGATCATCGGCTCGGCGATGATATCATGGACGGTCATTCGCGGGTACAGAGAGGCGTAGGGGTCCTGAAAGATCATCTGTATCTGTTTTCGGTAAGGACGAAGCTCCTTTTCCGGGATATCCGTAATGTTCCGGCCGTTGAGGAGGATCCGTCCGCCGGAGGTGCCGATGAGCCGGCACACCGCCTTGCCCAGAGTGGACTTTCCGCAGCCGGACTCGCCCACGATGCCGAGCACCTCTCCCTTTTTGACATCCAGCGTCACGCCGTCCACGGCCTTGACATACTGGACCCGGCCCATCAGCCCCTGCCGAACAGGATAGTAGACCTTCAGGTCCTCGACCTGCAATACCTTATCGGACATCATTCGGCCTCCTGTTCTTTAAAGTCGGGGAAGCTGCGCCAGCAGCGGGAGAAATGCCCGCCGCCCAGATCGGCAAAGCCGGGCTCCTCCTCCAGGCACCGGTCGAAGCAGTATTTGCAGCGGTCGGAGAATTTGCAGCCCCTGGGCATGTACTTCGGATTGGGCACGTTCCCGGGGATGACCTCAAGCTCCTCGGCGCGAACGCCGATTTTCGGGATGGAGTTGAGCAGGCCCTCCGTATAGGGGTGGGCGGTCTTGTGGAAGATATCCCCCACCGTCCCCTTTTCCACGATGCGCCCGCAGTACATCACCACCACGTCGTCACAGACTTCGGCCACCACGCCGAAATCGTGGGTGATGAACAGGATCGACGTGCCGGTCTCCTTCTTCAGCTGTTCCATCAGGGTGAGGATCTGCGCCTGGATGGTTACGTCCAGAGCCGTGGTGGGCTCGTCGGCGATCAGGATCTCCGGCTTGCAGGCCAGGGCGAGGGCGATCATCACCCTCTGGCGCTGTCCGCCCGAGAGCTGAAACGGATACTCGTTTACGATGCGCTCTACCCGGGGCAGCCCGGTCATCTGGAGCAGACGTATGACCTCTTTGTCCGCGTCGCTCCGGGAGATCTTCTCGTGCTGCAGGATCTTCTCCCGGATCTGCCGGCCGATCTTCATGACCGGGTTGAGCGAGGTCATCGGCTCCTGAAAGATCATGGAGATCTTGGAGCCGCGGAGCTTGCGGCGCTGTTTTTCGCTGTATTTGGTGATATCCTCCCCGTCGAGAAGGATCTCGCCCTCCGTAACGCGTCCGGTGGTGCCCATCAGAAGGCCGATCACCGAAAGGGACGTTACGCTTTTGCCGCTGCCCGATTCGCCGACGATGCCCAGCGTATGTCCCCGTTCCAGGACAAAATCCACGCCGTCCACCGCGGGCACGGTGCCGGTATCGGCAAAGAAATAAGTGTGGAGGTTTTTGACTTCCAGTACGTAATCCGCCATGTCGTCGTCCTCCTCAGTCGCTCAGCTTCGGGTCCAGCGCGTCCCGCAGACCGTCGCCGAGAAGGTTGAAGCTCAGAACGGTGATAAAGATCGCGAGGCCCGGAAACAGGGTCATATGGGCGGCATTGAACATATAGTCCCGGCCAGTGCTCAGTATAAGGCCCCATTCCGGCGTGGGGGGCTGGGCGCCCATGCCGAGGAAGGAGAGGCTGGCGGCCGTCATGATGGAGCTTCCGATGGACATCGTGTACTGCACGATGATGTTCGGAAACGCCGCGGGCAGGATGTGCCGGAACAGAAGCCGCGCGTCGCTGGCGCCAAGGCTGCGCTCGGCCTGGATGTATACGCTCTCCTTGGTAGCCAGCACCGAGCTTCGCACGAGCCGGCAGAAGGTCGGCATGGAGAACACGGCCACGGCGATGACCACGTTCTGGATGCCCGCGCCGAGCACGGCGATGACCGCGATGGCCAGCACGATGCCGGGGAAGGCAAAGAGAACGTCGCACAGACGCATGATCACCGACTCGCCGACGCCGCCGTAGTAACCGGCGATCAGGCCGAGGATCGTGCCGGAGATGGCGCCCACGGTCACCGCGCAGATGCCGACCAGCAGAGAGATGCGCGTTCCGCAGAGGATACGGGAGAAAAGATCCCGTCCGAATTCGTCGGTGCCGAACCAGTGCGCGGAGCTGGGGCCCTGCAGGATGGAGGAGTAGTCGAACTCGTCGATCCCGAAGGGAGCGATCCGCTCGCCGATGACCGCTATCACGCCCAGAAACACGATCACGAGCAGCGCGGCGATCGCCGTCTTCTGTTTTTTGAACTTTCTCAGGAAATCCCGGAAGCGGGAAAACTGGACCTGTTCCTTTTCGCCGTTCATTTTTCCCCCTCCTTTCAGCTGAGCTGGATCTCCGGGTTGAGGACCGCGTACAGGATGTCCACAACGAAGTTGATCACCACAAAATGCAGAGAGAATATAAGGATAAGAGACTGGATGCACGAATAATCACGGAAGGACACGGACGTTACCAGCAGCTGGCCGATGCCGTTGTAGGCGAACAAGGTGATCGGTGTCTCCCCGATGCCCTTGGAGCGGCCGGTGCGGATGTAGTCCTCCTTGAGCTGCTCGATCATGGAGGAACGGGTGAACCGGGCGAGGATCGCCATGATGTTCGTTCCCAGGGTGAGTCCGGGCAGGATCAGGTTCTTGAACGAGCCCGCGCCCGTAGCCGGCAGCCAGTGGAGCTTCACCGCGAACAGCGAGATCAGCATGAAGCCGATCCAGAAGTTCGGCAGCGAAATGCCCGAGACCGCTATGGTCATGCCCAGGTAATCCTGCCATTTGGAGCGATGACGCGAGGACCACACCCCCAGAAGGATGCCCACCAGCACGCTCCAGGTGATGGCCACCAGCGTGAGCTTGACGGTGTTGGGATAGCGCACGGCCAGCTCCTCGCTCACAGGGCGTTTGGTGCGCATGGACGTGCCCAGATCGCCGTGAAGGAGCCCCGTGATGTATCGGATGTACTGCTCGCCCACCGGCCTGTTCAGGCCCAGCGCCTCACGTACGTTCTCCACGTCCTCCAGGGTGGCCTGTTCTCCGGCGATCATACGGGCAGGATCCCCGGGTATCATGCGCACGAGGAAAAACACGATCGTGATGACGATGAAGAGCGTCAGCAGCATTTCCAGCAGTTTTTTTAAGCTGTACCTAAGCATAATCCATTCCCTGCCATTCCGCTGATAATAGCGTTAAGACGCGAAGCCGGGGGAGCCCCGGCAGCGTCCGTATACCGCAAATGCCCTCTGCGGAACAGAGGGCACCTGCGTTCAGAAAGAATCGGGCGCCGTCGGGGTAGATCAGGATACCGTCAAAGGTGTTCTTGTTGGCCCAGGTGTTGTCCTGCTCCATGAGCGGGATGATGGGCATCTCTTCCCAGATGATGTCCTGCGCGCGGGCGTACATCACGTTCTTCTTGGCCTGGTCGGGCTCGGCCAGCGCACCGTGAACAAGATCGTCGTATTCCTGATTGGCAAAATAGGCGATGTTGTAGTTGGTCGGCGGGCACATCTCGGAGCACAGCAGCGGACGCAGCGCCCAGTCGGCGTCACCGGTGGAGGGAGACCAGCCGGTCAGGTAGACGTCGACATCGGCCTCGGCGCCGGGTTTGGTGGAGTTCTGGATACGCTCGTTGGTCATGGCGCTCTCCTCGCCCACAAGCACCAGATCGACGCCGATCTGCGCGAACTGCTGCTTCATGAACTCGGCGGACTTCTGGTTGGTGGTGTTGTTGGAGTAGTACTGGATGATGGAGAAGCCGTCGGGGTATCCGGCCTCGGCGAGCAGGGCCTTGGCGGCCTCAACGTCGAAGGGCACAGGGTCGTTGGCCTTGTAGCCGGTGACCTTGGAGCCGAGGATGGAGGTAGCCAGAGAGCCGTGGCCGTTATAAATGACCTGGAGGAAGGCCTCCTTGTTCACAGCCATGGCCAGAGCCTTGCGGACGCGGACATCGTTGAGAGGCGCCTTCTGAGTGTTCATGTACAGCCAGCGGACCACGATGCCGGCCTCGGAATGCGCAACCAGGTTGGGATCGTTGGCCACGTTGTCGTAGCTCTCGGTGGGTACGGGCCAGATAAAGTCGGCGTCGCCGGACATCAGCATGTTGACGCGGGTGGAGTTCTCGGTGACGACCTTGAAGTCGATGGTCTTGAAGCCGGCGTCGGGGCTGACCAGGCCGGCCTCATAACCCCACCAGTTGGGGTTGAGCTCGAGCTTGAGGTGATCGCCGTGCTCCCACTCGACGAACAGATACTGGCCCGTGCCGACAGGGGCGGAAGCGCAGACGTCGTCGCCGGCCTCGATGACCTTCGGGCTCATCATGACGCAGGCGGGATGGCACAGGTTGGCGATGAACGCGGAGAAGGGCTCGGTGAGAGTGACCTTGACCTCATACTCGCCGGTCACCTCAACGGTGTCGATAACGGAGCTGAGCAGAGAGGTACGCTTCAGGTGGCGGGTCTCGTCGTTGAGCTTGTCGAGGTTGGCCTTGGCGGCCTCGGCGTTCCAGGGAGTGCCGTCGGAGAAGAAAACGCCCTCGCGCAGAGTCAGCACGTATTCGGTGGCGTCCTCGTTGGCCTCCCACTTCGTGGCGAGCATGGGGATCTGCCCCATATCGTCGTCAAATCCGAACAGGCCGTCCATGATCAGACGCTGGATGCCGCCGGAAAGAGTATCGGAGGTATCCACAGGGTCCATGGTGGTGAAGTCCAGGGACACGGCCGCTACTGCGTCGTAATCCTGAGCGGTAGCCTTGGCGGGGGCGGCGGGCTCGGCGGGAGCCGCGGGCTCGGCAGCCGGCTCGGCGGGGGCGGCGGCGGGCTCGGAAGAGCCGCCGGCGGACGATCCCGACGATCCGCAGGCGCACAGCATCAGCATAACGGCGGCAAGCAGGAGCACAAGGATCTTTTTCGTTGCCTTCATCGAAGTATCCTCCTCTGTTTTGATTTTTGTCTTCGGGGAAATTTCATTTCCTTGGATTTCTGAATTATAGCAAACATACCGTTTCGCGTCAATACGGTTCAGCGCTTTAGGGAAGCAAATCGGAAGAAATCATGATTTTATCCATTTTCGGCGGCCGGAATTGAAAATCCTTGGCCGTTTTATCCATTGCTTTCCAATATCCGCAGCGCGCGAAAAACCCCTTTCCTTTTCGGGAAAACAGGTATATAGTGGGTGAAATGAAATCTGTGATACGGGAAGGTTCATTACCATGAAGCCTCTGATTGGAATACACGCTCATCCCACGCAAAACGCCTACCGCGGCAGCACCGCCACGATCCACTCCTGCGGCGAGAATTACCTGTTTTCGGTGGAGAAAGCCGGCGGCATCCCGCTGATCCTGCCGATATACGACGACCCGGACGCGCTGGACCGGTATGTCGCGCTGTGCGACGGCTTCATCGTGCCCGGCGGCATCGACGTCAATCCCATCAGCTACGGAGAGACGCCCCATCCCCTGCTGACGACGTGCCGCCTCGATTACGACGAATACCAGCTCCATCTGATCGAAAAGATGCTCGCCTCAAAAAAGCCGATCCTCGCCATCTGCCGCGGCATCCAGATCGTCAACGTGGCTTTCGGGGGCACTCTCTGGCAGGACGTCTCCCTGCAGGGACCGGGAACCATGCACCACTATCAGCAGGACATCACCCCGGGCGGGATCAGTCACCGGGTCACCATCGAAGAGGGCTCCATACTCAGCCGGCTTTACGGTTCCGAAGTCTGGACAAACAGCTATCATCACCAGTGCGTGAAGGCCCTCGGTGAAGGGCTGCGTATCACGGCCCGGGCCGACGACGGCACCGTGGAGGCCCTGGAAGCCGTCGATCACCCGTACCTCCACGCGGTGCAGTGGCATCCGGAAAGCTTTTACCCCCGTCCGGACAACTATATGCTCGCGATCTTCGAGGATTTTATCGGGGCCTGCGCGGCGAAATGAGCCCCGACCGGGACTGACGCGCCGTTCTGGCGTATTCATCCGAACAGCACCGAAAACCGCGCTCCGGGAGACGTTGTCATCCCCCGGAGCGCGGTTTTTCTTACTCGTAATCGTAATAGTTTTTCGCGGTCAGCTCTCCGTCTCTCACCATGATTTTTCCTCTGGCGAGAACGTCCGTGATGTTCAGCTCGCCGTCCAGCAGCACCAGATCCGCGTCGGCGTCTTTCGCGACCGTTCCCTTGGCGGTCAGCTCAAGCGCTTTCGCCACGTTCTTCGTAATGATCGATACCGCCGTCGACAGATCGACCCCCTGCTCCCGCACCAGGCGGCGGATCGTGTCGAACAGAGTCTCCATCTTGCCCACGCCCATGGCGACGACCCTCTGTCCGTCCTCGGACCACTGCGGGAAGCTGCCGTTGGAATCGGAGCTCAGCGTGATCTTCCCGAGCGGCACAAGAGACAGCGCCTTTTTCAGATGCGCCGCGCTCTCGGATGTCTTCGAGCCGGAGGTAAAGTCCAGATAGCCGCCCGCCTTCGCGAAAGAGAGCGTGCTCTCCGAGTCGATGTTCACATGTGTGGGCCGGAACTGCGAGATGGGGATGTCGGTCTCCTCCACGATCTTCAGCACGTCGGAATACTGCTTTTTGCCCCGTCCCGTGTGCATGTGCACCACGCCGGGCTTGTGCGTGAGGAAGGACACGGTCCGTACCTGTGTGGCCAGCCGGGCCAGCTCGTCGGCGGAAATATTGCTGGCGCGGTGTTCGGCGATGGCGATCTTGACGCCGATGATCTCGTCAACAAACGCCATATCCTTTGCCACGGAGCCCGTGAGAGTGATGGGCGGATAGGTATAGGAGCCCGTGAGACAGTAGGCCGACATGCCCTGTTCCTTCAGCGCCTTTGTACGGGCCACCAGAGTCTCCACATGCTTGGAGGTGCAGTCGGTGCCCAGCACGCCCACCACGGTGGTGACGCCGTAGCGCACGCAGTCGGTCATCTGGATCTCGCGGATCAGGCTGGCAAAGCCGTCCTCCCCGCCGCCGCCGATGATGTGCACATGCTGATCGATAAAGCCCGGGACCAGGCTCTTCCCCTCGGCGTCGATGACGGTCAGATCGTCCTCGTCCCAGGGGAAATCGATGCTGTCGGCGACCTTCACTATCTTCTCGTTGCAAATGAGCACGTCCTTCACGCCCAGGTCCTCCGGCGCGAAGACGTGCGCTTTCCTGATCAGCGTAAACATGGGTTCAACCTCCGTTCGTTTTCATAAGCAGAACGAATATACATCAATCCTCTCCGGCGGTCAACCGCGCCGTCACGAGGCGGAACGGCGGCCGCGCCGTTTTCCGGCATCCCGCCGGAAAAAAGCTCCCCCGGGCCGTTGGGCTCGGGGGAGCGGGTGTCTGTGGGTCACAGCGCGTTGGTGAGCTTTTTGAGTTCGGAGAGGTCCACATAGTCGGCCTCGTCCTCAATGGTCTCATCGGTGTGCATCTCAAAGTCGCGGTAGGCGGCCAGACCGGAGCCGGCGGGGATCAGCTTGCCGATGATGACGTTCTCCTTCAGTCCGATCAGATGGTCGACCTTGCCCTTGATGGCGGCCTCGGTGAGGACCTTGGTGGTCTCCTGGAAGGACGCGGCGGACATCCAGCTGTCCGTGGCAAGAGAAGCCTTCGTGATACCCAGCAGGACCGGAGTGCAGGTGGCCGGGACAAGGCCCTCCTCACCGGCGGCGGCGCGGCGCGCCACTTCCGCGTTGGCGTCCTTGTATTCGTTAATGTCCACGGTGGAGCCGGAGAGCAGATCCGTGCTGCCCGGATCCTCCACGCGCACTTTGCGCATCATCTGACGGACGATGACTTCAATGTGCTTGTTGTTGATATCCACGCCCTGCTGCCGGTAGACCTTCTGTACCTCCTGCACCAGGTAGTTGCGTACGCCGGGGCGCCCGAAAACGTCGTCGTTGACGCCGCGGATGCGCAGCACGTCGTGGGGGTTGAGAGCGCCGCGGGTCAGCTCCTGGCCCTTGTCGACATGGTCCCCGGTCTGCACGAGGATACCCGCGGAAGCGGGAACGGCATAGACGCGCGTATCGCCCTCTTCCTCGTTGACGACGTTGACGGACATCATGTTCTTCTTGCCTTCCTCGACGGTCACCGTTCCGCTGATCTCGCTGAGGATCGCCACGCGCTTGGGCTTGCGGGCCTCAAACAGCTCCTCGACTCGGGGAAGACCCTGCGTGATGTCGTCGCCGGCGACGCCGCCGCTGTGGAACGTACGCATGGTCAGCTGGGTGCCGGGTTCGCCGATGGACTGCGCCGCGATGACGCCGACGGCTTCTCCGGCATTCACCGGCTTTCCGGTGGCCAGGTTCATGCCGTAGCATTTGGCGCAGACGCCGCTGCGGGCTTCGCAGCTCATTACGCTGCGGACCTCAACGCTGAAGATTCCGTGCGCGGCCAAAACCGGCGCGTCCGAAGACATGAGCAGGCTGTCCGTATCGAAGAGCACCTCGCCAGTTTCGGGATCGATGACCGGGCGGGACGGGAACCGTCCGTGGATGTTCTCTCCGTAGGACTGGATGTACTCGCCGTATTTGGGATCCTCGGGATCGAGAGTCAGCACGGCCCAGCCGCGGCTGTCCATGGCAGAGGCGGGAACTCCCTCGCTCGTGCCGCAGTCGTCCTCGCGGATGATCACGTCCTGGCTGACATCCACCATTCGGCGGGTCAGGTAACCGGAGTCGGCGGTACGCAGAGCCGTGTCCGCCATGCCCTTTCGGGCGCCGCGCGTGGAGATAAAGTACTCGAGCACGCTCAGGCCCTCACGGAAATTGGCCTTGATGGGGATCTCGATGGTCTTGCCGGAGGTGTTGGCCATCAGGCCGCGCATGCCGGCCAGCTGACGGATCTGGTTGGAACTGCCTCGGGCACCGGAGGTGGCCATGATGTTGATGGGGTTGAACTCATCCAGGTTGGCCATCAGAGCCTTGGAGACGTCGTCGGTGGTCTTTTCCCATTCGGACACGACCAGACGGTAGCGCTCGTCGTTGGTGATGAAGCCGCGGCGGTACTGTTTTTCGATGTCAAGGATCTTCTTTTCCGTGTCGGCGATCTTCTGCTTCTTGGTCTCGGGCACTACCATGTCGGCGATGGAAATCGTCATGCCGCTCTTGGTGGAGTACTTGTAGCCCTGAGCCTTGATGTTGTCGAGCACCTCGGCGGAGATGGTGAAGCCGTGCTTCTGGATGCAGCGGGAGATGATATCTCCCAGTTTTTTCTTATCGACCCGGAAGTCGATCTCGTAATCGAAGGCATGCTCGGGGTCGGAGCGGTCCACGAAGCCCAGGTCCTGAGGAATGGGCTCGTTGAAAATGATGCGGCCGACCGTGGTATCGATGGTCTTGTATCTGACCTCGCCGTCGATGGTCTTGCTCACGCGGACCTTGACGGGGCTGTGGAGCGTGACCGCGCCTTCCTGATAAGCCATCAGAGCTTCCTCAGGGTCGCGGAAGGCCATGCCGGTCCCCTTCTCTTCCCGGACATAGGTCAGGTAGTAGGAGCCCAGGACCATGTCCTGCGTGGGGATGGAGTGGGGGTTCCCGTCCTGAGGACGCAGCAGGTTGTTGACCGAGAGCATCAGGATGCGGGCCTCGGCCTGGGCCTCGGCGCTCAGCGGCACATGGATGGCCATCTGGTCGCCGTCGAAGTCGGCGTTGTAGGCCGTGCACGCCAGAGGATGCAGCTTCAGCGCGCGGCCTTCCACCAGCACCGGCTCAAAGGCCTGAATGCCGAGACGGTGCAGCGTGGGAGCGCGGTTGAGCAGCACGGGATGCTCCTTGATGACCACGTCCAGCGCGTCCCAGACCTCGGGGCGCTGCCGGTCCACCATTTTCTTGGCGGATTTGATATTGTTGGCGGAGCCGTCCTCTACCAGCTTCTTCATGACAAAGGGCCGGAACAGCTCGATGGCCATTTCCTTGGGCACGCCGCACTGGTACATTTTCAGTTCGGGTCCGACGACGATAACGCTTCGGCCGGAGTAGTCGACACGCTTGCCCAGCAGGTTCTGGCGGAAACGTCCCTGCTTGCCCTTGAGCATGTCGCTCAGAGACTTCAGCGCGCGGGAGTTGGCGCCCGTGACCGCGCGGCCGCGGCGGCCGTTGTCGATCAGGCTGTCCACAGCCTCCTGGAGCATCCGCTTCTCGTTGCGCACGATGATGTCGGGCGCGTTGAGCTGGATGAGCCTCTTGAGGCGGTTGTTGCGGTTGATGACCCTGCGGTAGAGATCGTTCAGGTCGCTGGTGGCAAAACGTCCGCCGTCGAGCTGTACCATGGGCCGGATCTCGGGGGGGATGACGGGAAGGATGTCAATGATCATCCAGGTGGGGTTGTTGCCGGACTGGCGGAAAGCCTCCACGACCTCCAGGCGCTTGACGATCTTGGCCTTCTTCTGACCGGACGCGTCGCGCAGCTCCTCGCGGAGCTGGACGGAGAGCTTCTCGCAGTCGATATCGGCGAGCAGCTTCTTGACAGCCTCGGCGCCCATGCCCGCGTCGAAGTCGTCCTCGTACTTCTCGCGCATGTCGCGGTATTCCTTTTCGTTGAGGAGCTGGCACTTCTTCAGCGGCGTCTCACCGGGATCGGTGACGATATAGGAGCCGAAGTACAGCACCTTCTCCAGCGTGCGCGGAGTGATGTCCAGCAGCATGCCCATACGGGAGGGGATCCCCTTGAAATACCAGATATGGCTCACGGGGGCGGCCAGCTCGATGTGGCCCATCCTCTCGCGGCGGACCTTGCTCTTGGTGATCTCCACTCCGCAGCGGTCGCAGATCTTGCCCTTGTAGCGGATCTTCTTGTACTTTCCGCAGTGGCACTCCCAGTCCTTGGTGGGCCCGAAAATGCGCTCGCAGAACAGGCCGTCCCGCTCGGGCTTAAGGGTGCGGTAATTGATGGTCTCGGGCTTTTTGACTTCGCCGTGGGACCAGGAAAGGATCATGTCGGGGGAAGCGATCCCGATCTGGATAGCGTCGAACGGTGTGTAGCTCATTACTGATCCTCCTCCGTATAGTCATCATCGTAGCCGGATTCGTCCTCGGGTTCGGGCTCATCCATCACAGCCTGGGAGCGGTCGATCTCGAAGCCGGCGTCGCTGAACTCGGCCTCGCTGGACCGGTATTCATCCTGGATGCCGGGGATGTAATCGTCGTCGTCATCCTCTTTGAGCTCTATTTCGCTGCCGTCCTTGTCGAGTACGCGCACGTCCAGGCACAGAGACTGCAGCTCCTTGACCAGCACCTTGAACGACTCGGGCACGCCGGGAGCCGGGATGTTATGACCCTTCACGATGCTCTCATAGGTGCGTACGCGTCCGGTGACGTCGTCGGACTTGACGGTCAGGATCTCCTGCAGAGTGTGGGCCGCGCCGTAAGCCTCCAGGGCCCAGACCTCCATCTCGCCGAAACGCTGGCCGCCGAACTGAGCCTTGCCGCCCAGAGGCTGCTGCGTCACCAGGCTGTAGGGTCCGGTGGAGCGGGCGTGGATCTTGTCGTCCACCAGATGGTGGAGCTTGAGGAAGTATACCCAGCCGACGGTGACGTCGTTGTCGAACTTCTCGCCGGTGCGGCCGTCGTACAGAACGCTCTTGCCGTCCTCGCGGAGTCCGGCCTCCTTGAGCGTTTCGCGGATCGTGACCTCGTTGGCTCCGTTGAAAATGGGAGTGGCGACCTTCCATCCCAGCGCCTGAGCGGCGTAGCCCAGATGGACCTCCAGCACCTGCCCGATGTTCATTCGGGAAGGAACGCCCAGGGGGTTGAGCACGATGTCCAGCGGCGTGCCGTCGGGCAGATAAGGCATATCCTCGCGGGGCAGGATGCGGCTGACGACGCCCTTGTTGCCGTGACGTCCGGCCATCTTGTCGCCCACGCTGATCTTTCTCTTCTGTGCGATGTATACGCGGACCACCTGGTTCACACCGGGAGACATCTCATCGCCGTGGTCGCGGGTGAAAACCTTCACGTCCACAATGATGCCGCTCTCGCCGTGGGGGACCTTGAGGGAGGTGTCGCGCACCTCGCGGGCCTTTTCACCGAAGATGGCGCGCAGCAGCCGCTCCTCGGCGGTCAGGTCGGTCTCGCCCTTGGGCGTGACCTTGCCGACCAGGATATCTCCCGAACGCACCTCGGCGCCCACGGATATGATGCCTCTCTCGTCAAGATATTTGAGAGCGTCCTCGCCCACGCCGGGGATGTCGCGGGTGATCTCTTCGGGCCCGAGCTTGGTGTCGCGGGCGTCGCACTCGTATTCCTCCACATGGATGGAGGTGTACACATCGTCCATCACGAGGCGCTCGTTGAGCAGTACGGCGTCCTCATAGTTGTAGCCTTCCCAGGTGGCGAAGCCCACGAGCACGTTCTTGCCCAGGCTGATCTCGCCCTGAGACGTGGAGGGGCCGTCCGCGATGACGTCGCCTTCCTTCACGCGCTCGCCCACCTTCACGATGGGCCTCTGGTTGAAGCAGGTGCCCTGGTTGGAGCGGGCGAATTTGATAAGCTTGTAATCCTTGCTCTCGCCGCGATCGTAGCGGATGGTGATATAATCCGCGCTCACGCGCTCGACCACGCCGTCGCCCTCGGAAAGGACCACGACGCCGGAGTCCACGGCGCAGCGGTGCTCGATGCCGGTGGCAACGATGGGCTGCTGAGTGGTCATCAGCGGCACGGCCTGACGCTGCATGTTCGCGCCCATCAGAGCGCGGTTGGCGTCGTCGTTCTCCAGGAACGGGATCATGGCGGTGGCGATGGAGATCATCATGCGGGGAGACACGTCCATGTAGTCCACGCGGTCGCGGTCGACCTCGATGATCTCGTCGCGGTGGCGGCAGGTGATACGGCTGTTGAGCAGGCGTCCCTCCTCATCCAGAGGCTCGGTCGCCATGGCCATGATGTACTGATCCTCCTGGTCGGCGGTCATGTACACCACTTCCTTGGTGACGATGCCGGTCTCCTTGTCGATGCGGCGATAGGGAGAGATCAGGAAGCCGTACTCGTCCACGCGGGCGTAGGAGCTCAGGTAGTTGATCAGGCCGATGTTGGGACCTTCGGGTGTCTCAATGGGGCACAGACGGGCGTAATGGCTGTAGTGGACGTCGCGCACGTCGAAGTTGGCGCGCTCGCGGCTGAGGCCACCGGGACCCAGGGCCGAAATACGGCGCTTGTGCGTGAGCTCGGCCAGCGGGTTGGTTTGGTCCATGAACTGGCTCAGCGGGCTGGAGCCGAAGAACTCCTTGATGGCCGCGGTGACGGGCCGGATGTTGATCAGGCTCTGCGGAGTGACCACGTCCAGATCCTGAACGGTCATCCGCTCGCGGATCACGCGCTCCATGCGCGCGAAGCCGATGCGGAACTGATTCTGCAGCAGCTCTCCCACGCTGCGCACGCGGCGGTTACCGAGATGGTCGATGTCGTCGGGCGCGCCGATCCCGTGGGCCAGGCAGCACAGGTAGTTGGCCGCGGAGAAGATGTCGTCGCAGATGACGAAGCGGGGCACCAGCAGATCGGCGTTCTCGCGCAGGACCTCGCGAAGCTCCTCGCCCTCATAGTTCTCCATGAGCTTTTTGAGCAGGATGAAGCGCACCTTCTCCTTAAGGCCGAGCTCCTCGCGCAGGATGCGGCGGTTTTCGGCCTCGTCGTCGGAAAAGTGCAGGAACTCGGCCGCGTCCACCATGCCGTTGCTGAACACGCGGACCGTCTCTCCGCTCTCGAGAGCGAGCATGACGGAGACCACGCCGCGGCGCTCCAGCTCCAGGACCCGCTCGCGGGACAGCGACTCGCCGGCGTCGGCCAGGATCTCACCGGTCATAGGATCGACAGCAGGCTCGGCCAGGGTGTAGCCCGCCACGCGGGGATACAGCGAGAGCTTTTTATTGAACTTGTAGCGGCCCACGTTGGAGATGTCGTAGCGGCGGTGATCGAAGAACAGGCTCTCGAGCAGGCTCTCGGAGCTCTCGACCGTCGGAGGATCGCCGGGACGCAGGCGGCGGTAGATTTCCAGGAGACAGTCGTCTCTCGTGGCGCAGCCGTCCTTGTCCAGGGTGGTGACGATGCGCATGTCGTTTCCGAAGACGCTCTTGAGGGCCTCGGAGGTCACCGCGCCGCCCGCGCGCTCCTCGTCGGACAGGCAGCTCAGCCATGTGTGCGGGGCGTTTTCGTCGTACTTGCCCATGGCCTTGAGCAGGAGCGTAGCGGGGATCTTGCGGTTTTTGTCGATACGGACGTAGAAAATGTCGTTCAGGTCCGTCTCATACTCCAGCCAGGCGCCGTGATAGGGGATGATCGTGGTGCCGTAGACGGAAAAATTGGTCTTGTCGGTCTTCTTGTCGAAATAGATGCCCGGAGAACGGACGATCTGGGAGACGATCACGCGCTCGGCGCCGTTGATGATGAACGTGCCGCTGGCTGTCATGAGCGGGAAGTCGCCCATGAAGATCTCCTGTTCCTTGATCTCCTCGGTCTCCTTGTTGCGCAGGCGAACGCTGACCTTCAGCGGGGCGGCGTAGGTGGCGTCGCGGGCTTTGCACTCCTCCTCGGAGTACTTGGGCTTCTCGTTCATGGAATAATCCACGAACGACAGTTCCAGATTGCCGGAATAGTCCGTAATGGTGGCCACTCCGCGGAAAACCTCCCGGAGGCCTTCCTCCAGGAACCACTTGTAGGAGTTCCTCTGGATCTCCAGCAGGTGGGGCATATCCTGGATCTCTTCCGACCGGGCGTAGCTCTTTCTTACGGTCCTTCCGTACTTTACGTCCTTAGGCATCAATAAAAACTCCCTTTCCGCCGGTCTCCCGGCGTCGTCGTTTTGTGGTGTCGGTCTTGTCCCGCCCTTTCGAACGCCCGGATGTGTTGTCAGAATAGCGTTCATCCCGGTTGATTTTTCGGAGACGGGGTAGTATACTTTTTACAGTTAAAAGGGGCACTGGGTTTTGTTCTTTCGCAAAACGTAGCGCCCTATTATACTAAGCGATAAACCGTTTGTCAAGCCTCCCCGGTCGGTTTCTGCAGGGTCCCTCCCTGCTTTTTTTATACTTTTTCCAGGAGACTGCTTATGAACGACATTTATATCACCGGTCACCGCAACCCGGACACCGATTCCATCGTCGCGGCGCTGGCCTACGCCAATCTGCGCCACGCCCTGGGCGACCGGGAATACCGTGCGGCCCGTCTCGGCGCCGTCAACGACGAGACCCGGAAGCTGCTGGACCGCTTCGGCACGGAGGCTCCGGAGCTGATCGGGAATCTGCGCACGCAGATCTCCGACCTGGATTTCGACCGCCCTCCCCTGCTGCATCACTCCGTCCCCCTGGACCACGCCTGGCGCGTCATGCGCGATCACTCGCTCAGCGCTCTTCCCATCGTCAATGAGGACGGGACTCTCTACGGCATGCTTTCCGCCGGCGATATCGCGGCCCGCGACATGGAGACCATCGGCGACAACATGATCCGGGATATCCCTCTGGCCAACCTGCTGAGTGTGCTCGAGGCCGCGGTCGTCAACGACGCGGCGGAGATCGATACGGTCTCGGGCGAACTGACCATCGCCCTGCCGCAGAATTACGACGATCCCGCTCATTTCGTACCCGAGACGATCATGATCTGCGGAGATCAGCCCGAGGTCGCCGAACGCGCCATGGATTCTGGGGTGCGCTGCCTGATCCTCTGCCGGGCCGACCTCCGGCGGGAGTGGGCCGGGCGCACCGGGACCGTCATTCTCTCCACTCCGCTGAGCGCGCGCAAGGTGTCCCGCCTTATCTATCAGGCGCTTCCCGTCGGCCGCGTCAGCCGGAGCCGCGATGTGATCGCTTTCCATATCACCGACTATCTGGACGATATCCGGGAAACGATGCTCTCCACCCGATACCGCAGCTATCCCGTCCTGGATGAGGAGGAGCATGTCGTTGGCGCTCTCTCCCGGTTCCACCTGCTGCGGCCGAGGCGCAAGCGCGCCGTGCTGGTGGACCACAACGAGATCTCCCAGTCCGTGCCCGGTCTGGAGCAGGCGGAGCTTTTGGAGATCATCGATCATCATCGTCTGGCGGATATTCAGACGGCTCAGCCCATCCGTGTGCGCAACGAGCCGGTGGGCAGCACCGCCACCATCATCGCCGGCATGTACCAGGAGCACGGCGTGACTCCCTCCCCCGCCATGGCGGGGCTGATGGCCGGAGCGATCCTCTCCGACACCGTGATGTTCAAGTCCCCCACCTGTACGCCCCGCGACATCGCTCTGGCCGAAAGGCTCTCGCGCATCGCGAACGTCTCTCTGGACGAGCTGGGCCGGTCGCTGTTCTCTTTCGACGGGGCCGACCGGAGCGTGGAGGAGCTCTTCCGCACGGACAGCAAGCAGTTCCACATATCCGGGCAGAGCCTCACCGTCAGTCAGATCACCTGCGGCGACTCGTCGTCTCTGACCGGGCGGAACGCGGAGTTCCTGGAATACATGAGCGCTCTGAAAAAGGCGAGCGGCGCGGATATGGTGCTCCTGATGATCACGGACGTGCTGCTTGAGGGCACGCATCTGCTTTATGTGGGCAGCGACGACGTGATCCGCCAGGCCTTCTCCGCCAAGCCGAAGGACGGCCATGTGTTTCTCCCCGGGGTCATGAGCCGGAAAAAACAGCTCATCCCCATGCTCACCGCCCTTTGGGGGTAAGCTCCCGGCGCCCTTTCCCGCACAAAAAGCGGCTCCGTCATGTGACGGAGCCGCTTTGAGCATGTCGACAAGGTCGACATGCTTCGATTGAGATCCGCTTCGCCGGGCCCTCAATCGAGAGTACTCGCGCAATCGCACGCGGCGTTGCGTAAGAGCCGCCGCGTTTGTTCGGCGCGAGGGCTCGCTTTGCTCGCCTTTTGGTGTTTTTGAGGCGGCGGAGCTGCCTCAAAAAAAGACTATGATCCTGTTCGCCGCTCAGCGGCGAGCTCTGCGAGGCTTTTCTGCTTTCGGGAGGCGCTCACTTCTGCTTATAGTTTGCGAAGAACGAAGTAAGGCGCTCGCCGGCCTCCTTGAGTTCCACCAGCTTGTCGATCTTCGGGAAAATGTAGAAAGCCGCCTTGGGCTTGGCCGCGCTGACGCCGGGGATGGAATTGAGGATGTTCCAGATCATATCGCGCTGCTCGTAGATCCGGCCGCCGGGGCACAGGTATTCGTCCACCGACTGATAGCCGCCGAGAGACGTCTGGATGATGCTCTGGGCCGGAACATTCGAGCACAGACGCATCTTCGCCAGCAGATTCAGCCCCTCGATATAGCCCCGGGCGCGGGATTTGTCTCCGGCCAGGCAGACCCAGCCGCAGCGGAAGCCGGCGACCCGGTGGGACTTGGACAGGCCGTTGAAGCACAGCGTCAGAAGATCCGGCGCAAGAGAGGCCAGCGCTATGTGCTCCCCCTCCCCCTGGAGGACCAGCCGGTCGTAGATCTCGTCGGCAAACAGGATCAGGTCGTGCTCCCTGGCGACCTGGACGATCTGCTCAAGGATCTCCTTGGGGTAGAGCGCGCCGGTGGGATTGTTGGGGTTGATGACCACTATGCCCTTCGTGCGGTCGGTCACCTTGCTGCGAAGATCGTCGATATCCGGGAACCAGTCGGACTGTTCGTCGCAGATATAGTGCACGGCCCGGCCGCCCGAAAGCGTGACCGCCGCGGTCCACAGGGGATAATCCGGAGCCGGGACCAGGATCTCGTCGCCGTCGTTGAGCAGGCCCTGCATGGTCATGGTGATGAGCTCGCTCACCCCGTTGCCGGTGAAAATGTCCTGAATGTGCACGTTCGGGATCTTTTTCAGCTGGCAGTACTGCATGATCGCCTTCCTGGCGGAGAACAGGCCCTGGGAGTCGGAATAGCCCTCGCAGCTGCGCAGGTTGTAAATGAGGTCCAGGATGACCTCGTCCGGGGCCGAAAAGCCGAAGGGAGCGGGGTTTCCTATATTGAGCTTTAGGATCTTGGCGCCGCGCGCCTCCATGCGCATGGCCTCGTCCATTACAGGGCCGCGGATATCGTAGCAGACGTTGTCCAGTTTGGCGGACTGCCGATAGGTCTTTCTTTCCATGACGGACTCCTTCCATTATATAAAAGAATCGGATAATACGCTTTCGCTCCGCGGCAGCGCGGAAGAAATGAAAAACGCCCCGAACCAAAAGGTTCAGGGCGGAATGATGCTTCCGTGTTACCACCTGAATTCGGGCTTTCGCCCGCACTCTGTCCGGCACAGACATGCCGGAACCCGTGTAACGGCGGGTTTTCCCGTCCTGCGATACTCGGGCGGACGCCCTTTTCCGCAGGCCGCTCGGGGATGGCGTTCGATCCGCGTGTACGGAGGCTTGCACCCGACCGCCTCTTCTCTGGGTACGCGGGGAGGATCTACTTCTTTCCCGTCAATGCGTTTCGCTTATTCGTGGTTTTACCACATTTCCCGTATTATGTCAAGGATTATTCTGCCCGGGAAAGCGCCCAGACCGTCCGGGAACTCAGGGTCTCCCCCGCCCTGAGGATCATCGACGGGAAGCGCGGCTCGTTGAGCGCGTTGGGGAATCGCTGGGTCTCCAGACATACGCCCGAATGCCGGGGATACACGGCGCCGCCCTTTCCTTTCTCGCCGGACAGGAAGTTGCCCGTGTAGAGCTGCACAGCCGGAAGATCCGTCATCACGGTAAGCCGGATGCCGCTTATGTCGCCGGTCAGCTCCGCCGCCGGACGCAGTCCCTCCCCGGGGACCGGGAAATTCAGATCATAGCCATGGGCGGAGATCAGCCGGGGGTCGCTGTCGTTTATGGCCTCGCCGATGGCGTGTCCGGCGCGGAAGTCGAAGGGCGTGCCCTCCACCGGGCGTATATCGCCCTCGGGGATCAGGTCGGCCGTGGACGGGGTGAAGGTATCGGCGTATATTTTCAGTCTGTGGCCGAGAATGTCACCGCTGCCCTGTCCGTTCAGATTGAAGTAGGCGTGGTTGACGATGTTCACGGGCGTGTCGGCGTCGGCTTCGGCGCGGCAGTCGAGCACTACCCGGTCGTCCTCGGTGAGCGTATAACCCGCCCACAGACGCAGTCTGCCCGGATATCCCTGATCGCCGTCGGGGCTGTCCATGAAGAAGACGACCCGGTCAGCGAGCGTCTCCGCGGTCTGCCAGAGGCGCCGGTGGTAACCGTAGGGGCCGCTGTGCAGGTTGTTTTTCCCGTCGTTTCTGACAAGCTCATAGGTTTTTCCGTTGAGAACGAAACGGGAATCCGCGACACGGTTGGCCACCCTTCCGATGGTCGCGCCGTGGCAGCCCTCCCCGTTGAAGTAGCGGTCGGGGTCCTCCCAGCCCAGCAGGATATCCGTGCCTCTCCAGACGAGCGACACCGCGCTCGCGCCGATGTCCGTGAGCACCAGGCGCGTGCCGGAGGAGTTTTCCAGCGTGAACAGCCGGGCTCTTTCACCGAAGGATTCGATTTGAATGCTCATTTTCTTCGCCTCCCGTCACAGTATAGCACATAGTTCCCCGTTGAGAACCCTTTTCTTTTTTCAGCTTCATTTAAGGAAAGGACTGTATTATAATAAGAGACACGAGGTGAGAACAATGAAAATACTGATCATAGAAGACGAAAAGCTGCTGGCCGATTCGCTGAAAACCATGCTCGAAGCGAAGGGTTTTGAAACAGAGGTGGCCTACGACGGCGAAACCGGCGAGGAATACGCCCTTTTGGGGATCTACGATCTGCTGATCCTTGACGTGATGATGCCGAAGATGGACGGATACGCGGTGGCGCGCGCCGTGCGCGCGCGCCGCTGCTCCACTCCCATACTGATGCTCACGGCCCGTTCCGGACTGGAGGACCGGGTGGAAGGGCTCAACGCCGGAGCGGACTATTACCTGACCAAGCCTTTTGATACCCGTGAGCTTATGGCCTGCATCAACGCGCTCCTGCGCCGGCAGGGCGGTCAGGTTGACGAGCTCAGCTACGGCAACACTTCGCTGGATCTCAGCTCCGGCACGCTCATATGCGGAGAGAAAAAGGTCCGGCTGTCCTCCCGGGAATTCGATGTGATGCGGCTTCTGCTGCAGTCTCGGGACCGCAACCTGTCCAAGGAGGTCATCCTCAGCCGCGTCTGGGGTCTGGAGTCCAACGCCGTGGAAAACCACGCGGAGGTTTATGTGGGCTTTCTGCGCAAGAAGCTCCGAAGCATCGGCTCGAATCTTCGCATCGAGGCCGTGCGCCGGCTGGGCTACCATCTGGAGGTGACGGAGGAATGCTGAAAAAGCTGCGGGTTCGTTTTGTATGCATCAACATGGCCATCGTACTGGTGATGCTCAGCGTGATCTTCGGCACGGTGCTGACCTTTACACGGCAGAACCTGGAGCAGGAGAGCATCGACATGATGCGGTCCGTGGCTTCCGACCCTCTGCAGCTCAACTGGCCCGGAGCGTCCTCGTCGCGGCTGCCCTATTTTACGGTGCGGCTGACCTACGGAGGATTTCGTTCCGCGGGCAGCAGCTTCTACAACATAGAGGACAGCGAGCTTCTCATGAAGCTGGTAAACATCGCTCTGTCCGGGGAAGGAAACACCGGTTTTATCCCCGAATACGCTCTGCGCTATTACCGCACCGCGAGTTTCGGCTCGGAGTTCATCATTTTCGCCGATGTCTCCAGCGAGACGGCCACCATGCGCGGGCTGTGGAAAAACTGTATGGTCATCGGTTCTCTGAGTCTGGCCGCGTTTTTCGTGATCAGCCTGCTGCTGGCCCGATGGGCCGTAAAGCCGGTGGACCGGGCCTGGGCACAGCAGACGCAGTTCGTGTCGGACGCCTCCCATGAACTCAAAACGCCTCTCACCGTGATTTTGACCAATGCCGAGCTCCTGCGGGACGATTCCCGTACCCGGGAGGAACGGGATCGCTTCGCTGCCAACATCCTCACCATGGCCGGGCGGATGCGCTCTCTGGTGGAGGGGCTCCTGGACCTGGCGCGGGCGGACAACGGCGCGGCGCGTACGGCCTTCACCGATGTGGATCTGAGCGCTTTGGCGGAGGACGCCGTTCTGCCCTTCGAGCCCGTCTTCTATGAAAAGGGCCTGACGCTCGTCTCTCAGATCGAGCCGGGGATCGTCTGCCATGGCAGCGCGGATCATCTTCGCCGTGTCGCCGAGATCCTTCTGGACAACGCTCAAAAGTATTCCCTTCCCGGAACCGTGGAATTTCGTCTGGAAAAGCAGGGACGCAGCCGCGCTCTGCTCACTCTGGTCTCACCGGGAGAGCCTCTGTCGGCGCAGGAGCGCCGGGACATTTTCCGGCGGTTTTACCGGCTGGACCAGGCGCGCGCTTCCGACGGGAGCTGCGGGCTGGGTCTGGCCATCGCAGAGAGCATCGTCCGCGAGCACGGAGGCCGGATCTGGTGCGACGCCGCCGAACACGCCAATGTGTTCCGCGTTCAGCTTCCCCGATAACCGTCCGGACAGCCGGAAAGCCAAACAGGCCGCGTTACGGAAACGTAACGCGGCCTGCTGACTGTTGATAAGCCTCGCAGAGTTCGCCGCAAATCGGCGAACAGGATCCTGATCTGTTTTTGAGGCAGCTTCGCCGCCTCAAAAACACCATAAGGCGAGCAATGCGAACCCTCGCGCCGAACAAACGCGGCGTCACGTCAGAGACGCCGCGTGCGATTGCGCGGGTATTCTCGATTGAGAGCCCGGCGAAGCGGGTCTCGATCGAAGCGTGCCGGCTTTGTCGACACGCTTCAGGTTCCCAGATACGCGGCTCTGACCGCGTCGTTGTCCAGCAGCTCCCGCCCGGTCCCCGACATGGTGATGCGGCCCGTCTCCATAACATAGGCCTTGTCGGCCACCTTCAGAGCCATGTTGGCGTTCTGCTCGATGAGCAGGATCGTCACGCCCTGACGGTTGATCTGGCGTATGATGGAAAAGATGTCGCGCACCACCAGCGGCGCCAGGCCCAGGGAAGGCTCGTCCATCATGATCAGCTTGGGCCGGGCCATCAGCGCCCTGCCCACGGCCAGCATCTGCTGCTCGCCGCCGGATAGGGTGCCGCCTGCCTGCCATGAGCGCTCCTTCAGCCGGGGAAACAGCTCGTAAACCCACTGGATATCGCCGGCGATCTCGTCACGCCGGAGATAGGCGCCCACCTTCAGGTTTTCCAGCACCGTGAGATCCGGGAAGATGCGGCGTCCTTCGGGCACCAGCGTAATGCCCTTTTTCACGATCACGGCAGAGTCCCGCCCCGTGATGTTGTCGCCGCGGAAGGTGATCGTGCCGCCGGCCGGCTTGACCAGGCCGGCTATGGAGCGAAGCGTAGAGCTTTTCCCGGCGCCGTTGGCTCCGATGAGCGTGACGATCTCGCCCTCCATGACTTCCAGGGAGATCCCCTTGACGGCCTCGATGCCGCCGTAGTGTACGGTCAGATCGCTGACGGTCAGGATCGGTTCATTCATCGTCCGCCACCCCCAGATATGCTTTGATCACCCTCGGATCCGCCTGAACCTCGGCAGGAGTGCCCTCGGAGATGAGCTTGCCGAAATCCACCACGTAGATCCGGTCGGAGAACTTCATCACCAGGTCCATATGATGCTCGATCATAAAAACGGTAAGGCCGTATTTCTCCTTGATCTGCACGATAAACCGCCCCAGCTCCTCCGTCTCCTGCGGGTTCATGCCGGCGGCCGGCTCGTCGAGGAGCAGCAGCTTCGGGTCCGTCGCCAGCGCGCGGGCTATCTCCAGCCGGCGCTGCAGGCCGTAGGGAAGCGAGGTCGCCGGATCGTCCGCGTACCGCGCCAGATCCTGCTCCTCCAGAAGAGCCATGGTCTCCGCACGCATCCTGCGCTCCTCCGAAGCGCTCAGGCGGAAGGTCGCCGTGAACAC
>CACXMX010000045.1 GCA_902768805.1 Oscillospiraceae bacterium
TCGGAGGCCAGCTTCAGCCGCTGCGCCTCGCCGCCGGACAGTCCCGGCGTTTCCTCCCCCAGCGTCAGATATCCCAGGCCCAGATCCCGGAGAGTCTCCAGCCTTTGGCTGACAGTGCTCATGTCCCGGCAAAACTCCCATGCCGTATTCACATCCATTTCCATCAGCTCGGGAAGGGATCGCTCCGCGCCGGCTCTGTTCCGATAGCGGATCTTCTTCGCGTCCTTGGCATAGCGTGAGCCCCGGCAGTCCGGGCATGGGATATCCACATCCGGCAGGAACTGGACATCCAGGGAAATCTGCCCCGTTCCGTCACAGACCGGGCAGCGCAAAGAGCCCGTGTTATAGGAAAAGTCCCCGGCCTTATAGCCGGACTGCTTCGCGGACTTGGTTTTTGCGTAAATCTTCCGCAGCTCATCATGGACGTTTGCATATGTGGCCACAGTAGACCGCACGTTGATCCCGATGGGCGCGGCGTCGATCAGCTTGATATGTCTGATACCCTCCGCTTCGATCTTCCGGACATGATCGGGCGTTTTCTTTCCGCCGCACAGAGCATCCAGCGCGGGAACCAGGCTTTCCAGGACCAGTGTGGTCTTTCCGGAGCCCGAGACGCCGGTAATGACAGTCAGCCTGCTTTTAGGGATTGCCACGGAAAGCGGCTTCACGGTATGGATACGGTCTGTCTCCAGCCGGATCACGCCGTCTGCAAAAAGCACCTTTCCGGGCGGTTCCTTATCCGGCGCATGCTCTCCGGAGAGGTATCTGCCGATCACGGAAGCCGAATCACGTTCAAGGTCTTCAACAGTCCCTTCCGCGATGACCGTACCGCCTTTTGCTCCGGCTTCCGGCCCCATCTCGATCAGCCAGTCGGCTTCCTTGAGGATCTGCACGTCGTGATCCACGAGCAGAACGGAGTTGCCATCCCTGACCAGATCATGCATGACGCCGTTCAAGCCCACGATATTGGCAGGATGCAGTCCGATGGACGGCTCGTCCAGCACATACAGAACGCCTGTCGTGCGATTCCGGACAGCACGCGCCAGCTGCATACGCTGCCGCTCACCGGTGGAGAGAGTGGACGAAGCCCGGTCCAGCGTGAGGTAGGAAAGGCCCAGATCCATGAGCCTGGCCGCGGTCTCCAGATAGGATTCGCAGATGTTCCGTGCCATCGGGCGCATCTCCTCCGGCAGAGAGGCGGGCACCTTTTTGACCCATTCGACGGAATCCTTCAGCGTCATCTCGCAGGCCCGGTCCAGGGAGATCCCCATCAGTCTCGGCGCCCTTGCTGCCTCCGAAAGCCTCGTCCCACGGCATTCCGGGCAGACGGCCTCCTTCAGGAACTTCTCCACGCGCTTCATGCCCTTTTCATCCTTGACCTTATTGAGCGCGTTGAGCACCGTCGCCGTGGCGCTGTAATAAGTAAAGTCCATTTCGCCAGCGGTGGCGGTGTCCGCCTTCTTCGGGCGGTAGAAGATGTGCTTTTTCTCCATGGGACCGTCGTAAACGATCTCTTTTTCCCGGTCGGAAAGATCCTTGAACGGAATATCCGTGCGCACGCCCATGGCCCGGCACACATCGGTCATCAGCGACCACATGAGGCTGTTCCAGGGGGCGACCGCTCCGTCGTCGATGGAGATGCTCTCATCCGGCACCAGGGTACCGCGGTCTACTGTTCTGACCGCTCCCGTTCCGGCGCAGCAGTGGCAGGCTCCCCGGGAGTTGAAGGCCAGTTCCTCCGCTCCGGGACCGTAAAAATGCTCCCCGCACTCGGGACAGACGATCTCCTGCATCAAGGCGACCTGGAAGCCCGGACGTACGTAATGGCCGTTTGGGCAGCGATGGCTGGCCAGACGCGAAAACATCAGACGCAGGCTGTTTAAGAGTTCCGTACCCGTGCCGAAAGTGGAGCGGATCCCCGGCACCCCCGGCCGCTGGTGCAGCGCGAGGGACGCCGGGACGTAAAGCACCTCGTCCACATCCGCGCGGGAGGCCTGCGTCATACGTCTTCTCGTATAGGTGGAAAGGGATTCCAGATATCTTCTGGAACCCTCGGCGTAAAGAACGCCAAGAGCCAGAGATGATTTCCCCGAGCCGGACACACCTGCGATCGCCGTAATCCCGTGAAGGGGCACATCTACGTCGATGTTCTTCAGGTTGTGCACTCTGGCTCCTCTGACTTCTATCTTCTTTGGCTGACCGTTATCTGTCTGAATCGGACCGCTCATCCTTAATACCTCTTCACTGCTTTTGTCCGGATTTCTTGTGTAAAACTCCGACTATACCGGTCTCATTAATATCATATGGCGGAAACTCCCGCAAGCGTTTGACAGGAAGTTTCGCCGCCGAGAGCTTTTCACCGGACGGCGCTCGGCAATAATACGGTGATCCGGCGAACCCATATTCCGGCAAGAGCATCAAAAAGCCGCAAGTCAGGCCGGTCCCGGGAGCGTACGGGATCGGCCTTAGAACATAAAATACCTGCTGTTACCGGGGCTTTCGGCAAAAAGTCAAGTACCGAGAGCCTTTTCAATCAGAGTAATATTTCCTGATAAAGTAGGCTAATATACGTCCGCGACCTCAAAATGAACGATTCCCCCTCTGTGAGAACGATTTATCCCGGAAGGGAAGAGGAAGAAGTTAACATAACGACAAAAAGCCACTGCGGAATTAGCTCTGCAGCGGTTGTTTTCATAGGGTCGGATGGATGAAAGTGCCTGAAATCAAAGGTTTTTTGGCATAAAAGAATTGTACCACCATTCTATCAAAATGGTGGTACAAATATGGCGGAGTGGGTGGGATTCGACCTGCCCTGCGGGGCAGGCCACCTCGGGTTGCAAGGCGCACCCGGCGCCTTGCCAAGTGCCCTCGGGTTCGAATCCCTGCTCTATGAAACACAAACGGCCCACCTTGTCAGGTGAACCGTTCGTGTTTGGTGGAGACGGAGGGATTCGAACCCTTGACCTTACGGATGCGAACCGTACGCTCTCCCAGCTGAGCTACGCCCCCACAGGCGAAGCAAATTATACCACACTTTTCCGGTTTGTAAAGAAGATTTTTTGCTCTGTAGCGTATCAGGCGATTTCTTCTTGTAAAATATTTGTAAATATGTTATCATATTCTTTCAGAAAACCTGACAAACCCGCCGCTGAGCGGCGAAAACTGTAGGGGAGAGGATCCGGTATGTCGGTACTGACGGCAATATTCCTCGGCCTGGTGCAGGGACTGACGGAGTTTCTGCCCGTGTCCAGCTCCGGGCATCTGGCGGTGCTGCAGAATATCTTCCATATGCAGACAGCGGAAGAGGGGCACATGTTCTTCGACGTGCTGCTTCATCTGGGCACTGTGGCAGCGGTGATCGTGTCGTATTGGAAGGACATCGTCTATATCGTCCGTGATTCGCTCGCCTTTGTGCGCGAGTCGCGCTTCGTTCCGCCGGAGCAGCGCACGCAGCACCCCGGCGCGAGGCTTCTGCTGATGCTGTTTTTCGGCACGCTGCCCCTGTTCGTGATCTACCCGTTTCACGACTCGCTCGAGCAGCTGTATTACAACACCCGCTTCATCGCCATCGCGTTTATCCTGACGGGCTTTATCCTGTTCATTTCCGACAAGATGCCCCGGGGCCGCCGCACCGAGCGGAGCATGCGCGTGACAGACGCGCTGCTGATCGGCGCCGCCCAGGCGATCGCCACGATCCCCGGGATCTCCCGCTCCGGCAGCACGATCACCGCCGGCCTCGCCACGGGACACAGCCGCCCCTTCTCGGTGAAATACTCCCTGCTGATGAGCGTTCCCGCCATTCTCGGGGCGAATCTGATCTCCCTGATCAAGGCGCTGGGAGCCGGTGTGGACTGGTCGTCCATCGGCGCCTACATCGCCGGGACGGTTACGGCCTTCGCGGTGGGATATGTCTGCATCGGCGTGCTGCGCCGTATCCTTAACTCCGGCAAATTCGGCAAATTCGCGTATTACATGTGGGGCGTGGGGCTCTTTACCCTGATCGCTTCGCTTTTCTGAGGAGTACAAATGGCTCAAAAAAAGTCAACCGCCAAAACAACAAAAACGACCGCCTCCAAAAAGACGACGACCGCCAAAGCCCCCACGCCAAAGCCGATCCGCAGGGAAGTGGCGGGCGGGGTCTGCTTTGTGCTGGGCTTCATCGCCCTGCTCGGCCTGTTCCCGTTTGCCGAGGGAGCCTTTGTCATTGACATACTGTGCCTGTTCGTGTGGAAGGGCCTGTACGGATGGGGTTTCTACGTAACGGCGATCTGCTTCTTCTGGGCGTCCTGGATCCTGATTTTCCACAGGGGGCGTCCCATCCTGGCGCGGGTGATCTGCGTGATGCTGGTCCCGGTGTTTTTCGGCGCCATCGTCCATCTTTTTTCCGACGACAACGGGTTCTACCTGGGCATTGACCATATCGTGTCGCTGTACCAGGGCGGGAAAAACACCGAGTCCGGCGGCGTGATCGGCGGGCTCCTCGCCGAGCTGCTCAACAGCGCCCTGAGCAAGCCGGGCGCAATGATCGTGCTGATCGTCGGCATGGTCGCCGTGGTATTCGTAGGCGCCAAGGTCTCGGTAAAGAAGACGTTTGAGGACATCAAAAACCATCAGTTTCCGCCCTATGAGCCCGAGCCCGAGCCGGAACCCGCTCCGGCGCCCATGCCGCTTCCCAGAGCCCGCCAGACCGCGCGGACCGAGTCCTTCCCCATAGACATACCCATCGAGGACGGAAAGGATAAGAAAAAGGGCAAGAGCCGGCCCGCCCCCGAAAAGAAGAAAAAGAGAAGCTGGATCGATATCGACATCGACGAGGACGAGTTCGACGAGCCCGCGCCTCCGGCCGCGCCGGCGGCGGAGACCATCCCGGACATGCCCAGAGGCTATGAGGAATACCGGAACCGCCGAAAGAGCGGAAGGACCGCCGTTCCCGCCGCGCCTGCGGAGGAGAAGACGCCCATCGTTGCTCCCGACGACGTGAAGATCCCCGACGTGGGCGACCTGTTTGAGACTCTCGGTATGCCGGTGGAGAATACCCCGAAGCCGGCTGTTCCCGCCCCCGCCCCCGCGCCCGCTCCTGCGACTCCGAAGGAGCCCGAGAAGGTCACCCGCGAGGAAGCCGGCGCCGCCGCGGAGGAGATCACCAAAGCCATTGAGGAGGCCGAGGAGCTTCCCGAGTACAGATATCCCCCGACAGACCTACTCCGGGCGGGCGACGGCATCACCGCCGACGGACGCGAGGAGGTCGCGCTCAACCGCGAGCGGCTGGAGACGACCCTGCACAGCTTCGGCATTGGAGCCGCCGTGACAGACATCACCCGCGGACCCACCGTGACCCGCTACGATCTGGAGCTGGAGGCGGGCGTAAAGCTCAACAAGCTCACCAATCTGGCCGGTGACCTGGCGCTGTCGCTGGGCGTGGTCAACGTGCGCATCGCGCCCATCCCGGATAAGATCTCCACCGTAGGCGTGGAGGTGCCCAACAAGAGCGTCAGCACCGTCTATCTGCGGGATATCCTCGACTCGGCCGCGTTCAGGAACGCCTCGTCGAAGCTGAGCTTCGCGGTGGGCAAGGACATCGGCGGCAACTGCATCGTGGGCAATATCTCCAAAATGCCCCATATGCTGATCGCCGGCACCACCGGCAGCGGCAAGAGCGTGTGCATGAACAGCCTGATTTTGAGCCTGCTCTACAAGGCCACGCCCGATGAGGTCCGCCTCATTATGATCGACCCGAAGATGGTGGAGCTCGGGATCTACAACGGGATCCCCCATCTGTACATCCCCGTCGTCACCGACCCGAAGAAGGCCGCCGGCTCCCTGCAGTGGTCGGTGGTGGAGATGATGAAGCGATACCGGCTCTTCTCGGAGATCGGCGTGCGCGACCTGAACGGCTACAACAACTACATGCGCAAGCACGATCAGCCCACGCTCCCCAACGTGGTCATCGTGATCGACGAGCTGGCCGACCTGATGATGACCGCTGCCAAGGAGGTGGAGGAGAGCATCTGCCGCGTGGCTCAGATGGGCCGCGCCGCCGGCATGCACCTGGTCATCGCCACGCAGCGGCCGTCCGCCGACGTGATCACGGGCCTCATGAAGGCCAATATCCCCAGCCGCATCGCCTTCGCGGTCTCCAGCGCGCTGGAGTCGCGCATCATCCTGGATACTCAGGGCGCGGAGAAGCTCATCGGCATGGGCGACATGCTCTATGCCCCTCTGGGCTGCGGCAAGCCCATCCGCGTTCAGGGCGCCTTCGTCTCCGACGAGGAGCGCGAGGATGTCATCAACTATATCAAGGAGGGCACCGTCCCCGATTACGACGAGCAGATCATGAGCACGATCGAACGGACGGTGGCCGACAAGGAGAAATCCGCGTCCGAGGAGACGGAGTCCGGAAGCTCCGACGGCTCGCCGTTCGCCGACTACGACGAGCTTCTTCCTCAGGCCGTGGAGGTCCTGCTGGATACCAAGCAGGCGTCCGTGTCCATGCTGCAGCGGCGGCTGAAGCTGGGGTATTCCCGCGCCGCCCGGCTGGTGGACCAGATGGAGGAGCTGGGGATCGTTGGACCCTTTGAGGGCTCCAAGCCCCGCCAGCTGCTGATCACCCGCGAGCAGTGGCAGGAGATGAGCATGACGGGCAATACGGCCGTGGAAAAGCTCATGAACGAGCAGAAGGACGACTTCTCCGAGGGGTACGGCGCGGAATGATCGTATCGGAGCAGGAACTCGGCGCCATGAGCTCTCTCGCCCTGGCGCACATGGGCGACGCCGTGTATGAGCTTCTGGTGCGCACCATGCTGTGCCGCGACGGAGGGCTGACGGCCGGCCGCCTGCATCGGGAGACCGTCCGCCATGTGGCGGCTCCGGCGCAGGCCAGGGCCGCGGAAAAAATCCTCCCCATGCTCACCGGCGAGGAGAGCGCGGTGTTCCGCCGCGCCCGGAACGCCCACGGGCATCAGGCGCCCAAAGGCGCCACACCCGGGGAATACCATGCCGCCAGCGCCCTCGAGGCCCTGTTCGGCTGGTTGTGGCTCCGGGAGGAAAACGAACGTATAAAAGAACTGTTTTCGATCATCATGGAGGATAACGATGCCGCTGGACGCGATCGTACTGACGGCGCTGCGCCGTGAACTGACGGATACGCTCACCGGCGCGAAGGTGGACAGGATCGGCATGCCGGAGAAGGACCTGCTGATCCTGTCTCTTCGTACCCGGGAGTCGGGGACCGTCAGGCTGCTGATCTCTCTGCGCCCCGGAAGTGCGCGGATCCATCTCACCACACGCAGCTATGAAAACCCGGCGCAGCCGCCCATGTTCTGCATGCTGCTGCGCAAGCACCTGCTCGGCGCGCGCATCACCGGCTTTGAACAGCCGGAGGGCGAGCGCCTGATCGCGCTGCGCTTCGACGCCTCGGACGAGCTCAATTATCATTCGGAGCGGTCGCTGTATCTGGAGCTGATGGGCAAGGGGATCAACCTTGTCCTCGCCGACGCGGACGGGCGGATCCTGGACTGCACCCGCAGGCTGGATTACTCGGAAAACGCGCGGCGCGCCCTGTTGCCGGGCCTTTTTTACACACTGCCGCCCGAACAGCCCAAAACGTCCTTTTTCCGCGCAGACGCCGCGGAGTTTGCCGCTCAGGCCGCTCTCGCGGACCGGGGAAGGGACTGCGCGGACTGGCTGCGCGAGACCTTCGGCGGCCTTTCGCCGATGCTCTGCCGGGAGCTGGCCTTCGGCGGTTGGGACGGCCTGGAAGCCGCGGCCGGAGAGCTGCGCGAGCTGGTGCGCGACGAGCGCTTCACCCCGGTCATGATATCCGAAAACGGGCAGGCGAAGGACTATTCCTTCACGCGGCTCAGACAGTACGCCGGGAGCGCGGAACAGACGGAATACCCGTCCTTCTGCGAACTGCTGGACGAGTTTTACGACCGCCGCGACCGGGAGGAAAACAGGCGCCGCCGCTCCTCGGAGCTAACCCGTATGGTGAACACCTCGCTCTCCCGTCTCCGCCGTAAGATCGCCGTACGGGAGCAGGAACTCTTCGCCACGGAAAAGCGGGAGGAGTACCGCCGCCGCGGCGACCTGATCACCGCGAACATCTACCGCCTGAAACGCGGCATGGACTCCTTCGAAGCGCAGGACTATTACGAAGAGGACGCTCCCGTAGTGACGATCCCGCTGGACCCGCGCAAAACGCCTCAGCAGAACGCAGCCGCAAACTACAAGCTCTATAACAAGGCCAAGACCGCGGCCCGCGTCCTCACGGGCCTGATCGAATCCTCCCGCGAGGAGGAGGCGTACCTGGAGAGCGTGCTGCATGAGCTCTCCCTGGCCGAGGGCGAGCGGGATCTCAACGAGATCCGCGACGAGCTCACGGAGGGCGGATATCTCAAGCCGAAGGGCGACCGGAAGCGCCGGAAAAAAACGGCTCCGTCAAGACCCCTGCGCTTCGTCTCCGGAGCGGGGGAGGAGATCTGGGTCGGGCGCAACAACGCGCAGAACGACGAGCTGACGCTCCGCACCGCCCACAGGAACGACCTGTGGCTCCACGTGCAGAAGCTTCCGGGAAGTCACGTGATCGTGCCGCAGAGAGAGGGAGAAGCCAAGGAGGAGACCGTGCGCCTGGCCGCGGATCTGGCGGCCACGTTCTCCGCCGTGCCCGAGGGCGGACGGGCGGCGGTGGACTGCGCGCTTGTCCGCAACGTGAAAAAACCCGCCGGGGCCAAGCCCGGACGGGTGATCTACACCGATTACAAAACGCTGATCGGCCGGTCGGACCCGAAGCTGAAAGAGAGAACGGCGGAATAACAGCAGCGGCCGGGATGACGCACGCAAACGCGGTATCCCGGCTTTTCTCTTTTCCGGCCTGCCCGGTTTCATTTCGTACCTGAAAGCGTCCTCTGAGCGGCAGATGCCGCCCCGGGGGCGCTTTTTAACGCGGTTTTAATCCCCGGGCGAAGAGCCTTAACACCATTTTTGCGCACGGTGTCGTATGATACAGCCAAATACCGGAAGGGGGGATCGTGATGAGCAGACGTTTCGGACTGCGGCGGATGTCGCCGTTTCGGATCATTATGGCGGGCTTTATTGCCGTTATTCTCGCCGGGACCGTGCTGCTCATGCTTCCGGTATCGTCCCGGACAGGCGCATGGACAGAGGCCGGGGTCGCACTGTTCACGGCGACCTCCGCGGTATGCGTTACGGGCCTTGTCGTGAAGGACACGGCGATCACCTGGTCGCCCTTCGGTCAGGCGGTCATCCTTCTCCTGATCCAGATCGGCGGACTGGGGATCGTCTCGCTGACGACGGCCGCGGCGGCCGCTTCCGGGAGAAAGATCTCTCTGCTGCAGCGAAGCAGCCTCCGCGAGAGCATTTCCGCCGATGAGGTCGGCGGGATCGTGCGCATGACCGGATTCATGATCAAAGTCGCGTTTGCCGCGGAGCTGATCGGCGCGGTCCTCATGATGCCCGCTTTCTGCACGGAATTCGGCGCGGAAGGCATTTGGATGTCCGTTTTTCACTCGGTATCCGCGTTCTGCAACGCAGGATTCGACATTATGGGCGGAAAAACGGGCGCGTTTTCCTCTCTTACATATTTCAAAAGCAGAGCGGGAGTCGTGTTTCCCGTATGCTTTCTGATCATTATCGGAGGGGCTACCGCATGCAGACCAAGGTCGTTCTGGCGGCCACAGCCGCGCTGATCGCCCTCCCGGCAGCGGTGCTGTTTTTCGGGGATTATGCCGGATACGAACTGAAGGAGAGGTTCTGTCTGTCCGTGTTTCAGGCGGTCACGCCCCGTACGGCCGGCTTCAATACGGCGGACATGACGGACCTGACGAGCGCGGGCAGGGCGATGACCGTAGTGCTGATGCTCATCGGCGGGGCGCCGGGGTCTACGGCCGGCGGCATCAAAACCACGACTTTTGCGGTGCTGCTGGCCAGATGTTCGGCCGCCGGGTGGACGACGACACGGTGAAGACCGCCTCGACCCTGCTGACCATGTATCTCGCTTTTGCTCTGACGGGCGCCTGTGTGATCAGCACGGCGGAGGGATATCCGATCGAACCGTGCCTTTTCGAGGCGGTCTCGGCCGTCGGGACCGTCGGGCTGTCCATGGGCATAACGCCGTCGCTGGGGGCCGTTTCCCGTTCCGTGCTGATCCTGATGATGTTTTTCGGAAGAGTCGGCGGCCTTACGCTGATGTACGCGGCGCTCGGCGGCACGCGGACGGAGACGGGACTCTGTCCGGCGGAGAAGATCAGCGTCGGATGAACGACAGATCAAGGAGGACGATACCGTGAGATCCATTCTGCTTATCGGTCTGAATCACTTCGGATCGCTGCTGGCGAAGCAGTTTCACGACCTGGGGCATCAGGTCATGGGTGTAGACAGGGATGAAAGACGTGTTCTGGCGGTCATGCCCTATGTGACGGACGCGAAGATCGGGGACAGCACGAACCGGTCGTTCCTGCGCTCCCTGGGGATCGGCGATTACGACGTATGCGTCGTTACCATCGGGAAGGATTTTCAAAGCTCGCTGGAGACCACATCGCTGCTCAAGGAGCTGGGAGGCAGACTCGTCGTATCCCGCGCCGACCGGGAGGTGCAGGCAAAGTTCCTGCTGCGCAACGGCGCGGACGAGGTGCTCGACCCGGAAAAGCAGATTGCGGAATGGGCGGCCATCCGTTACGGCTCCGACCATGTCCTCGACTATATCAAGCTGGACGACGCCCACGCCATCTATGAGGTCTCCGTTCCGCAGGACTGGATCGGGAAGAGGGTCGGCCAGCTGGACATCAGAAAGCGCTACGGGATCAACATCATGGCGCTGAAGGAAAACGGGAAAATGGATCTTTCCGTTTCGCCGGAGACTGTCCTGACGGGCAGCAAGACGATGCTGGTTCTGGGAGAACGAAAAGCGATCCGCAGATGCTTCCGCATCTAGAGAAGTCACCGAAAGGAGCCGTGTCATGGAAAACATCATACTGATCCCCATCATGATCTTCGTCTTCGCGTTCGGCTTTTTTGTGGCCGATCTGCTCGGCCGTACGCCGGATGAACGCGGACGCGGGGGAAACGGCCGCGTTCCGGAAAAGAGAAACGAAAGACGCGCCGATAGGCGCAATTAGTTTTTCGCCGAACGCTTCAACGAAAGGGATATCCGTGATATAATACTTTTCATCTCCGGAGAGAGGAGGGCGCCGTATGGGCATACAGTCCGAATCAAGCGAGCACATCCTCGTATGCATCTCCCCGTCGCCTTCCAATCCGAAGGTCGTGTCCGCGGCGGCGAGAATGGCGGAGGCCTTTCAGGCCACGCTGACGGCCGTGTATGTAAAGCCCACAAATTACGAGGCTCTGCCAGAGGGGGACAGGGCCCGCCTGCAGAACAACATCCGTTTTGCCGAGCGGAACGGGGCGTCGGTAACGACGATCGTGGGAGACGATGTCCCCTCGCAGGTCGCCGAATACGCCCGTATTTCCGACACTACGAAGATCGTGGTGGGCAGGAGCGGGATGAAGCGGCGGCATTTCTGGAGCAGGACTCCCCTGACGGAGCAGATCATCCTCAACGTCCCGGATCTGGACGTATATATCATTCCGGATTCCGCGGTGGATTTCTCGCGGCAGAAGGAGCGGTCGCGTGTCGCCGATTCCATCCGCCCTACGCTCAGAGAACTGATCGTGACGCTGCTGCTGATGGCCGCGGCCACGCTCATCGGACTGGTCTTCCTGCGATCGGGCTTTTCGGAGGCCAATATCATCACGGTGTTCATCCTGGGGGTGCTGCTCGTCTCCGTGGTGACGGTCAGCCCGCTGTTCGGCGTGCTGGGCTCGCTGGCGGGCGTTTTGCTCTTCAACTGGTTTTTTATCGAACCCAGATACAGCTTTCACACCTATGAGACGGAATACGCCGTTACCTTCGCCATCATGCTCGCCTCCTCGCTGATCACCGGGACGCTCGCGAACCGGATCAAGCAGAACGGACGCCACGCGGCAAGGGAGGCGTTTCGCACCAAGGTCCTGCTGGATACCAACCAGCTTCTGCAGAAGGCGGAGAACCCCGAGGAGGCGATCCGCGTCACGGCGCGGCAGATCATCACGCTGCTGAACAGGGACGTGGTCATTTACTCCCGCAGCGAGAGCGGGGGACTGGGCGACCGGGCGGAATTCGGCGTATTCCGCTCCGAACCCGAGCCGGCCGTCCGGGATGAGAACGAAAGAGAGATCTGCGAATGGGTGTTCGCCAACCGGCAGTCCGCCGGAGCCCATCTGGAGCGGTTCGGAAAGGCGGGGGCGCAGTATCATCCGATCTGCCTGAACGGCTGCTCCTACGGCGTGCTGGTGATCCGGCTGAACGGCGGCCTTCCCGATACGTTTGAAAACAGCATCATGATGTCCATACTCGGTGAGTGCGCCCTGGCTCTGGAGAACCTGCGGAACGCGGAGGAAAAGGAGAGAGCCTCCGTCATGATGCGCAACGAGCAGCTCCGCGCGAACCTGCTGCGCTCCATCTCCCACGACATCCGCACGCCCCTGACCTCCGTGTCCGGGAACGCGAGCAACCTGCTGGCCCATTACAAGCAGCTCGACGACCGGACGCTGGAACAGATCTTTTCGGATATCTACGACGACTCCGAGTGGCTGATCGACCTGGTGGAGAACCTGCTGTCCATATCGCGCATAGAAAACGGCCAGATGGAGCTCCACCGGTCGCTGGAGGTCATGGACGACGTCATTGAGGAAGCGCTCAAACACGCGGACAGGGAAGCGAAGCGCCATCATATCTCGATAGAACCGTCCGAAGAGATCCTGCTGGTGAATATGGACGCCGGGCTGATCATGCAGGTGCTGATCAACCTGATCAACAACGCCGTGAAGAACACCCCGGAGGGATCGGAGATCACCGTCCGCAGCGGAAGAAAAGGGGAGTGGGCCGTCGTGAGCGTCACAGACAACGGGCCCGGCATCCCGGACGCCATCAAGGATCAGGTTTTCGAGATGTTCTTCACAGGCCGGAACAAGGTGGCCGACGGACGCAGAGGCCTGGGGCTGGGACTGGCGCTGTGCAAGTCGATCGTTGAGGCGCACAACGGCCGGATCACGCTCACCGACAATGAGCCGACGGGATGCCGATTTACCGTGGAGCTTCCCGTTAAGGAGGTGCGGATCGATGAATGAATCGACAGTCCTGGTGATAGAGGACGACATCCCTGTCCGGAATCTGATCATCACCACGCTGAAAACACATGATTACGGCTGCCTGACGGCGGCAGACGGTTCCGAGGCGATCATGATGGCGTCCTCGCACAACCCGGACGTCGTCTTCCTGGATCTCGGCCTGCCGGACATGGACGGGATCGACGTCATCCGCAGGATCAGAAGCTGGTCCAACATGCCCATCATCGTCATCAGCGCCAGAAGCGACGACACGGACAAGATCGAGGCGCTCGACGCCGGCGCGGACGATTATCTTACCAAGCCTTTCTCGGTGGAGGAGCTGCTGGCCCGCCTGAGGGCGACGGTGCGGCGGCTGCACATGATGACCGGGGGCTCCGCGGCGGACCGCTCGGTATACACGAACGGAAAGCTGACGATAGACTATTCCGCGGGATATGCCGCGCTCAACGGCGAAGAACTGAAGCTCACGCCCATTGAGTACCGGCTGCTGTGCCTGCTGGCGAAGAATACCGGGAAAGTGCTCACTCACAACTATATCACCCGCAATATCTGGGGCAGAAGCTGGGACAACGACACGGCCTCGCTGCGCGTCTATATGACGATGCTCAGGAAAAAGCTGGACTCTCCGCCGGACTCGCCGGGGTATATACAGACCCACATCGGCATCGGCTACCGCATGATAAAGGTCGACGAAAGCTGACCGCCGGCCCGGTGTGCGTTTTCCGATCCCGGGCGGATCGCGGGATAAAAAAGTACTTGCATTCTCGCGGCCTTTATGGTAAATTATCTAAGCTGTGTTTTCGGACACAGGAAAACGGACGGTCCTCTGCCGTTTGCGTCGGTAAGAACGTCTATGAATAAAGGAAGGATCATCATGGATCTCATTCAGACGCTTACCGCAAACTACATGAAGCCCGAGCTGCCGGAGATGAACGTGGGCGACACCGTTCGCGTCACTCTTCGCGTCAAGGAAGGCAGCCGCGAGCGCACCCAGGCGTTCGAGGGCACCATCATCGCCAGAAAGCATGGCGGCATCAACGAGACCATCACCGTGCGGCGCATTTCCTACGGTGTGGGCTGCGAGAAGGTCTTCCCCGTCCATTCTCCCAGCATCGTCTCCGTGGAGACCATTCGCCGCGGCAAAGTCCACAGAGCCAAGCTGTACTACCTGCGCGACCGCGTGGGCAAGGCGGCCAAGGTCAAGGCGAAGGTCAACTGAGCCGGACGGATCATTCCGGAACGAAAACAGCCGAGGACATTTGTCTTCGGCTGTTTTTCATGCGGCGGCTTGCGCGCTCGCCGAAATTGATTTATAATATTATGACCTGTTGTCGACTTAATTGATACGGAAGGTTTTTGTATGAACGAGACATGGCCCGAAATCAAAAAACGCAAGATGATCGAGCGCCGCGGCGAGACCTTTGACTGGGTGCAGTCCCTGACGGTGGCGCTGCTCGTGTGCGTTCTGGTATTTACCTTTCTCATCCGCGAGGTCCGCGTATCGGGCACGTCCATGCTCGACACGCTCTACGACGGAGACCGTCTTCTGATCTCCGACCTTTTCTACAGTCCCCGCCGCGGCGACATCGTGGTCCTGCGCAAGGAGAGCTTCAGCTCTGAACCGCTGGTCAAGCGCGTGATCGCCCTGGAGGGGGAGCGGGTGAACATCGATTTTGAGAAAGGCGTCGTATACGTCAACGGCGAGGCTCTCGACGAGCCCTACACCCTGGAGCCCACCTACCGGCGCATAGATTTCGAGGAGGAGCTCGAGGTCCCGGAGGGATGTCTGTTCGTTATGGGGGACAACCGCAACGGCTCGACCGACAGCAGAGACCTGCGGATCGGCTGCATCGACGAGCGGCTGATCATGGGGCGCGCCCTGTTTCTGGTCGTGCCCGGAACGGATATCGACGGAGACGGGCGGGACTGGTCCCGCATAGGATTCATAAGCTGATGGCGGAAGCGGGGAACATCAACTGGTATCCCGGCCACATGAAAAAGGCGACCCGCATGATGGAGGAAAACCTCCGTCTTGTGGACGCCGTGGCCGAGATCCGCGACGCGCGCATTCCCGAGTCGAGCCGCAACCCGGACATCGACCGGATCGCCGCCGGGATGCCGCGCCTGATCATCCTCAACCGTGCCGATCAGGCAGATCCCGCCGTTACGGCCGAATGGAGCCGCGCCCTGACCGGCGGGGGAGCCGCGGCGCTGGAGATGGACTGCAAAAGCGGAAAGGGCGTCGGCGCTTTTCCCGCGGCGGCGCGGAACCTGCTTTCGGAGCTGATCGAGCGCAGCAGGGCAAAGGGCAAGGTGGGCCGTCCGCTCCGGTTCATGGTGCTGGGCATCCCCAACGTGGGAAAATCCAGCTTTATCAACCGGCTGGCCGGACGCAAGGCCGCCCAGACCAGCGACAGGCCCGGGGTGACCCGCGGCAAGCAGTGGATCTCCCTGCCCAACAACATCCAGCTTCTCGATACTCCGGGGATACTCTGGCCGAAATTCGAGTCGGAGCAGGTGGGCCTCGCTCTTGCCTGGACCGGGGCGATCAACGACAACATCCTGGATATAGAGCATGTGGCGTCGGCTCTTCTCGAGCGCATGAGGGAACTTTATCCCGGCGCGATTGAAGAGAGATATAAGTTTTCTCCGGAACCCGGCGTTCCCGGGTATGAGATGCTCGAGCAGGCGGGCCGGAAGAGAGGCTTTCTCATCTCCGGGGGAGAGGTAAACACCGAGCGCATGGCGCGGGTGCTGCTCGACGAGTTCCGAGCCGGCAAGCTGGGCCGGGTCACCCTGGAAAGGCCGTGAAGAAAATGGAATCAGGCGATCTTTACGAATATGAGCGCGCTCTTGCCGCGGGGCGTTTCCCGTTCTGCGGCGTCGACGAGGCCGGCCGGGGTCCTCTGGCCGGGCCGGTGTGCGCCGCCGCGGTGATCCTTCCGGAGGGCGCCGTGATCCCGGGGCTGAACGACTCCAAGAAGCTCAGCGAAAAAAGGCGGGAGGAGCTGTACGGGCGTATCACGGACATCGCGGTGTCCTTCGCGGTCGCTTTCGCGTCCGTGGAGGAGATCGAAGCGCTCAATATCAAGGGCGCGACCTATCTGGCCATGGACAGGGCCATCGCCGAGCTGGACCCCACTCCGGTCCTGGCGCTGGTGGACGGCAACGACCGCAACACTCTGGCGGTCCCCTCAATAAAGGTCGTGCACGGCGACGGCCTGTGCGCGTCCATAGCGGCGGCGTCCATCCTGGCCAAGGTCACAAGGGACCGGTGGATGCTTGAGCTGGATCGGCGCTTTCCGCAGTACGGCTTTGCGGCCCACAAGGGCTACGGCACAAAGGCGCATTACGCCGCACTGCGCGAGTACGGCCCGTGCGAAGCGCACAGGCCCACCTATCTGAGGAAAATGCATTGACCGATCCGGGACTTCTCGGCCGCTTCGGCGAGGCGGCCGCCGCGGAGTATCTGCGAGGAAAGGGATACCGCATACTGGGGCAGAATTACCACACCCGCCGGGGGGAGATCGACCTGATCGCCTCCGGAGGGCGCTATTTGGTTTTTGCGGAGGTCAAGCTGCGCAAAAACGATTCCTTCGCGCAGGCGCGTGAATTCGTTACTCCGGCCAAACAGCGGCGCCTGATCGCCGCGGCGGAGTCCTGGCTCCAGCGGCACCCGACTTCGCTGCAGCCGCGTTTCGATGTGCTGGAGATCTACGCCCCCGAGGGGACGGACACCGCGCATCCGCTCATCCGCCACTGGGAGAACGCGTTCGGCGCGGACTGACCGCCCGCCGGGCGCTCATCAATATCTTTTGAGGTCCGCAGCATGTCACTGTTTGCCATCGGGGACCTGCATCTTGCGCTGGGTGCCCCGGAAAAGAATATGGAGGTCTTCGGAGGCCGTTGGATCGGGTATACGGATAAGATCCGGCGCGGCTTCGATCTGGTGCGCGAAGAGGACCTGTGCGTGATCTGCGGCGACACCAGCTGGGCCATGGATCTGGAAACAGCTCTGCCCGACTTCCGCTTCCTCAACGATCTGCCGGGACGGAAGCTGCTGCTCAAGGGCAACCACGATTACTGGTGGACCACCGCGGCCAAGATGAACGCCTTTTTCGCGGCGAACGGGCTGGACAGGCTGGCCCTGCTCCACAACAGCTGCGCCCAATGGGAGGATCTCGCCGTCTGCGGAACCCGCGGCTGGTTTTTTGAGGAGGAGACCGGGACCGAACACGACGGAAAGATCCTTCGCCGGGAGGTGGGACGCCTGCGGACCTCGCTCACGGCCGCGGGAGACCGGGAGAAGCTGGTGTTCCTGCACTATCCTCCGCTTTACCGCAATTACCGATGCCCCGAGATCCTCGGCGTGCTGCGCGAGTTCTCCGTAAGAGAGTGCTTTTACGGCCATATCCACGGCAGGGGAGCCCACGCGGCCGTCATCGGGGAAGAGGGAGGCTTACTTTATCGGCTGATCTCCGCGGATCATCTCGATTTTTACCCATATAAAGTAAGATGATGATTGCAATCCTCGGATTCTTCTGATATAATCTTACGGCTTGCAATATAAGTTCCTTCAGCAGAAAGGCTGAAACATAGAGAGGAGAAACCCCATGATCGTCAAGAACATCAGCAAAGAAAACAATACCGTGTCCTTCCAGGTCGAGCTCTCCGGCGCGGAGTTTGAAGAGCACGTCGCCGCCGCCTACCGCAAGAACCGCGGCCGCATCCAGGTGCCCGGCTTCCGCAAGGGCAAGGCGTCCCGCATGGTCGTAGAGGGCTTCTACGGCAAGGACGTGTTTTATGAAGACGCGATCGAAGATGCCGCCAGCCCGGCTTTCGTGTTCGCCGTAGAGCAGGAGAAGCTGCGCGTCGTGGGGCGTCCCTCGGTGACCGCCACCGAGATCACCGACGAGAAGGGGGCTCTTCTGACCTTCGGTACCGACGTGTGGCCCGAGGCGACTCTGGGCGAGTACAAGGGCCTGGAAGCGGAAAAGGATCCCACCGACGTGCCCGATGAGGAGATCGACCGCGAGATCGAGCGCCTGCGCAAGCAGAACGCCCGCATGATCAGCGTGGACCGTCCCGCCGAGAACGGCGATACCGTGAACATCGACTATGCCGGCACCAAGGACGGCGTCGCCTTTGACGGCGGCACGGCCGAGGGCCACGACCTGGTGCTGGGCTCCGGCAGCTTCATCCCCGGATTCGAGGAAAAGCTTGTCGGCATCAGCGCCGGCGAGGAGCGGGATCTGGAGCTGACCTTCCCCGAGAACTATCACGCCAAGGACCTGGCCGGCCAGAACGTGGTGTTCCATGTCAAGTGCAACGAGGTCAAGTATGAGGAGCTGCCCGCCGTGGACGACGATTTCGCCCAGGACAACGACTACGACGATCTCGAGGCCATGAAGAAGGCCATCACCGAGCGCTTGCACAACGGCAAGGAGACCGTCGCCGTCAACGCCTTTACCGACCGGCTGGTCAACGCCGCGGCCGCCAACATGACCGTGGACATCCCCGAGTCCATGATCGAAGAGCGCATGGATTCCCTGATGGAGGAGTACGAGCGCTACATCTCTTCCCAGGGCATGCCCTTTGAGAAGTACCTTCAGATGATCGGGACCACTCCGGAAGCCTTCCGCAGCACCACCCGGCCCACGGCCGAGGTCCAGACCCGCACCGAGATCCTGCTCGACGCGGTGAAGACCGCCGAGAACCTGGAGGCCACCGAGGAAGACGTGAACGCCGAGATCGAAAAGATGGCGGAGACCTATAAGATGAAGGCCGAGGATGTGCGCAAGTACATCGACATGAGCGCCCTCAACGACCAGATCCTGCGGAACAAAGCCATCGCCGTGATCCGCGACAGCGGCATCGCCGTGCCTCCGAAGCCCGCCGAGGAGCCCGCCGAAGAGCCTGCCGAGGCGCCCGCCGAAGAGTAATTCCGACCGTTTCCGTGAGGGGGAGGAGCATCGCCTTCCTTTCCCTTCTTCTGAACGACAGGATCATCATGCTCTCCGAAGAAGTCAACGACACCACCGCCTCTCTGATCGTGGCGCAGCTGCTGTATCTTGAGGCGCAGGATCCCGACAAGGACATCCAGTTCTACATCAATTCCCCCGGAGGGAGCGTAACCGCCGGCATGGCCATTTACGATACCATGCAGTATATCAAGGCGGACGTATCCACCATCTGCGTGGGCATGGCGGCCTCCATGGGCGCGTTCCTGCTCGCCGCCGGGGCGAAAGGCAAGCGCATCGCGCTGCCCAACGCGGAGATCATGATCCACCAGCCCTCCGGCGGCAGCCGCGGGCAGGCCTCGGACATCAAGATCCAGGCCGATCAGATCCTGCGCATCCGCGAGACCCTCAACCGGATCCTGGCCGAGAATACGGGCAGGAGCGTGGAGGAGATCGCCCGGGACACCGAACGGGATCATTTCCTTACGGCCCAGGAGGCCGTGGAGTACGGCCTGATCGATAAAGTGATTTACAAGAGATAAAAAAATGGCAACTACCGACAACAAAAAGATCCGCTGCTCCTTCTGCGGGAGGACCCAGGACAAGGTGGACAAGCTGATCGCCGGCAACGGAGCGTTCATCTGCAACGAGTGCGTCAAGCTCTGCCTGAGCATCATGGAAGAGGAATACGCCGACGATCATGAACAGAAGCAGGACGTGCTGCTTCCCGACTTTGAGGACATCCCCCGCCCGCAGAAGATCAAAGAGGTGCTCGACGAGTACATCATCGGGCAGGAAAAGGCGAAGATCGCCCTGTCTGTGGCGGTTTACAACCATTACAAGCGCATCCTGTACGGGACGCGGAACGATGTGGAGCTTCAGAAGTCCAACATCCTGCTCATCGGGCCCACGGGAAGCGGCAAAACGCTCTTCGCCCAGACGCTGGCCCGGGTCCTGGACGTCCCCTTCGCCATCGCCGACGCCACCACGCTCACCGAAGCGGGCTATGTGGGCGAGGACGTGGAGAACATCCTCACCCGTCTGCTGCAGGCGGCGGATTTCGACGTGGAGCGCGCCCAGCGGGGCATCATCTACATCGACGAGATCGACAAGATCGCCCGCAAGAGCGAGAACGTGTCCATTACCCGGGACGTTTCCGGCGAGGGCGTACAGCAGGCGCTGCTGAAGATCCTGGAGGGCACCGTCGCCGCGGTCCCGCCCCAGGGCGGACGCAAGCACCCCCATCAGGAGTTCATCCATCTCGATACGTCCAACATCCTGTTTATCTGCGGCGGCGCGTTCGACGGCCTGGAAAAGATCATCGAGAACCGCCTTGACCGCAAAAGCATGGGCTTCGGCGCTCAGATCGAGAGCAAGAAGGAAAAAAACGTGGGCGAGATCCTCGCCCGGGTACAGCAGCACGACGTGCTCAAATACGGCATCATCCCCGAGCTTGTGGGACGCCTGCCGGTGATCACTCCGCTGAGCTCTCTGGACCGCGCCGCTCTGGTGCGCATCCTCACCGAGCCCAAAAACGCGATCACCAAGCAGTACGCCTCGCTGATGGAGCTCGACGGCGTGCGTCTTGAATACGAGGACGCGGCGCTGGAGGCCATCGCGGACAGAGCCGTAGACATGGGGATCGGGGCGCGCGGCCTGCGAAGCATCATGGAGAACATCATGACGGACGTGATGTTCACAGTCCCCTCGGACAAAACCATCGAACGGGTCGTTATCACGGCCGACTGTGTCGTCAACGGCACGGAACCGGTGGTCTGCCGCCGGGGCGGGGAAGAGCTTCCCGCCTGAATCGGCGAAGGATAATCGCGAAGCGTTCCCGCGCCCGGTGCGCGGGAACGCGCGGCGGGGGAGCGTTCCCTCGCTTTTTGCTATGAAGGAGCTGGTAAAAATGACAGAAGCAAACAGCCGGATCATGACGCTGCCCACGCTGGCGCTTCGGGGCGTTTCCGTGTTCCCGGGCACCGTGCTTCATTTTGAGGTGGAGCGGCCCATGAGCATAGCGGCGCTCAACGCAGCCATCGGGACCGACCGGATGATCTTTCTGGTGGCGCAGCGCGATATGGCTGTGGACGCACCCGGACAGAAGGACCTCTACGAGGTCGGCACCGTCTGCCGCGTGGGGCAGATCCTGCGTACGCCCGGCGGCGGCAACGTGAAATGCATCGTTGACGGCCTGTACCGCGGCCGCCTGCTGCGGCTGACGGCGGAGACGCCCTGTCTCTGGTCCAACGTGCGCGTCCTTGCCGACGAGAGCGTGGACGCCTCGAGCACGGAATGCACGGCGCTGATCCGCGCCTGCAACGAGCTGTTTTCCGAGTACGCCCAGATCACCGGCTCTATCGGTCCGGAGATCCTGCTCCGCGTGGCGGACCGTCAGGACCCGGGGTTCGTATCGGACTATATTGCCCAGAACGTCTACCTCCGCCCGGGAGACAAGCAGCTCCTTTTGGAGGACCTGCACCCGATCCGCAGGCTCGGCGCGCTCAACACGCTGCTCCAGCGCGAGCTGGAGATCGCCGATATCCGCCAGGATCTTCACTCCGCCACCGCCGAACACATGGCCAACAGCCAGCGCGAGTACTTCCTGCGCGAGCAGATGCGCGTGATCCGCGAGGAGCTCGGCGAAGGGGACGAGGGGGACGAGCTGGAGGAATACCGCAACATGATCCTGGCTCTCGCCCTGGATGAGGAAGTGGAGAAAAAGCTGCTCAAGGAGCTCAACCGCCTGGCCAAGCAGCCGTTCGGCTCCGCCGAGAGCAGCGTGATCCGCACCTGGCTGGATACCTGCCTGGAGCTGCCCTGGAACATCCGCACGGAGGACGTCACGGATATCGCCCGCGCCAAGCGGGTGCTCGACGAGGACCACTACGGCCTTACAAAGGTGAAGGAACGCATCCTGGAGTATCTGGCGGTGCGCCAGATCTCTCCCGAGGCCAAGGGCGGGGTGCTCTGCCTGGTCGGCCCTCCGGGCGTGGGCAAAACCAGCATAGCCATGAGCGTCGCCCGGGCCACCCACCGGAAAATGGCCCGCATCTCTCTGGGCGGCATCCACGACGAAGCCGAGATCCGCGGCCACCGCAAGACCTATGTCGGCGCCATGCCGGGGCGGATCATCGCCGGCATTCAGCAGGCCGGGACACGCAACTGCGTCCTGGTGCTCGACGAGATCGACAAGCTGGGCGCGGACTACCGCGGGGATCCCTCCGCGGCCCTGCTCGAGGCGCTCGACACCGAGCAGAACAGCACCTTCCGCGATCATTTCCTCGAGGTCCCCTTCGACCTGTCCGAGGTTTTGTTCATCACAACGGCCAATAACGCCGACACGATCCCCCGCGCCCTGCTGGATCGGATGGAGGTCATCAATCTGGGCAGCTACACCGATGAGGAGAAGCTCCAGATCGCCAAGCGCCACCTGCTCCCCAAGCAGAGGAGCCGCCACGGCCTGAACGGCAATCAGCTCCGCCTTACCGACGACGCTGTCCGAGAGATCATCTCGGACTATACGCGCGAATCCGGCGTCCGTACGCTCGAGCGCACGCTCGCCTCTCTGTGCCGGAAGACGGCCAAGGGCATCGCCTCCGGAGAGCGCAGAAGTCTCCGCCTTCGCGCCGGCGAGCTGCGCGAGTGGCTCGGAGCGCCGAAATATAAAAGCTCCTCTGTTTTCGACACCGACGCGGTGGGCCTGGTGCACGGACTGGCCTGGACCTCCGTGGGAGGAGAGGTGCTGGATGTGGAGTGCGCGGTCGTTCCCGGGACGGGGCGTCTGGAGCTCACCGGCAATCTCGGCTCCGTGATGAAGGAGTCCTGCCACGCGGCCGTTACGTATATCCGCGGCAGAACGGCAGAGCTGGGGATCGACCCCGAATTCTATAAAAACACGGATATCCATCTGCATTTTCCCGAAGGCGCGGTGCCCAAGGACGGGCCCAGCGCCGGCGCCGCGATCTGCCTGTGCGTGGTCTCGGCGCTGACGAACCGCCCGGTGCGCTCGGATGTGGCCATGACCGGCGAGATCACGCTCCGCGGCCGGGTGCTCCCCATCGGCGGCATTCAGGAAAAGTCCATGGCCGCACTGCGCAACGGCATCCGCGAGGTGCTGCTGCCCGAGGGCAACGTGCCCGATCTGGACGAGATCGATCCCGACGTGCGCGCCGCCGTGAACTTCACGCCGGTTTCCCATATGGACGAGGTGCTCGCCAAAGCGCTTCTCCCGCTGACCGGCAGCGAGGAAGCCGCCCCCGCCTTCGTCGTGCCCGTTGCGGAAAAAACGCCGTCCTCGGGAGTGTACATCACGCAATGAACACGCAGAAAGCACAATTTGTCCGCTCGGCCGCCTCGGAGAAGGATTTCATCGACGACGGGCGGCCCGCGGTCGTCTTTGCCGGGCGTTCCAATGTGGGAAAATCCTCGGTGATCAACTGTCTGCTGCAGAGGAAGAACTTTGCCCGGGTCGGCGCCACGCCGGGGAAGACCGTGCAGGTGAATTATTTCCTGGTGGACGGGACATGGTTCGTGGATCTGCCGGGCTACGGCTACGCGAGAGTGTCCGGAGACGAACGGCGGCGCTGGGGCGGGCTTATGGAGAGCTTCTTTTCCCGGAGCGAGCGAATCTCTCTGGGAGTGCAGATCGTGGATGCCCGGCACGCGCCCACGGTGGACGACGTGACCATGACCGAGTACTTTAAAAGCACCGGCCGGCCATTCGTCGTGGCGGCCAATAAGCTGGACAAGCTGAAGAAAAGCGAGATCTCTCCCAATCTTCTTCGCGTGAGGGAAACGCTCGCTCTCGGCGAAGACATCCCGGTCATAGGGATGTCCTGCCTGAAGGCGCAGGGCCGGGACGAGCTTCTCGCCGCGATCGAAGCCGCCGCGGTCAAATAGAGGTTGTAATAACACCCGGTATTTGGTAAAATCCAGGATGATGAACGCTCTAGCCGATATTTGGAACAATCTGGACTGGTCGGTCCCCGCGCAGCTTCTGCTCCGGGTGGTGCCGGCCCTGCTGTGCATCACGCTCCATGAGCTGAGCCACGGCTTTACGGCCTGCCTGCTCGGGGACACCACCGCCAGGGATGCCGGCCGGCTCACGCTCAACCCGGTCCGCCATATCGACCCTATGGGTCTTCTGATGATGATCGTGTTCCGCGTGGGATGGGCAAAGCCCGTACCGGTGAACATGTACCGCTTTCGGGATCCCAAAGGCGGCATGGCGCTCACGGCGCTGGCCGGACCGGTGAGCAACCTTGTCATCTGCGTCGTTTTTCTGTTTCTTTACGGGGTTTGCTATACCCCTCTTTACGTCACGGCGCGTCTGGGCGATTTCGGCCGGACGCTCATGGAAATGTTTTATCTGACGGCCTACATCAGTCTCGGCATGGGGCTCTTCAACCTGCTGCCCGTACCGCCGCTGGACGGGAGCAAGGTGCTCTTCGCCGTACTCCCCGAGAACGCGTACGAGGTGCTCATGCGCTACGAGCGCTACGGCATGATCGCGCTGATGATGCTTGTGTGGAGCGGCTTTCTGGGAAGCCCGCTGACGACGGCGGTGTCGTGGCTTTTCGACAGGCTGTTTGCCGTGGCCGTATTCGGATTCCGTCTGACGGGAGGTCTTCGCTGACACATGACGCAGCAGCCGAGCTATCATCTGGAGGCCGTGATCCGGTCCAAGGATGAGATGGAGGACTTCAACGGACCTCTGGACCTGATTTTGATGCTCCTGTCCAAGAACCGGATAGAGATCCGGGACATCCGGATCTCCGAGCTGCTGGACCAGTATCTGGATTATCTGCGGAAGATGCAGGAGATGGATCTGGAGATCGCCAGCGAGTTCGTGCAGATGGCCTCTCATCTGATGTATATCAAGACCAAAATGCTCCTCACCGAGGAGAAGGAGCCCACGGAACTGGAGATACTGGTTTCCGCGCTCGAACAGCTCAAAAACAAGGACGCGCTTGCCGCCGTGCGGCGCGTCGCTCCCGAACTGGGGACGATGGCGGAAAACGGACTCAGATCGCAGACGCGCGGCCCGCTCCCTCTGCCGGGACGGCCGTACGATTACCGCCACGAGCCCCGTGAGATGATCGCGGCCCTCACGCAGATCCTGCTCAAGGGGACGCCGGAGGCGCCCCGGGAGGACGATTCCCTTCGCCGCGCCGCGCCGCGGCCCATCATCTACAGCGTACACGACAAATCCCTGCAGCTGATCGAATGGCTGCGTGAACGCGGCCGCATGACGCTCAGGGATATGTTCGCCGCCTGCCGCAGCCGCAGCGAGCTGGTGGCGACCTTCCTGTCCGTGCTGGAGCTGTGCTCCGACGGCAAGATCGAGGTCACCGGGCGGGACGGAGGATATGATATCACGGGCACGGAAACGGAGGCGGAGAACTGATGGACACGGAACAGATCGGCTCCGCCCTTGAGGCGATCCTGTTTGCCGCGGGGGACAGCGTGGAGATGTCCCGGGTGGCGAAGATCCTCGGCGTGGAGTCGTGGGAGGTCCGCCGCGCCGCGGAGAAGCTTCGCTCCGAGTACGAGGAGGGACGCCGCGGCGTCCGCCTGGTCCGCATGGAGGAGCGGATACAGCTCGTCACCGCTCCGGAACACGCGGAGATCGTGACCCGCGCCCTGGAAAAAAGGCCTCCCGCGCGCCTGTCTCCCACAGCGCTGGAGGTGCTGTCCATCGTGGCGTATTACCAGCCCGTGACCCGCGCCTATATCGAGCAGATGCGCGGCGCGGACAGCTCCTATACCGTGGCCATGCTGACCGAGCGGGGCCTGATAGCGCCGTGCGGAAGGCTGGAGGCTCCCGGCCGGCCGGTGCTTTTCGGCACGACGGAGCAGTTTCTCCGGGTAATGGGGCTCTCCTCTCTGCAGGAGCTGCCGCCGCTGCCCAATGTGGCCACCGGAGAGGGGATCGAGGCGCTTCAGGAGGCCATTGAAGCCGCCTCCGGGAAAGACAGTCAGCTTTCGATAGAAGAGATGGAATAACTCTATTCTTCCGAGGTGATGGGATTGGTCGGGCGCATCCTGCTGATCATATTGGGCATTCTGCTGCTGCTGATCCTGCTCATATTCTTCGTCCCCTACGGGGTGGACGCGGGATATGAGGAGGGTGTGCTCTTCCTGCGGGTCAAGGCCGGACCTTTCCGTTTTACGCTGTATCCGAAAAAACCGCCTTCGGAGCGGAAAAAGAAAAAACAGCGCGAAAAACAGGACGCGGCCGGATCCGAAAAGAAAGCCGACGAGACCAAAAAGAAGAAGAAAAAAGAGAAGAAAAAGGGCGAGCCGGCCGATACGGCGGAGCAGGGAGTCGACGAGACGATCACCGTACGCGAGAAGACCAAATGGGATCTCGACACGATCGCGGCTCTGGCGAAAATGGCGCTCAACGCGCTCAGGCGCTTTTTCCGTGCCTTCCGGGTCGACTTCCTCAAACTCCACCTGACCGTCGCGGGCAGCGACCCTTACGACACGGCCCTCCGGTACGGCGCGGTGTGCGCCGCGGCCGAGATGCTGAACGCCGACGACGGCAGATGTAGGCTGCGGAGAAGGGATATAGCGCTCGGCTGCGATTTCGCCCGGACGTTTCCGGAGATCGCATTCCGGATCGTGGTGACGGTACAGCTGTACAAATTCGTGCACATGGCCTTCATGTTCCTCGCGGAATATGTTATATGGAAGATCAGGACCCGCAGAGAGAAAAAAGCTGCGGCTTTGGCGCAAAGGGAGGACGACAATGGAAGACAGCAGGATGAATGAGCTTATGGAGTCCGCGGTCAGCCGTATCCGGGAGCTGACGGACACCAACACGATCATCGGCAGCCCGATCGTGACGCCCGACGGCATCACCGTGATCCCCGTTTCGCGGGTGAGCTTCGGCTTTGCCACAGGCGGCACGGAAGGCGGCAAAAATGTGAGATTCACCGGCGGCAACGGGGCCGGCGTGAAGGTCGAGCCGGTGGGCTTCTTTGTCATCAAGGACGGGAACTGCCGCATGATCAGCATAGCTCCTCCGCCCTCCGGCACCATGGAGCGGATCGTGGAGATGGTGCCCGATATTCTCGACCGCATCGACGGGATGGGAAAAAAGGACAAATGATCTGTCTGCCCGGGCCGCGCGCCTAACCGGAAATACGCTCAAGGAGGGGGCAAAATGCGCCTGCAGAAATACCTGTCGCAGAGCGGAGTCTGTTCCCGCCGCAGAGCCGAGGAACTGATCCTTTCCGGCCGCGTAACGGTCAACGGCCGGCCGGCGATGACCGGGCAGAATGTGGAGCCCGGAACCGACACGGTCTGCGTGGACGGAGAAACTGTTCTGCCGGCCCGGGAGCATACCTATATCATGCTCAACAAGCCCCGCGGCTGCGTCACTACGCTGAGCGACCCGCAGGGGCGTCCCACCGTGGCGGAGCTCATCGCGGATGCAGGAGTGCGGCTTTTTCCCGTCGGCCGGCTGGATTATATGTCCGAGGGACTGCTGATCCTGACCGACGACGGGGACGTAGCCAACCGCCTGGCGCATCCCTCTCACGCCGTAAAAAAAACATACAGAGTCTGGGTGCGGGGCGAGGAGCCGGCCGAACGCGCGAACAGGCTTACCGCCCCTGTCCGTTACCGGGGCGTGGATTACCGAGGCGCAGAAGTGGAGATCCTCGGCGCGTCGGACCGCCGCGCGCGGCTGAACATCACCGTCACAGACGGCAAAAACCGGGAGATCCGCAATATGTGCGCCGCCGCAGGCCTCACGGTGGAGCGGCTGATGCGCGTGAGGCAGGGCGAGCTGGAACTCGGCGATCTCCCCGCCGGGCGCTGGCGCCGCCTGAGCAGCGCCGAGATCCGTTATATCCGGTCTCTGTGACGGAGCGAAACGGCGAATTCTGCAAGTTTTGCTTGCAATTCCTGCAAAAATATCTTATGATAAATCTCCCTGCGGAACATCCGCACGGGGGATTCTTTTTATGGAGATACGGGAAAATGGAACGGGATATCCTTGCCCAGATCAATAAAGACAGCCATAAGTTTTCCAAGAGCCAGCGCAAGATCAGCGCGTATATCTCGTCAAATTACGACAAAGCCGCGTTTATGACCGCCGGAAAGCTCGGGGAGACGGTGGGCGTCTCCGAGTCCACCGTCGTCCGCTTCGCCACGGACCTGGGATACGACGGCTACCCCGGAATGCGCCGCGCCATGCAGGATATGGTGCGCAATCGGCTCACCGCCGTGCAGCGCATCGAGGTCGCCCGTCAGCAGATCGACGGGGGCAACCTGCTGGACACGGTGCTCTCCTCGGACATCGAAAAGCTGCGCGGCACTCTCGAAGAGGTCAACAAAGAGGATTTCGACCGCGCCGTGGATAAGATCGTCGCGGCGCGGACCGTGTATATCGTGGGCATGCGCTCTTCCACGTCGCTCGCGAATTTCATGGGCTTTTACCTGAACCTGCTGCTCGACAACGTCAGGCTCCTTCACGACACCTCCGTCAGCGAGGTTTATGAGCAGGTGTTCCGCATCCGGGAGGACGACGTGTTCATCGGCATCAGCTATCCCCGCTACTCCTCGCGCACCATCAAGGCCATGCAGTTCGCCAAATCCGCGGGAGCCACGGTGATCGGGATCACCGACGGCCCGTCCTCTCCCTTTGTGGGCCTGGCGGATGTGAACCTGTTCGCCAAGAGCGACATGGTTTCCTTCCTTGACTCGCTCGTGGCGCCCATGAGCCTGATCAACGCGCTGATCGTGGCCATCGGATACCGCCTTTCCGACAGCCTTTCGGATATTTTCGACCATCTGGAGGGCATTTGGAATCAGTACGACGTATATGAAAAGCTCGGTGACTGATCTGGCCGTTATCGGCGCGGGCCCGGCCGGAATGATGGCCGCCGTTACCGCCGCGCGGAGAGGGGCCGCGGTCGTTGTGTTTGACCCCAATCCCCGCGTGGGGAAAAAGCTCCGCATCACCGGCAAGGGCCGGTGCAACCTGACCAACGACTGCCGGCCGCAGGAGCTTCTGGAGTATGTGCGTACCAACGCCAGATTCTTCAAAAGCGCTCTCTACGCCTTCCCGCCGTCGGCCGTCATGGAGTTCTTTGAAAAAGAGGGCGTACCGCTCAAGACGGAACGGGGCGGACGGGTCTTTCCTGTGTCGGACAAGGCCGGCGACGTGGCGGACGCGCTCGCGCGCGCCGCGGAGCGCTCCGGCGTGAGATTCGTCCGGGAGAAGGTCGTGCGCATCCTTACGGAGGACGGGGCCGTATCCGGCGTGCGTACGGACGGGGGCGATTACCCCTGCCGCGCCGCCGCGATCTGCACGGGCGGACTTTCCTATCCCGCCACCGGATCCACCGGCGACGGCTACGTCCTGGCGCGGAGCGCCGGCCACACGATCCGGGAGACGCGGCCCTCCCTGGTCCCGTGGGAAGGGGAGGAGGTCTGCGCCAGGCTTCAGGGCCTGTCGCTGCGAAATGTGACGCTCTCCCTTTTCGAGGCCGGGAAGCTGCTGTTTCGTGAACAGGGAGAGATGCTCTTCACGCATTTCGGAGTTTCGGGACCGCTGATGCTCTCGGCGAGCACATGGATGCGGCCGGACGGAAAGAGATACCGCCTCGAGATCGACCTGAAGCCCGCCCTGACGCCGGAGAAGCTGGATGAGCGGCTGCTGCGGGACTTCGCGGAAAACGCCAACCGGGATCTGATCAACGCCCTGGACGCGCTGCTCCCGAAAAAGATGATCCCGGTGATCGTGGAACGCAGCGGCATCCCCGGGAGGACCAAGGTCAACTCGGTCACCCGCGAGCAGAGGCTGAGGCTCCGGGATCTTCTCAAAGCGTTTCCCGTGGAGCTTATCCGGCCGCGTCCCGTGGCGGAGGCCATCGTCACCGCCGGCGGAGTGGATGTGGCGGAGGTGGAGCCGCGCACGATGGCCTCAAAGCTTCTTCCGGGGCTGTATTTCGCGGGCGAGGTCCTCGATCTCGACGCCAGGACCGGAGGCTTCAATCTTCAGATCGCCTGGAGCACCGGAAGCGCGCTGGGCAGATCCGTACCGATAAAGGAGTCATTATGAACAGTAAAAAATCCGTGGCCATCGACGGCCCGTCCGGCGCGGGCAAGAGCACCATCGCCCGCCGCGTCTCGGAGGAGTTCGGATTCATCTATGTGGATACCGGCGCCATCTACCGTACGGTCGGCCTCGCCGCGGCTCTTCGGAAGCTGGACCCGAAGGATAAGGCGGCGGTCGTCGCCATGCTGCCGGAGATCAGCATCCGCCTCGCCTACGGGGAGGACGGCCTGCAGCATATGTACCTTGACGGGGAGGACGTGACCTCCCGCATCCGTACGCCGGAGATCTCGCTTTACGCCTCCGGGGTGTCGGCGCATCCGGAGGTTCGCGCGTATCTTATGGAGATGCAGCGCTCCCTGGCCCGTGAAAACGACGTGGTCATGGACGGGCGGGATATCGGAACCGTGGTCCTGCCCGACGCGGGGCTGAAGATCTTCCTTACCGCGTCGCCGGAGGCAAGGGCCCGCCGCCGTTACAGCGAGCTTGTCGCCAAGGGACAGGACGTGCAATACGAGGACGTGCTGCGCGATCTCACCGTGCGGGACGAAAACGACAGCACCCGCGCGGCGGCACCGCTCAAGGCGGCGGAGGACGCGCTGCTTCTGGATACCACGGAGATGGATTTCGAGGAAAGCTGCCGCGCCGTGGCAGAGATGATACGAGAGAGGTTTTGCCTGTGAGCACAGAGAAAAACTATGAACGGCTGTTTCGTTTCTGCCGGCCCCTGGTACATGTAATGTACCCGTTCCGGGTGATCGGCCTGGAAAACATCCCCGAAGGGGCCGCGCTGATCTGTCCGAACCACTCCAACTGGTCCGATCCCTTCATTATTGCCATAGCCCTGGGACTGGATAAACGCTGCCATCCTCTGGCCAAGGAGGAGACGCGCAGCATCCCGGTCTTCGGAAAGATCCTGGAGGGCGTGGGCGCGATCTTTGTCAACCGCGGTGAGGCGGATATCGAGGCCTACAAAAGCTGCATCCGCGTGCTGAAGAACGGCGAGAAGCTTCTGGCGTTTCCGGAAGGGACCAGAGTCCACGGCGACGACGTAAAGCCCGTCAAAACCGGCGTGATCCGCATGGCGGCCCGGACGGGGGCGCCCATCGTGCCCGTATATATCCACCGCGACAAAAAGGCGTTCCGCCGTGTCGATGTGGTCTTCGGCGAGCCGTATACTGTCGGCAGAGCCGGCCACGCCGACTATGAGCCGCTGGCCCGGGATCTGATGGACCGGATCATGGCCCTGAAGGACACGATATGACCCGCTATATTCTGGCCCGGAGCGCCGGATACTGCTTCGGAGTGGAGCGCTCCGTACGCATCGCGCGCGAGGCGCTCGAGGAAGGCCCCTGCTTCAGCCTCGGCGAGCTGATCCATAACCGCGATACGGTTTCGGAGTTGGAAAAGGCGGGGATGAGCGTCCTCGGCGGAGCGGATGAGCTGCCGGAAGGGGAGAGGATCGTGATCCGGGCCCACGGAGTGGGACGCGCGGTTTACGAGAGTCTCGAAGAGCGTCACGCGCGGGTCATCGACGCTACCTGCCCGCTGGTGCGGCGGATCCACCGGATCGCCCAAAAAGCGTCCGAGGCCGGGCGCCTCGTCGCGGTCGTGGGCGACCGGGACCATCCCGAGGTCCGCGGGATCTGCGGATGGAGCGACGGCGCGATCGTGTTCGAGGACGCCGGGGAGATGGAGCGATGGCTCGACTCCGACGGAAAAAACGCCGCGATGCCGCTGAGCGTGGTTTTTCAGACCACACAGGTGCGTAAAAAACTGATAGAAATCTCAAATTTGATAAAAAAAAGATGTACAAACGCGGAATTATTTGATACTATATGTGGAGCAACTGCCGACCGTCAGGGAGAAGCGATCCGGCTGGCCGCCGTATGCGACGCCATGGTCGTGATCGGAGGCGCGCACAGCGCCAACAGTCTCCATCTCGCGGAGCTTTGCCGCGAAAACTGTCGGCAGGTCGTTTTTGTTTCCGACGCCGAAGAGCTGGACTGTTCCGCTCTCGCAGGCGCCGCTTTGATCGGCATCACGGCCGGCGCTTCGGTGCCGCCGAGGATCATAAAGGAGGTAGTAAAAAAAATGAGCGACGAAATCATTATGGAAGAGACCACTGCAGAGGATGTCGCTGCGCCCGCGGTCGAAGAGACCGCCCCCACACAAGCCGCTCCCGTAGAAGCCGAGCCCGCGGCTGAGGAGGAACCCGCCGTCAAGCCCGACTCCGAGAAGACGTTTGATGAACTGCTGGAAGATTCCATCAGAATGATAAATAACGGAGACACTGTTTCCGGTTATGTTGTCTCCATCACGCCCACCGAAGTCACCGTTGATATGGGCAC
>CACXMX010000046.1:0-12207 GCA_902768805.1 Oscillospiraceae bacterium
AGCGCGTAAAGCTTACGATAAGCTGACAGATCTGCAAAAGGCATTGGTCACAAATGCGAATGCGCTGGCGGAAGCCGAAAGGCAACTGGCGCTTCTCAAAGCAACCGATGCGGACAAAGAGGCCGCGGCCAAAGTCGAGGATATGATCGCCGCGCTCAATACCCCGGTCACGCTGGACGACGAAGCGGCTATCAAAGCTGCCCGCGAAGCCTACGACAAGCTGACAGATTTACAAAAGGCGCTGGTCACCAATCTGGGCCGCCTGACAAAAGCGGAAGCAGATTTTGCAAAGCTTCAGGAAACTGCCAAGGGCCGCGACATCTACAAGATCACTGGTGATTATATTGAAAGCCTGGGCGATCTGGACAACAGCAGTGACTGGATGGCTATCGGCATGGCGCGCAGCGGCCGCAAGGTCAACAAAGACTACTTCTACAACAGTGTTGTGGAATACGTCAATGCCAACGCCAACGAGAATGAACAGCTGCACCGGGCGCGTTCGAGCGACAACTCCCGCACGATCCTGGCGCTGACGGCAATGGGCTATGACGTGACCAATGTGGGCGGACACAACCTGCTCATGGGCCTGACGGATCTGAATTATGTGAAGAAGCAGGGCATCAACGGTCCTATCTGGGCGCTGATCGCACTGGACTCCAATCAGTATGAGATCCCGACGAATCCCAACGCAGCGGACCAGACGACCCGCGAGAAGATCATTGAATACCTGCTGGATCAGCAGCTTCCGGACGGAGGCTGGGCGCTGACGGGAACAATGTCCGATTCGGATATCACCGGCATGTGCCTGCAGGCGCTGGCTCCCTACTACGGCAAACGAGAGGACGTCAACAAAGCCGTTGAAGTTGCTCTGAATACGCTCTCCCGTATGCAGAATGCGGACGGCAGCTTCTCCGCCTTTGGTGGAGACGGCGGCCTTGTCCCGACCAGCGAATCCATCTCTCAGATCCTGACGGCGCTGTCGGCCCTCGGCATCGACGCGGACAAGGACCCGAGGTTCATCAAGAACGGGAACAGCGTGCTCGACGCTCTTCTGGCCTACTACGTAGAGGGCGGCGGCTTCCGCCACCTGATGGGCTATGACCGCGACGGCATGGCCACCGAACAGGCGTATTACGCACTGACGGCCTACTACCGCATGCTGGACGGAAAAACCAGCCTGTACGACATGACGGATCTGGGCCTGCCCAAGGCTGCGCCGCAGCCGGCGGTGACACCCGAACCCACGGCGGAGCCAGAGCCGACCGCGGAGCCTGCGGCTGCCCCGGAAGAGGAAGAAACCGCTCTCGCCGTGGAGGCAGCGGTGGACGAAGACAAAAAAGAGCTGTCCGCGGCGTGGATCGCCCCGCCCGTGGGCATCGCCGGGATACTGGCGTTCCTGCTGGACAGGAAGCGCCGGAAGTAAAGCAAAACTCAACAGACGAAGCCGGAGGCGGTGCTCCGCCTCCGGCTTTGGGTGCAGTAATTGGGTTTTTCCCGGGAAGAATCCGTATTTAAATGCATCGATTTCTGCGTTAGGAGGAGAGGATCCATGCAGAAGAAGAAATCGTTTTTTGCCAATTCGGTGATGGTCGCCGTGATCACGATGATCGTGGTGGGCGGCGTCCTCGGCGTGGGGTACATCCGCGGCTGGTTCGGCGACCGGGGCTCCGACGTCGCGGTGCTCGCGGATGTGCGCGGCATCGTGAACATGACGCGCAGCGGCGTCACCTACCCGGTGGAGCAGGACACGCCCCTGCGGCAGTACGACGTGATCACCTGTACGCCGGGCGGCTCGGCCGCGATCCGCGTCGCCTCCGGCAGCGCCCTGGCGATAGGGGAGCAGGCGGTGATGACCGTGCGGGACCCCTCCGCCGAAAGCTTCAGCGTGGATGTGTCCAACGGGGAGCTGTTCGCCTTTGTCACGGGCGAAAAGGCCGCGCCCGTCACGCTCCGCTTTGACGGCAAGAGCGTGGAGGTGAAGGGCGCCATCGCCTCGCTGAGCCGGCGCACCGGCGCGCAGAACGTGAACGTGTATTGGGGCTCGGTGGGAGAGGCTTCGGCGGGGCAGGTGCTCAACTGGGTACAGGACACGCTCACCGTTGACCCGCTGCAGATCGTGAGCCTGAATGCCTTTTCGGTAAAGCAGCTGCACGCGGCCAACACTGTGGCGGAGTGCTGCTTCACCAACGAGGAACTGGATAAAATGGAGGCGGACCGCGCGGCGGAGCGGGAGGCGGCGAGCCTGGCGGCCATGTCCGAAGAGCTCGCCCGACTGGATATGGCATATGAGTGTACGCTGGAGATCCGCTGCGACACGATCCTTAAGAACTGGGACAAGCTGGAGGTCGCCAAGCAGGAGTTCGTGCCCGAGGACGGCGTGATCCTCGCGGCGGTGAAGGTGCCCTTCGCCGAGGGGGAGACAGCCTTCGACGTGACGAAGCGGGCCTGCGAGGCCTACGGGCTGCAGATAGAATACAGCTGGACGCCCCTGTACAACTCCAACTACGTGGAGGGGATCAACCACCTGTATGAGTTTGACTGCGGCGCGGAGTCGGGGTGGATGTTCAAGGTGAACGGGTGGTTCCCAAACTACGGCAGCACGGCCTATGTGCTGCAAAACGGCGACGCTGTGATGTGGGAGTATACCTGTGTGGGGCTGGGAGCGGACCTGGGAGGCACGGTGTGGTGAAAAAGGAAGAAAACGACGCCTTTTCCCAATGTCATCCGGCGGTGGGCTTTTTCTTCTTCGTGGGGGCCATCGGCCTGGGGGCCATGATCCTCCACCCGCTGTACATCCTGGCCTCGGGGCTGTTTGCGGTGACGTATTACTGCCTGCTCCGCGGGACCAGGGGCCTGAAGACGGTGGCGCTGTCGGTCCCGGTGTTCCTGCTCCTCACCTTTGCCAACCCATTGGTGAACCACGACGGGCAGCGGGTGCTCACCTACGTTTTCGGCAGGCCGTATACCTATGAGGCGCTCGTATACGGCATGGCCATCGCGGGGATGCTGATCGTGATGCTGCTGTGGGCGGGATGCTACAACGCGGTGATGACCTCGGACAAGTTCATGACGCTCTTCGGCGGCGTGATCCCCACGATATCTTTGCTGCTGCTGATGGTGCTGCGGCTGGTACCGAACATGATCCGAAAGGTCGCCCAGCTGGCGGGGGCGAGAAAATGCATCGGCCGCGGCGCGGCGGACAACGCCACGAAAAAGGAGAAGGCCCTGGACAGCCTGAATGTGCTGTCGGCCCTGATGACCTGGGCGCTGGAGGGCGGCGTTATCACCGCCGACTCCATGAAGGCCCGGGGCTACGGCACCGAGAAGCGCAGCAGCTTCCGGATGCAGAAAATGAAATCATCGGATATAATACTTCTGTCCGTTATGGCGGTGCTGGCGGCGGCCATCGTGCGGCTGATCGCCGGAGGAGGGACCGCCGCGGATTACACGCCCATCATGCGCATCACACCGGTGACGGGAGAACATCTCGCGGGCTTCGCGGCCTACTGCGTGTTTCTGTCCCTGCCCACGGTGCTGTATATAAAGGAGGCCGTTCAATGGCGCATTTCGAGATCAGGGATCTGAGCTTTTCCTACGCCTCGGCAAAGGGGAAGCTGTCCCTGGACAGCGTGAGCTTTGACATACAAAGGGGCGAGTATCTGGTGCTGTGCGGGCGCAGCGGCAGCGGCAAGACCACGCTATTAAAGCAGCTCAAGCCGGTGCTGGCCCCCGCAGGGAAGCGCGGAGGCGAGATCCTCTTCAACAGTGCGCCGATCCGGGCCCTGTCCGAACGGGACCAGGCCGCGAAGATCGGCTATGTGATGCAGAATCCCGACGACCAGATCGTTACGGACAAGGTGTGGCACGAGCTGGCCTTCGGGCTGGAGAGCCTGGGCTGCGACCAAAAGACCATGCGCGCCCGTGTGGCGGAGATGGCCTGCTACTTCGGCATACAGGACTGGTTTCACCGGGACGTGGCAAATCTCTCCGGCGGGCAGAAGCAACTGCTGAATCTGGCCTCCATCATGGCGATGCAGCCGGAGGTGCTGATCCTGGACGAGCCCACGAGCCAGCTCGACCCCATCGCGGCCTCGGACTTTCTGAACACCGTGCGGAAGATCAACCTGGAGCTGGGTACCACGGTGATCATCACCGAGCACCGGCTCGAGGACATCTTCCCCCACGCGGACCGCGCCGTGGTGATGGACGAAGGGCGCGTTATCGCCGACGATGTGCCGCGGAGCATAGGAAAGCTGCTGTTCGAGCAGCGAAATCCCATGTTCACGGCCATGCCCACGCCGGTGCGGGTGTTCTACGGCGCCGGGGCGGAGGGAAAGTGCCCGCTCACGGTGCGCGAGGGGCGCACCTGGCTGAGCGAGACCTTCCCCAATGGGGCGAAAACAAAAAGTCTCCCCGAGGAAAAGGACCCCGCGGAGACCGGCGAGCCCGCTCTTACGATGAAGGAGCTGTGGTTCCGCTATGAGAAGGACAGCCCGGACATCATGCGCGGCGTGAGCGCGGAGGTACCCACGGGCAGCCTGTACGCCATCGTGGGCGGCAACGGCGCGGGAAAATCCACCACACTCAAGGCGATCTGCGGCATCAACCGGCCTTACCGCGGGAAGATAAAGGTTTTCGGCAGACCGGTGGAAAAGTATAAGTCCTCGGAGCTTTTCAGCAGGTGCCTGGCGATGCTGCCACAGGACCCGAAGAGCCTGTTCGTAAAGCGGTCCGTCCGCGAGGATCTCTCTGAGATGAACGCGGACAGGGATCGCGTGCAGGAAATCGCGGAGCTGTGCCGGATCGTGCCGCTGCTCGATTCCCACCCCTACGACCTCTCCGGCGGCGAGCAGCAGAGGGCGGCGCTGGCCAAGGTGCTGCTCACCGAGCCGCGGCTGCTGCTGCTCGACGAGCCCACCAAGGGCATCGACAGCTTTTTCAAGGAGACCTTCGCCGGGATCCTCTCGGAGCTGAAGCGAAAGGGCGTCACTGTGGTGATGGTGTCGCACGACGTGGAGTTCTGCGCCCGGTACGCGGACATGGTGAGCATGTTCTTCGACGGGCAGATCCTCACCACCGACACGCCGCGGCGCTTCTTCGGCAGCAACAGCTTTTATACCACCGCGGCCAACCGCATGAGCCGCCATGTGTTCTCGCAGGCGGTGACGGCGGAGGACGTGATCGCGCTGTACGGCGCGAACCGGGAGGCGCTCGCATGAAGAAGTCGCAGATCGTGATGTTCGTGATGCTGCTCGCCGTGATCCCTGCCACGCTGCTGCTGGGGATGCGGCTGCCGGGGCGGAGCTATTACCTGCTCAGCGCGGTGGTGGCGCTGGAGATCCTTGTCCCGTTCTTCATGGCGTTCGAGGGGCGCCGGCCCCGGCCGCGGGAGCTGGTCACTGTGGCGGTGATGGCCGCGCTGGTCACCATCGCGCGCGTGGCGGTGCCGCTGCCGAGCTTCAAGCCCACTTTCGCGGTGATCATGCTCGCGGGCATCGCCTTCGGACCGGAGACGGGGTTCATCGTTGGCGCATTGGGCGCGCTGGGCAGCGACTTTTTCTACGGACAGGGGCCGTTCACACCCTGGCAGATGATGGCTTACGGCATGGCGGGGGTGCTCTCGGGCCTCGGCTTTGCCGAGGGGCGGCTGGCGCGGAAAAACTGGGTGATGGGCGTGTACTGCTTCGTGTGCACGGTGCTGTTCATCGGGCCTCTGCTGGATACCAGCACGGTGACGATCATCGCCACCAAGTTCACGTGGGAGAACATGCTGCCGATCTATCTCTCCGGGTTCCCGGTTAACGTGATGCAGGGGCTGTGCAGTTTTATAACGCTGTTCTTCTTCGGGAACGCGATCCTGGAGAAACTGGAGCGCGTGAAGACGCAGTACGGGATGATGGAGAGCGAAGATGGGATTTGAGGCCTGCCATCCGGCGGTGAACCTGCTCTACTTCGCCGCCGTGCTCTTCGGGATGATCTCTTTTAAGCATCCCATCTTTCTCGGTATCTCCTATCTTTGCGCCTTCGCCTACAGCGTGAAGAGAAACAAATGGAAGGCCGTCGTTTTCAACTGCGTGCTGATCCCGCTTGCGGCGGTGTACGCCCTGTACTACAGCGCCTATCATCACTTCGGCATGACGGAGCTGGGCATCAACTTCGTGGGCAACCGGCTCACGCTCGAATCAATGGTGTACGGGCTGGTGCTGGGCTTTGTGATCGCGGGCGTGATGATATGGCTGAGCTGTGTGTATTCGGTGTTCACCACGGACAAGGTGGTGTATCTGTTCGGGAAGATGAGCCCGCGGCTGAGCCTGTTCCTGGCGATATTGCTGCGCATGGTGCCGCGGATCAAGAACGAGGGTCGGAGGATCAATACGGCGCAGCGGGGAATAGGCCGCGGCATGGATCAGGGGAGCCTGTTCCGGCGTGTCGTGAACTGCGTGCGGGTGGGTTCCATGCTGATCAGCTGGACCATCGGGGCACTGAAGGTGGCGTCGGACTCCATGCGGAGCCGGGGCAGCGTGCTGCGGGGGCGGACGGCGTTTTCCATCTACCGCTTCGACAACCGGGACCGGGCCTATGTGATCGGTCTGTTCGCGTGCCTTACGGTGACGTATATGGGGTATCTGCTGCGGCAGACGCGCATGATCTACGACCCGCGGCTTTTATGGACGCCGGTCACGGTGATGAGCTATGTCTTTTACCTGGGGTACGCGGTGTTCTGCCTGATGCCCCTCGGGCTGGAGCTTTGGACCGAATGGAGGTTCCGCAGGGCAAGGGAACGGAACCGATGAAAAAAGCAATCCGGGACAGGGAACCGTCCCCTGTCCCGGATTGCTTTTTTCCGATCATATCTACTATAATAAGCGCAGGAAGTATAAAAACATCTGCATTCTCGTTCGGAAAAGAGGATGAGCCATGATCCAAAGCATCAATTTCCCCATATGCTCCTACTGCATCGCTCCCTACGGGAGCTGGGACGCCCTGGGGCGGAAGATCCGCGCGCTGGGGCTCGACGGCATCGAGGGCATCGTGGACCCGGTGGATCTGGACACGACGTTCCCGAAGGAGCTGCTCGCGGGCTACCATCTCGTGTTTTACCCCGACTGGCTGGACTTCTGGCGGGGGAACGAGAAGGAGCTCCTGCGCAAATACGGCAGTTGGGAGATGGTGGGGCGCGCCTATCCGGGCACGAAGCCCGAGGACCTGATGCGCTTTTTCCGGCAGGACCTGGAATTTGCCCTGTCGATGAACACGCCCTATACCGTGTTCCATGTCTCCGACGTTTCGCTGGAGGAGGGGTATACCTACCGCTGGCTGCATACGAACCGGGAGGTGCTGGACGGGGCCATAGAGTTTATCAACGAGCTGCTGCGCGGCGTGGAGCCCACCTTCGACTTCCTGGTGGAAAACCAGTGGTGGCCGGGCTTCACGTTCCTGGATCCCGCCGAGACGGAATATCTGCTCTCGCGGATCGACTATCCGCGTAAGGGGATCATGCTGGATACGGGACACCTGATGAACACGAATCCCGCTCTGTGCACTCAGGCGGAGGGAATTGAGTATATCCTCGGGCTGTACCGCGCCCACGGAGAACTGGCCAAGAGCGTGCGCGGGCTGCACTTCCACCAGAGTCTCAGCGGCGCCTATGTCCGAAAGCACACGGGAAAGCTGCCGGAAAACTTCCCTTCGGACTACTTTGAGGCGTTTTTCATGGAGTATCCGCATATAGAGAGCATCGACCGGCACCGCCCCTGGACCGAGCCGCGGTGCGTGCGGCTGCTCGACGAGATCGAGCCGCTGTATCTCACCCATGAGCTGAGCTCCGGGCCCAACCGCCCGCAGCTGACGGCGCTGAAGCGCCAGCTCGGCACCATCCGCAAGGGCAGAGCGGCCGCGGGGAACAGGTGATGAATTCTCCCCGCGCAGGCGGCGCGGTTTTGTGACACTTTACAATAACACCAAATCAGTACGCTAAAGTATTGACGTAAGGCTCCTCTGCGGCTATAATGCAGCCATAACATAGAAAGCAGGAGGAGCCTTATTATGAAAAACCGGAAAAGGATCATCGCGCTCGTACTGGCGCTGATATTCGCCCTGGCGCTTGCCGCCTGCGGCAGCGGAAGCAAGGAGAAGCTCCCGGCCAACCGGCTGGAGGCCATCAAGGAGCGCGGGTATATCGAGGTGTGCACCGAGCCGTACTTCGCTCCTTATGAGTTCATCGACTCGAGCAAGCAGGGCGACGAGCAGTACGTGGGCATGGACATCGAGATCGCCAAATACATCGCCGAAAAGCTCGGCGTGGAGCTGCGTCTCGTCCCGCTGGAGTTTTCGGCGGTGCTGGCCAGCGTAACGGAAGGGAAATACGACCTGGCGATCTCCGCGCTGGCCTATTCTCCCGCCCGTGCCGAGAGCATGAACCTGTCGAAGGGCTACCGCTTCGACGAGAACGAGTCCTCCAACTACGGTCTGCTGGTACGGGAGGAGGACGCGGACAAGTATCCCACGGCCGAGTCCCTGGCCTTCGCGGTCATCGTCACCCAGAGCGGCAGCGTGCAGGAAGGCTTCGTAAAGGACCAGATCCCCACCTATAAGGAATTCAAGGTCGTCTCCTCCATGACGGACGGCTTCCTGATGGTGAAGGAGGGCAAGGCGGACGCCTGCGCCTGCGACATCAACAACGGGCAGCTGTACGCCGACGCCAACGGCGGACTGGCCATTGCCAACGAATTCCGCTTCAAGATCGACGAGTCTACCCAGGGCACCCGCGTGGGCATTCCCCTGGGCGAGACCGAGCTCACGGATTTCGTCAATCAGTGCATCGACGAGCTGCTCGCCGAGGGCAAGACCAATCAGTGGTACGAGGAGTACTCCGGATACGCCCGGTCCCTCGGACTGGACGCCAACTGAGGCCGTAGGGGGATAAAGTTCCCCCTAATCCGCCGCAGGGCGGAACATACCGTTTCTCCGCCCCCCGCGCGCGTGCGCGGGGGGCGGTTCTCAAAAGGGGAAGCAGATGGATAAAATCATAAAGATCCTGGTCAGGTTCTACCCCGTGTTCCTCAAGGGCCTGGGCGGGACGCTGTGGCTGGCGGCGGCGACGGTGCTCTTCGGCACGGTGCTGGGGCTGGTGATCGCGATCCTGCGCATGAGCCGTATCCGGGTGTTCAACGCGGCGGCCGGCGTATATATCGAGATCCTGCGCGGCACGCCGATTTTGCTGCAGCTGTACTTTTTCTGGCTGATGCTGCCCAAGATCATGCCCTTTCAGATGTCGGACACGGCGGCGATCCTGGTGGCGCTGATCATCAACGCCTCGGCCTACATCTCCGAGATCATCCGCGCGGGCATCGCCGCGGTGGACCCGGGGCAGTGGGAGGCCGCGCGCAGTCTTGGCCTTTCCGAGACGAACATGATGCGGAAGATCATCCTGCCGCAGGCGGTGAAGAACATCCTGCCCGCGCTGTGCAACGAGTTCATCGCCGAGGTGAAGGGCACGTCGCTGGCTTCGGTGTTCTTTATCCCGGAGCTCACCACATCCTACCGCACGGTGCAGTCCACCACCTTTCTGTCGATACAGCCGCTGCTGATCGCGGGCATGATCTATCTGTTCGTCACCACGGTCCTCTCCTGGGCCGTGCGCCGCATGGAAAGGAGGCTGAAGGCCAGTGACTGAACCCATCATCCGCACCGTGGACCTGCACAAGGACTTCGGCGACATCCGGGTGCTGCGCGGCATCAGCGTGGACGTGAAGCCGGGAGAAGTGGTGTCGATTATCGGGCCCTCCGGCAGCGGGAAGAGCACATTCCTGCGCTGTCTCAACCGACTGGAGGAGCCCACCTCCGGCAGCATCCTGTTCCGGGGCGAGGACATCACCAAAACGAAGAACATCGCCGAATACCGGCAGCGCATCGGGATGGTGTTCCAGAACTTCAATGTGTTTCCCCATATGACGGTGCTGGACAACATCACCCTTACTCCCATCCTGGAAAAGAAGATCCCCAGGGCCGAGGCAGAGGACCGGGCCGACGAGCTGCTGCGGCGCGTAGGCATGCTGGACAAGCGCGGCGAGTATCCGCGTAAGCTCTCCGGCGGGCAGAAGCAGCGCCTGGCCATCGTGCGCGCGCTGGCCATGGACCCGGAGGTGATGCTCTTTGACGAGCCGACCTCCGCGCTGGACCCCGAGATGGTAAAGGAAGTGCTCAACGTCATCGCGGATCTGGCCCGCTCGGGCATGACGATCCTGAACGTGACCCACGAGATGGGCTTCGCCCGGGAGGTATCCGACCGGATCCTTTTCATCGACGAGGGCATCGTGCAGGAGGAGGGCAGTCCCGAGGAGTTCTTCACCAGTCCGCGGAGCGCGCGGGCCATTGATTTCCTGAGCAAGGTCCTGTAAGATGTTCCGCAGAGGGTACTATTATAATTGTACGGAGGACCGGAAATGACACAGCTTGAGTTTGTCGGCGGGTTCATCGACGCCAACGCGGAGAAGATCACGGCGCTGGCCCGCGAGATCTGGGGCTACGCCGAGCTGGCCTATGAGGAGCACCGCTCCTCCGCGGCGCTGATCCGCGTTCTGGAGGAGAGCGGCTTCTCGGTAGAGACGGGCATCGCCGGGATCCCTACGGCGTTCCGCGCGTCCTGGAGCAGCGGCTCGGGGAAGCCTGTGGCGGCCTTTCTGGGCGAGTACGACGCACTGGACGCTCTCAGCCAGGAGGCGGGCCGTCCGGAGAAGGAACCGGTGTGCGACGGCGCGCCGGGACACGGCTGCGGACACAACCTGCTGGGCGTCGGGAGCCTGGCGGCGGCGCTGGCCGTGAAGGAATATCTGGCCGCCGAGGGGAAGGACGGCACGATCGTGTATTTCGGCTGCCCTGCCGAGGAGGGCGCGGGCTCCAAGCAGTTCATCGCCCGGGCGGGGTGCTTCGACGACGTGGATTTTGCCTACACCTGGCATCCGGGCACGGAGAACACGGTGTCCGGAAAGGGCTGCGTGGCCATCATGGGGGCCAATTTCACCTTTGACGGAGTCGCCTCCCACGCGGGAGGAGCGCCGCATCTGGGGCGCAGCGCGCTGGACGCGGCCGAGCTGATGAACGTGGGCGTGAACTATCTGCGCGAGCACATGATCGACGAGGCGCGCGTACATTACGCCTACTCCGACGCGGGCGGCACCGCGCCGAACGTGGTCCCGGCCCACGCCGTGATCAAGTATGAGGTCCGCGCGCCCAAGGTGGCCCAGGTGCAGGAGCTGTTCGCGCGTGTCGTGAACATCGCCAAAGGCGCCGCCCTGATGACCGAGACCGTGATGAACTATGAGGTGACCATGGCCTTCTCCGACTACACGGCCAACCGCGCGCTGGCGGAGCTGGTGAGCGCCTGCCTGGAGGAGGTGGGGGCGCCGAAGTGGAGCGAGGAGGATTACGCCCTGGCCGCGAGCTTCCTGCGCACCTACAGCCGGAACATGCTCAGGAGCATCCGGGAGGATCTCACCGAGCAATACGGACCGGAGCGGGCGGAGGCGCTGCTCGAGCGGCCTCTGGCCGGCACGGTGCGGCCGTTCGACCCGTCGGAGCGCCGGTACGAGTCCGGCTCCACGGACGTGGGCGACGTGGGCTACGCCGTTCCCACGGTGAATCTGAGCGTTGCCACCGCCTGTATAGGCAACGTGGGCCACAGCTGGCAGAACACGGCCTTCTCTAACAGCCCCATCGGGGACAAGGGCCTGCTCACAGCCGCGAAGGTCCTGGCGCTCGCCGCGCTGCGCACGATGGAAGACCCCTCGCGGATCGAGCGCGCCAAAAGGGAGCTGTTCGCCAAAAATGGCGGTCACTATACATGCCCTCTTCCGGACTATGTGGAGCCGCCGATCGGGAAATACTGATTCCTCAATGCTTTTTCGATGATCGGCTTTGCAAAATGAAATAGCGGAAAAGAGAAAGTAAAGAAATAATCATCCTACAAAATATAGGAAATGAGACTTTTATTTCATTATGTTTGAACGTGGCAATCCGAGTTTGCATGTGTTAAAGTAAGTGTCGAGGAGGGGGAGGACGAATCCCCGCTGAAGAGTAAGAAAAACAAAAAATACATACGAAATTTCTGAGGAGGAAAAAACAATGGCGAACGAAGTATTTGATCTGGTAGTACGCGGCAAGGCCAAGCTGGTTGGCGCGGCTGTTCAGGAAGCTCTGGACAACGGT
>CACXMX010000046.1:12213-12673 GCA_902768805.1 Oscillospiraceae bacterium
CGCTATGGACGAAGTCGGCGAGAAGTTCAAGAACAACGAGATCTTTGTTCCTGAGATGCTGGTTTCCGCCCGCGCGATGAAGAAGGGCGTTGACGTTCTCAAGCCCCACCTGGCCAGCGGCGCTGCCGGCGCTCTGGGCAAGGTCATCATCGGCACCGTGGCCGGCGACCTGCACGACATCGGCAAGAACCTGGTGGCCATGATGATCGAGTCCGCGGGCTTCGAGATCATCGACCTGGGCGTGGACGTGCCCGTGGAGAAGTTCCTCACCACCTATGAGGAGAACCCCGACACCAAGATCATCGGCTGTTCCGCGCTGCTGACCACCACCATGCCCGCTCTGGAGCAGACCGTGGCCGCTATCAACGCCGCGCCGTGGCGCAGCAAGGTGAAGGTCATGGTGGGCGGCGCCCCCATCACCCAGGAGTTCGCCGACAAGATCGGCGCGGACGCCTACACC
>CACXMX010000047.1 GCA_902768805.1 Oscillospiraceae bacterium
CCAAAGCTGGGGCAGCTCGTTGATCTTCGTCTTACGCAGGAACTTGCCCAGGGGAAGCATGCGGGGATCGTTCTTCTGCGTGAACAGTCCGCCGGGGAGATTGGGGGAATTGCGCAGCATGGTGGCGAACTTGAGAAGCGGAAATTCCTTCTCCCCTTTTCCCACGCGCATCTGGGCATAAAAGATGTCGTGCTCGCCGGTGAGCTTCAGGGCGATCATGATGGGGACCATGAAGGGCAGGAGCACGATGATGGCCATGGCGGAGAAAAGGATATCAAAGAAACGGATGGCAATGTTGGTGATGATCTTCATAGATGCCTCCGAAAAGAAGGGTATAGATTTCTCACCGGTGTGCACACCGGTTCGAAATGACAATAAAGTAATTTACATTCTGCTGTCGAGAAACTTTCCCGTTTCCTTATGGTTAAACTCGGGAAGCATACTAATCGCGCAGACTTCTGCGGAAGTCTGATTACCGGCTGCCGCCGGCGCGATTTCCGGGCGGGAACCATGTTCCCCCCGGAGGCCCCCTTCTTTTTGGTTCTTTCCCGTACTGTCTCATAAACGCATGAGCCGCCCCCTTCACCAGGGGGCGGCTCATGCGAGAGCTTTCCGTTATGAAAGATCTCAGACGGCCCGAGTGACCTTGCCGCTGCGGAGGCAGCGGGTGCACACATAAACGTGCTTCGGAGTACCGTCGACGATGGCCTTGACGCGCTTGACGTTGGGCTTCCAGGCACGGTTGGAACGGCGGTGAGAATGGCTGACCTTGATGCCGAAGGAAACGCCCTTATCGCAGAAATCGCACTTCGCCATGATGCGCTGCACCTCCCTTTTGTTGGATCTGCCGTCGCCGGGTTCGCCCCGGCTTTTGAACAGCTTTATAATAATAGCAGACGATCTGCCCGAATGCAAGATGTATTTTTCTCTTTTTGCCGTCCCCTCTTTCAGGGGTCATCCCGGTTCACTTTACGACCACGTTTTCCTTCCCGCAGCGCTCGGTGAGCTCGGCCACCAGCGCCTCGTGGATCAGGCAGGGTGCGGCCGCTTTCTTCTTTGTGTCCTCAAAGTAGAGCACCATCCGCTCTTTTCCCGGGAACATGGTCAGCAGCAGCTCGACTTTTCGGAACAGAGGATCGCTTCGTCCCGGGATGCGGACATAAAGGGTCCGCGGCTTGGGGTCGGGTACGCCGGCCCGTTCCGGAACGCCCGGCCGCTCCCCGGGAACGTCCAGATCGCTCAGCGGCCGTATCGAATCCACCATGAGCTGCGGCTCTTTCTCATCCCGCAGAGAGATCCTCCCGCGAACGAGGAGAGCCGCGGCGTCCGCCACATATCCTCCCCCGTTATCCAGCGCGCGCTGGAAGGCGATAAGCTCTATGGAGCCTGTATCGTCCTCCAGGGTTATATAGCTCATCAGCGAGTTGTTCCGCGTCGTGCGTGTCTTGGCAGAGGCCACGACGCCCGCCAGAGTGATCTCCTGATTGTCCCGGAAGCGCGCGGGGTGTTCCTCGGCCAGATCCGCGAGCACCGCTCCGATCGACACGGCTCCGGCCCTCCGCGCCTTTTCGCGGTATTCGTCCATCGGATGACCGGTCAGGTACAGCCCCGTGGTCTCGTGTTCCATGGCCATGAGCTCCCGCCGGGAGAACTCCGGAATATCCGGCAGCGGGACCGTCTGAACGGAGGTCTCGTCCTCCCCCATTCCGAACAGATCCATCTGTCCCGAGATATTGCGCCGCGTCTCATCGGCCACCGAGTCCACGATCTGGCCGCATGCCTTCAGCATGGCGCTGCGCCGGAATCCCAGCGAGTCAAAAGCCCCCGCCTTGATGAGCGATTCCGCTGCCCGGCGGTTGAAATCCTTGCCGTTCATGCGCCGGCAGAATTCGTCCAGCGTACGGAAGGGACCGTTTTCCCGCCGTTCACGCATCAGCGCCTCAATGAAGCCCCAGCCGATGCCCTTGATGGCTACCAGGCCGAAGCGGATATTCTCTCCGGATACGGTGAAATCCGCGTCGGATTCATTGACGTCCGGCGGCAGGAGCCGGATGCCCATGTCCCGGCACTCGGAGATGTATTCGGCCACCTTCACGGAACTGCCCAGCACGCTGGTGAGCAGGGCGGCCATATACTCACGCGGCCAGTGGCATTTCATGTACGCCGTACGGTAGACCACGATCGCGTAGCTGACGGCGTGGGCCTTGTTGAAAGCGTAACTGGCAAAATCCAGGATCTCGTCGTAAATACTGTCGGCGGTCTCCTCTGGGATCCCGTTGGCGACACAGCCGGGGATACCGCGCGCAGGGTCGCCGTGGATGAACGATACCCGCTCCGCGTCGATGACGGAGTGTTTTTTCTTGGACATGGCGCGGCGTATGTTGTCGGCCTGGCCCAGGGAAAAGCCTGCCAGGGAACGGAAGATCTCGATCACCTGCTCCTGGTAGACGATACAGCCGTAGGTCACCTCCAGGATCGCCCGAAGACTCTCATGCTTGTAGCGGATCTTCTCGGGATGCTGAGACCACTCGATGAATTTCGGGATCGAGTCCATCGGGCCGGGCCGGTAAAGGGCGATGATGGCCGTGATATCCTCTATGCTCTTGGCGCGTATGGCCGTGCACACGCCGGTCATGCCCGCCGACTCCAGCTGGAACACGCCCGAGGTCTTCCCCGCCGCGAGCATATCGAAGGTCTTCACGTCGTCCACCGGCACATCGGCCACCGAAAAGCCGGGATGATGCCGCTTCACCAGCTTCTCCGCGTCGTCCAGCACGGTCAGGTTGCGCAGCCCGAGGAAGTCCATCTTCAGCAGACCCAGCTCCTCAAGAGTGGTCATTGTATACTGGGTCACGACGCTCTCATCGTTTTTGGCGAGCGGAACATACTCGTAAACCGGCCGTTGGGTAATGACCACGCCGGCGGCATGCGTGGAGGAATGGCGCGGCATGCCCTCCAGCGCTTTTGCCGTGTCGATGAGTGTGCGCAGCTTCTCGTCCCCGTCATAGAGATCCCTGAGAGGCTTGGAGATCTTGAGCGCCTCGTCCAGAGTCATGTTCAGCGCCATGGGCACCTGCTTGGCCACCGCGTCGCACTCGGCGTAGCTGATGTTCAGCGCGCGGCCCACGTCGCGTATGGCCATGCGCGCGGCCATCGTGCCGAAGGTCACGATCTGCGCCACATGGTCGGAACCGTATTTTCTGTTGACATAATCTATTACTTCTCCGCGGCGCCGGACGCAGAAGTCCATGTCGATGTCCGGCATGCTGACCCGCTCGGGGTTGAGGAATCTTTCGAAAAACAGAGAATACCGTATGGGGTCCACGTCCGTGATGCCCAGCGTGTAGCTGACCATGCTTCCCGCGGCGCTGCCGCGGCCCGGTCCGACCGGTATCCCCTCGCTTTTGGCGAAGTGGACAAAATCCCACACGATCAGGAAATAGTCCACGAAGCCCATCTGCCGGATCATATTCAGCTCATACTCCAGCTGAGCGCGCATCCCGGGCGTGCCCTCGCCGTACCGGCGCGTGAACCCTTCGAGGCACAGACGCTCCAGATACGCGAAACTGTCCGTCTCTCCCTCGGGAAGGGCGAATTCCGGCAGGTGGTAGTGTCCGAACTCAAAATCGTAGCGGCAGCGCTCGGCGATCTCGGCGGTGACGTCCACCGCCGCCCCGTCGTCGGGAAACAGGGCGCGCATCTCTTCCTCGCTCTTCAGGTAGAGCTCCTCGGAATCGAATTTCATCCGGTCCGGGTCATCCACGGTTTTTCCTGTCTGTATGCACATGAGAACGTCCTGATTGTGGGCGTCCTCCCGGCGGACATAATGCGCGTCGTTGGTGGCGGCCAGCGGTATTCCCGTCTCCCGGGACAGGCGGCGCAGGCCGGCCGCGGCTTTGTGTTCCTCAGCCATTCCGTGATCCTGGATCTCCAGGAAAAAGTCTTCTCCGAAAAGCTCTTTAAGCTCCAGCGCCTTGCTCAGCGCGCCGTCGTAATCGTCCTCGATCAGCCTGCGGGGGATATAGCCCGCCACACAGCCGGACAGGCAGACGAGTCCTTCGGCGTGAGCGCGCAGCAGCTCCCAGTCAATGCGCGGGCGGATATAAAACCCCTCCGTAAAGCCGCAGGATACCAGGTAGCACAGGTTTCGGTATCCCACGTCGTTCTTGCACAGAAGGATAAGGTGGGAATAGGCGTTGTCGAGCCCGTGCTCCTTGTCGAAGCGGGACCGGGGGGCCACATAGACCTCGCAGCCGATGATGGGTCGAACGCCCTCGGCCAGGCAGGCGCGGTAAAAGGCCACCGCGCCGTACATGACGCCGTGGTCGGTGACCGCCAGCGCCGTCTGCCCCAGTTCTTTGGCCCGTTTGGCCAGATCGCCGATGCGGCAGGCGCCGTCCAGCAGAGAGTATTCCGAATGTACGTGCAGATGAACGAAGGACATGCTACTCACCTTTATAGGATAACAGCTTTTTCAGACGGTGGCTCATGCAGCTCTTGGACACGGGAGGGTCAGCCAGCCGGGAGAGCTCTATCAGGCTCGCCTCGGGGTTCGCGATGCGCAGCATGGCCGTCTCCTGCAGCGTATCCGGCAGCGTGGTGAGACCGTAAAGCCGGTCCAGCTCACGGATCGCCTCAAGCTGTTCCCGGCTGGCTGCCACGATCTTGTCGGCGTTGGCGCTGTCGCAGTTGACGCGGCGGTTGACGGCGTTGCGCATGTCCTTCTGCATTTTGGCCTGCATGACTCCCATGGCGGCCAGCGGGGCGCCCATGGTCGTCAGCACGTCCTCGATGGCCTCGGACTGCTTGAAATATGTGAGCGCGCTTCCGCCGCGCCGGGAATCCTTGGGCGACAGTCCCATCTCCAGCATCAGGGAATAGACCTCGCGGCTGACCGCGGCGTGCGCGGTAAAGAACTCCAGATGGTATCTCTTCTCGGGATCGATGATGCTGCCTCCGGCGAGAAACGCGCCGCGCAGGAAGCTCGCGCGGCAGCAGTCGTTCTCGAGCACGCCGAAATTGATATGGTGGGTAAAATCGTTTTCCTGCCCGAAGGCGGCGCTGACGGCAAAGAGCTTTTCCGGATCGGTGATAAGAAAGGTCCTCTTCCCTCCCGCCCCTTCCGCAGGCACACGGTCGAAGCTCAGGCCGAACGCTCTGCGGAACAGGCGGGGCAGCCGCTGCGCGAACCCTTCTCCCGCCGTGATCACACGGATCTCGCGCCTGTCGAAGGTATGGCAGTAGAGCAGCACTCCGTAGGCCTCGGCCAGGGCGCAGCAGGACCGGCTCAGGCCGACGCGGCAGAGCTCGTCTTTGGTTTCTGAGGAAAAAGACATGGACGTCGCCTCACAGGAAAACGGTAGTTTCAGTAGATCCTTGTCGGGGAAATGCGGTGGTACAGATCCATGATCGCCCGGGCAAGCGCCATCGGGTCATGGCGGACAAGGCCGTGGGCAAAATCCGCCACCGGAGCAAAGTCGGCCCGCACGCCCATACGCGCCAGCGCCGTCACATCCACCGAGATCGGCGCGGAGCCCTCCCGGCGGTAAAGCTCCAGAGCCTCGGGAGGTACGGGCAGGTCGTTGATCAGGCAGTGATCGAACAGCGCGTCGCCGCCGTGGTCGAACAGCGCGCGGACATGATCGAACGCCGTGTATCCGGCCGTCTCTCCCTCCTGGGTCATCAGGTTCATGATGTAAACCTTCGCGCCGCGGGACGAGCGGATCGCTTCGCTGATCCCTTCCACGACCAGATTGGGAAGAACGCTGGTATAAAGGCTGCCGGGCCCCAGGAGGATCAGATCCGCCTTTTCCAGCGCCTCCAGGCAGCCCTTCACGGCCGGAGGCCGCTCCGGGGAGAGATACACGCGCCGGATCCTCCTGTCCGTACCGCTTCTGTATCCGGCGATCTGGATCTGTCCCACGACGGTGGCTCCGTCGTCGAAATCCGCGACCAGGTCCACCTTCTCGTTGGTCACGGGCAGCACGCGCCCGGTGATGGCCAGCACCTCGCTCATGCGGGCCACGGCCTCATCGAAGCTGCCGCTCATTTCGTTGAGCGCGGCCAGAAAAAGGTTTCCGAAGCTCTGACCGCGCAGATTGCCGTCCCGAAACCGGTGGGCCAGCAGCGCTTCCATGGTGGGTTCGGTATTGGCCAGTGCCTGAAGACAGTTGCGCACGTCGCCCGGAGGGGGCATGCCCAGCTCCTGGCGAAGCACGCCGCTTCCCCCGCCGTTGTCGGCCATGGAGACCACGGCGGTGATATTGGACGAAAAATGCTTCAGTCCTCGCAGCATGGTGGACAGGCCGGTCCCGCCGCCGATGGCGACGATCCTCGGCGAGCGGGAGGATCGCTCAGACATAGTCCGCCGCCTTTCCCAGATCGCGGCAGATGAGCCGGGCGTCCTCTCCCTGCTTCGTCAGGATGTCCGTCAGCGCGCGGGCAATGGTGATGCTGCGGTGGCGCCCGCCGGTACAGCCGACGGCCACGGTCAGCGAGGGCTTGCCCTCATCGCGAAATCTCGGAAGCTGGAAATTGAGGAAATCGGTAAGCTTTTTCAGATACTCCTCCGTCACGGGATGCCCCATCACATAGTCAAAAACAGCGCCGTCCAGTCCGCTGAGCGGTTTGAGCTCTTCCACATAAAAGGGATTGGGCAGGAATCGGACATCCAGCACCAGGTCCGCCTCCAGGGGGATCCCGTACTTGTAGCCGAAGGCGATCACGTTGATGGGCATCGCGCTGCCTTCCTTCTCCGCGAGAAGGCGGCAGATCTCATTGTGGAGCTGAGCCAGGGTCGTGCCGCCGGTGTCGATGATATAGTCGGCCCGCTCCCTCACGGGGCGCAGCAGCTCTATCTCCCGCTTCACCGCGTCTTCAATGGTCATGCCGTCCTCCGCCAGCGGCGGGCGGCGGCGGCTCTCCTTGTAGCGGCGGACGATCGCCGCCACGGGAGCCTCAATGAAAAGGATGCGAAACGTGCAGTCCAGCTCTTTCAGGCCTTCCAGCGCGGCGAACAGCGCGTCGAAGCTCTCCCTGGCGCGGACGTCGGCCACCAGAGCGACCTTGTTGAACCGGCCCTGAGAGTCGATACAGAATTCCGCGAACTGCCGAAGCAGCGCCGAGGGCATATTGTCCACGCAGTAGTAGCCCAGGTCCTCCAGATAATGAGCTGCCTGGGTCTTTCCGGCCCCGGAAAGGCCGGTGACGATCAGAAAATCCATGGTTCTCTTCCCCCGGACGGCCCCGCGGATAAGCGGCGCGCCCTATCGTATGATTTTGACCTCCGTCTCCAGCTCGATGCCGGTCAGGCGGAGCACTTCCTCCCGAATATGCCCGATCAGGGCCATAACGTCGTCAAAGGTCGCGCCGCCCCGGTTGACCACAAAGCCGGCGTGCTTCTCGCTTACCTGGGCGCCTCCCACGGCATAGCCCTTAAGTCCGGCCCGGTCGATCAGCTCGGCCGCATATCCGCCCGCGGGTCGTTTGAAAGTGCTCCCGGCCGAAGGCAGCTCCAGCGGCTGGCTGGCCCGGCGGCGCTCCAGCAGCGTCCGCATTCGTTCCCGGACCGCCTCCGGATCGTCCTCATGAAGGGCGAGGCGCGCCGAGAGAATGATGTCCCCGGTGTCGGAAAACCGGCTTCGGCGGTAGCTCATGTCGGCGTCTCCGGTTTCTCTCAGACACAGCTCGTCGTCGAGATACGTCACCGACGTGACCACGTCCTTCATCTCGCCTCCGTAGGCTCCGGCGTTCATGCCCACCGCGCCGCCGAGCGTTCCCGGGATGCCGTGGGCGAATTCCAGGCCGCCCAGTCCCGCGCGCGCCGCGGACACGGCCAGCTGGGCAAGCGTGATCCCCGCGCAGGCGCTTACGGACTCCCCCTCTGTCCGCGCGGCGGAGAAAGGCTCTCCCATGCGGAGCACGATCCGGTGCAGGGGGGCGTCGGTCACCAGCAGATTCGTGCCGTTTCCGATGACGAGCGGCTTTTCCCCGGCTGAGGCGAGCAGTTCGGCCGCGGCGCGGATCTCCTCAACCGTCGACGGGAAAAGCATGGCATCGCACTCCCCTCCGATGCGGAAGGAGCAGTGCCGCGACATCGGCTCCTTTTCCCGGATCGTCAGTTCGGGGCACCTGCGGCGAAGTTCGGAGAGAAACGCGTTTCTCTGTATGTCGTTCATCCCTGATCCACCATCCGATCGTGCCGCTCCACCAGCGCCTGCGCGGCGTTATAGCCCATCTTTCGTCCGCGGTTGGTGCGCGCGGCAAGCTCAAGGATATCGGCCAGGTTGCGTCCGGGCCGGACGGGGATCTCATAAAGCGGGACCTGGATCCCCAGGATCTCGGTATACAGAGGCTCGGCGCCGAGCCGGTCGTAAACCTTGTTTTCGTCCCAGGGCTCGAAATGCACCACCAGATCCAGCGCCTGCTCCTGTTTGACCGCGCCGATGCCGAACATATGCCGCGCGTCCACCAGGCCTATGCCCCGGATCTCCATAAAATAGCGGATCAGCTCGGGCGCGGTGCCGATGAGCTGGCCGCGTCCGACTCGTCTCACGTCAATGGCGTCGTCTGCGACCAGGCGGTGTCCCCGGCTGAGCAGCGCCATGGCGTTCTCGCTTTTGCCCACTCCGCTCTCGCCGGTGATGAGCACACCCTCGCCGTGGATCTCCATAAGGACCCCGTGGAGCGTCGTGCGGGGCGCCAGCATGCTGTTCAGGCTCATGATCAGCTCGGCCATGAAGTCACTGGTCGACTGTTCCGTGGTAAGAAGGGTCACGTCCCGCCTTTCGGCCGCCTCCATCATCTCCCGGGGAACGGGCATGCCGTGGGCAATGATGCAGAAACGGACGCCCGAAGAGAGAAAATGATCCACGCTCATGGCGCGGGCTTCCGCGCTCATCTCGGACAGATAGGTGATCTCCAGCTTCCCGATGACCTGGACCCGGCCGGCGTCGAAATAGTCATAGAAGCCGGCCAGCGGCAGCGCGGGGCGGGAGACGTCCCAGTTGTCAATACATACCCGGTCGTAGTCCGTGGCCCGATAGGCTACGGTGAGCTCATGCTCGGCAACGATTTTTTCAAGCCGTACGGAATAGGATGTTGGCATGTCGTCTCCCCCGCAATATACAATAATAAATAAAGGGTACTCTATAGTCAGACGATAATACAAACTCTCTCGCTTTGTCAAGATGATGGAGGCGCCCGGAAAGCGCGGCCGCGCGGAGGGTCCCCCGCGGGAAGGGCCTTTCCCGGCAGTCCGCTCCGTCCACAGAAAAGAGACACCGCGCCGGAAGCGCGGTGTCTCTTTTCATGCCCGGCGGTTACGGGAACAGCACGGCCGGATACTGTCCCTCTTCGGTCAGTTTCCGAAGCATCGCGGCCGTGGTGGCGCGGTCCTCCTTATAGGTCATGCCGAACCATTCATCGTCTGTGGTCACGGCGTTGACCGTCAGCGATCCTTCCCGGATCTTTTCGCCCACCATCACGGGCAGAAGGCACTCGCTCTTCAGATCGCCGGGAGCCAGCGAGCGAAGGAACGCCTCCTGGTATCGCTCCATATCCTCCAGAGCCGCGGCGGGGAATCCCCAGAAATTCATGGACACGGCCGATTCCCTGTCCAAGAGCCGTCCCTCCCCGCTGCCGTCAAAGCTCCGGATAGAGCCGTCCTCGGCCCGGCCGATCCCGGATGTCTCCGTCACGGCGGTCATCCGGCCGTTCTCCAGCGTGCACACGCCGCGGGTGACGGTACCGAAATCGCTGACGGTGTTCTTGAGCCTGTAGGCCACCATGCAGGCGGTTTTATCCGTAAGCTTCCCCAGTTCGGCGAGCATCAGCGCAAACGCGCCGGGTCCGTAATAATCATCGGCGTTGAGCACCGCGAATTCTCCCCGGATGCTGTCCCGGGCAGCCAGAACGCACGCGACCGTGCCGTAGGGCTTGACGCGGCCTTCGGGAACCGCGAACCATTCGGGAAGCGACCCGAAATCCTGGACGGCATACGTCACGTTCAGTTCCTTCTCCAGGCGGTTTCCGCACAGGTCGCGGAACTCTTCTTTGATTCCGGGAGGAAGAATGATCACAAAGCGGTCAAATCCCGCCTTTTTGGCGTCGTACAGGGTGTACTCCATCAGTATTTCGCCCGCCGGGCCGACCTTTTCGATCTGCTTGGCGCTTCCGTAGCGGGAGGCAAGGCCCGCTGCCATGATCACCAGGGTTGCCGACATCTCGTTCACCTCATATATATTGATTTCAGTACGCGCTGATTTCCAGGCTTTCGTCGTCCTGTCCTTTTTGAATGCTTTGGATCCGCACCCAGTAGCCGTATTCCTCGCTGACCTTCACGAAGACCCGCTCGCCGACCCGCCGGCCGATCACGGCCCGGCCCAAAGGAGATTCCTTGCTGATGAGTCCTTCCAGCGCGTTTTGGCGCAGGGTGGTCACGAATCTCACGGTCAGCTCCTCTCCGTCATCCTCCATGAACAGTCCCACCGTATCAAAAAGCCCGGCCACATCTTCGGCCGAGTCGCTGTCGATCACCACCGCCGAGGCGAGCATCTGCCGGATGTAGCGGATGCGGCGCATGTTCTTGCGCTGTTCGTCCTTGGCCGCTTTGTATTCGAAATTCTCGCTCAGATCGCCGAAGCTCCGCGCTGTCTTTACGTCCTCGAGGATCTTCGGCATCAGTTCATTTTCCCGGTAAGCGAGCTCCTCGCGGAGCTTTTCCATGTCCACCCGGGTCAGTTCGTCGTGCATTTGCCCAAATCTTCCTTTGCCGTATTGTTGAGATTATACCATAATATACAGGAAAATCAACCCCGGTCCGGCGATTCCTCCGGAATCGAACGGGCAAGAGCGTAATTGGTATAGCGTCCGTCGTCGGTGACCTCGCGGATGACCCGAAGCCAGTCGGGCAGCTCGAAGCGCTCTTCCTCGGCGGAGAGCTCGACCTCGCAGAAGGCTCTGTCTGTCCAGAAGGGGAAGATATCGATCTCCAGCGTGTGGGGTCCGGAGGGTACGCACCAGCGCGTTTTCTCTATCACGCGCCGCTCCGGATCGGCTTCGGCCATCAGCGCGTCCCACTCCTCCGGCCCGATCTCTCTCTCCCGTTCGATTCGCGTGCGGTCGGTGAGGCGGATCTTCTCGGTATAGTACCGCTTCTCCTCTCCTCCCTCAGGGCGGCTGAGTCTCAGCCTGCGGCTCTGCGCGTCCCCGCTGAGCTTCAGATAGATCTGCCGTATGCGGATCTTCCGCGTGCTCTCCGCAGCGAGCCGGTCCGGATCCGGCATGCGGATCAGGAACTTTCTCTCGATCTCCAGCGGCCGGTCTTCATTCGCGGGCGTCATTAGCGTTCTCTCCCTTCCGTAAAACAGGCCTGCGCCGGTACGGCACAGGCCTGCGCTGTTATTTCTGTTTTCCTCACATCGTCTGCTGGATGACCTTGATCATCTCAATGGCCTCGCCGCACAGCACATTCTGCGCCGGGTGGAGATATCCGTCGGCAAAGCCGGTCATCACGCCACGCTCCAGCGCCCAGATCACCGCATCGTGATTGCCGGCGCTGACCGCCGCTCCGTCGGCCCAGGCAGACATGTCGGAGGAGATGCGCATATCCTTCCCCCGCTGCGCGGCGTAGCGGAACAGGATCGTGGCGATCTCTTCCCGGGAGATCGGGTCATTCGTGCCGAAGCGGTCGCCGCGGCCGGGAATGATCCCGGAGCGGTCGGCCCAGGCGACCGCCTGGATCAGGTCGGTATCCGTCCCCTGGTCGCTGAATCCGGCGTTTTCCGCCGCCGGAAGGCCCGAGAGGATCCACAGTGTCTCGGCCATGACGCCGCGGCTGATGGGGCTGTACGGATCGGCGCCGAAAAGCACGGCCAGCGTCGCCCGGGGCCTGGCGGGTGGCGGCGCGGTAACGGGCGCCTGCGCCGCGGCGGGAGCCGCCTGCGGAGCTTCCGTCGGCCGCGGGGTAGGCTCCGCCGCCGGCGCGGCGGTGGC
>CACXMX010000048.1:0-10845 GCA_902768805.1 Oscillospiraceae bacterium
ATCGCTCGACGATCTCGCCGGTGTCCTTTCGGTAGATGGTGCCGCCGCTGTTAAGAAACAGTGAGGCGCCGCCGGGCACAACCAGACCCACGTCTTCCACGGTATACTGCTCATCCAGAAGACCGGGGACGCCGCCGTTTACCAGCGTATACCGGTTATTGCCGGTTTTGAGAAACACGGCGACGCTGCCCGTGCCGTCCGCGTAAATATCGGTGGGCGTGTGCAGATAGACGTTGCTGCCTGTGCCGAGCGTTACGCTGTCCACCAGAAGAAGGCCGGTGCCTGTGATGTTGACATCGCCCTGACTGGAAATGGAGTGGAGACGGTTATAGCCCGCGGCGGCGATGGTCAGACCGCTGAGCCCCGAAGAGACAATACTGACATCGGGATGGTTATAGTCGATAAGGCCTACGCAGCCTGAGGACTCGTCCCATGTCCAGCCGTCCTGCAGGGATACGTCTTTCCCGCTGATGGTGATCGAGGAGGAAGCATGTCCGCCGCCTCCGAGCATGGCGCGCATCGATACGGAAACCGTTTCCGGGAGCAGCTCACCTTTTTGGTCAAACAGAAGGAGCGGTTCCTCCTCGGGGACCGGACCGGCTTCGGACTCGGGCGTCGGCAGAGCATCCGAGAGAAATACGGCCGGGGCCGGAGATCCTTCCGATTCCGGCGGGTCTTCGGAGGAGATGGGCTCTTCTGCCGGCGCAGGCTCCTCGACGGGAACGGGCTCCTCAACGGGTGCGGGCTCCTCGACGGGAACAGGCTCCACGACGGGCGCGGGCTCCACGACGGGCGCGGGCTCCACGACGGGCGCGGGCTCCTCAACAGGTACGGGCTCCTCGACAGGGGAAGGCTCCTCAACGGGTGCGGGCTCCTCAACAGGGGAAGGCTCTTCAACAGGTGCGGGCTCCTCGACGGGAACGGGCTGTTCGACAGGGGCGGGTTCCGCGACAGCGGGAGCGGCCTCCGCGGGCTTGGGGGCTTCGGCGGCCGGTGCGGCCTCCGCGGGCTTGGGGGCTTCGGCGGCCGGTGCGGCCTCCGCGGGCTTGGGGGGCTCGGGTGCGGGAGCGGCCTCCGCGGGCTTGGGGGCCTCGGCGGCGGGAGCGTTTTCCGCGGGCTTGGGGGCCTCGGCGGCCGGTGCTGACTCCGCTACCTTGGGAGGCTCGGGTGCAGGAGCGCTCTCCACTATTTCTGAGGAAGGCGGTTCGGGCAGAGCTTCTTCCTCATCTCCGGCGAGCGCTTTTCCGCCCAGACAGAAGGTGAGAAACGCGCTCATAACTATTCCTGTCAGAGTCCGGATCCACTTTTTCATGAGGTTCTCCTTTTGTGATCGGTCGCGGTATACTCAACAAATACGGTGTTCAGGATATGGACTTTTCAGAGAGCCTGTTGAGCATCTCCCAGGCGTACAGATCTTTTTTCTTCTCCGGCTCGCTGAGCTCTTCATAGGGGACCAGCAGGTGATGACGCCTGGCGGGATTGTCGCGTTTGGCGGCGTATTCCCAGTTGTACAGCCAGTGGAAGCGCATCCAGCGGCGGTGCTCGGTCTCCTGCAGCAGGTCGTCCTTATCCGGCCTCAGCTCGTTCAGACGCTCCGCGGCCCTTCGGCACAGCTCCGGTGTGACTTCGGTGAGAGATTCGTCTCCGAGGAGATAGCGGATCTTCACGATCAGATGGTCGGCCGCGGCAACGTTGGATTCCCGCAGGAACCAGCCCAGATCCCGCCATTCGGTGGGCCGGGCAGAGCCTTCGTTGTACAGATCGTTAACTGTTACGGCCTGACGGTTCAGGGCGTCTTTCATGACGAACTCCGGAGTGATCACAGCCCCGCGTTCTCCGAAAGACTGCAGGGGCGGAACCGGCGCGTTGAGCCGCAGATGGACCTCACCCGGGAAAGCGAACCAGGTGCGCAGCTGCTCGCACGCCGTCAGGTTTTCCACATCGCTGTCGGCGCAGAGAATGATCCTGTCGGCAGCCCGCAGCAGATCGAGAGCGCCGTGCCAGCTCTCGCGATGGAAGATCAGCCGGTCTTCCGCGGGATTATCCGGGCCCATGGCGCGCATCAGGGCGGGATGCAGCGCCGCGAAAAGCGGATCACTGTCGAAAATATGGTATTCAACGCCTGTAACGCCGGGGATCACATTCGTGAGAACGGCGCGCTCGAGAATGGCGCTCCCTGCGCTCCGGCAGCCGAGAAGCACCACCAGGCGCTCCTCCCGCCGGAGCGGGTGATCCTTCCAGTAGCAGCGTCCCAAGGCCTCGGTTCGGCTGAACAGATGCAGATTCGGGCTCATATCGTCTGAACGAGCGTCCGTCATGCAGTAAACCGGAAAGTCCGTGTCTACGGCCTCCAGCGCGGCGGAATAATTGGCCCAGGGGTCTTCGCCGAGAAAGAACAGCCCGCATCCTTCGGTCCGGAGCCCGCGCAGAGCGCGCAGGCGCTCCGGCCCGGCGTCAATACGCACCACGTCCGCCCCCGAGAGAAGCTTGCGGTCCGTGCCGGGGAAAATGAGCAGACAGCCTGGGTCATAAGAGCGGAGGGCCTCCGCCAGAACGGCGGAATCCTCGTTTTCCTCGTGAAACGCGTACCAGCGCCGGCCTCTTCCGAGCCGAAGCCTCGCCTCGGGGATGATCTGACCTCCCAAAAGACTCAGCCCGATACCGATCAGCGCGGTCAGGATGCCGATGCTGCACAGGGCGAAAACAAGGCCCAGTACACGGCCCGCCGCCGTGACGGGTGAGAGGTCTCCGTATCCCACGGTGGTCATGGTGATCAGGGAAAACCAGACGGCGTCCCAGAAATCCCGGATCGTTGCCCCCGGAGCGCCGGATTCCGCTGCCACCAGCGCCGCGAGCAGCAGCAGGTACGCCGCCAGGGAGAACAGAATGATTTTCAGGCTCCGTTTCATCGTCCGTCAACCGTTCCCTTCTCTGCCCCGCAGCAGGCGGGGGAGCGCCAGCACGTTGTCTATATCCATCTGCCTGTAGTCCACATTCCGGCCCGTGACCGCGTTCTCCCGCGCGGAGAGCTCATCCAGCTCTTCCCAGGGGACCAGACAGGCATGGGTCCGTCCCAGCTGGTTTTTGGAAATGCGATAGCCCGCCTCTTTGCCTTCGGCGAGGAGACGCCGGTAGGTCTCGGCATTGACGTCGAATTCCCGGCTGTTCATCACGGAGTAGCCCATGGCGAAATGAAAGGCTGTCCAGCGCTTATGCTCCGCTTCTCCCAGCGTGTTGAGCATGGCGGGGGAGAGATCCCAGTCCCCGCCGGCCACCTGTTCTCTTGTGCGGCCCGAGGCCTTCAGAAAGGCCGGAAGGTAATCCGCGGAGGCGCGGGAGGACATCTTGCTGAACGTATCGCAGGCGACCCACTTCTCCCAGTCCGTTTTTTCAGAGTGATCGTAGACTGCGTTGAGAACGATGGCGTCCCGGTCGGCCTCCTCGGCCGAGAGCATGGCGAGCGTGTAGATCCCCTGCGACTGGATCGGGCTCCCCACGGTGCGCTGGTAACGGGCCCCCCGGCGGGAGCTCTGCACCACGGCGATGCGTTCCGCCTGACGCCGTTTCAGAAACAGCATCAGCGAGTCGGAGATCTCCCGGTCCGTATCCTCGTCTCCCGTGCAGACGGCTATGAGCTTGAGCGTGGTGAGATTGGCGCTAAGGTACTGAAACATCTCCCGGCTTCGCCCGTCGGTCTCAAAAAACGAGATGTCGTAATTCTCGAACAGAGACGGACTGTCGGTGAGAAGGTAACCGGCCTCTTTCGTTACGTTTGGAGAGAACACCGCCGCGCGGAAGGAGCTTCCCGCGAACTGTCCGTTCATGACCAGTCTTTTGAGCGCCGCCTGCCCGAAACGGCCGAAGCCGATAACCACGCAGTCGAAGATCTCCGTGGCGCGGCCCGAATCGTCGAATTCCATGAGATCCCAGGGCGGGCATATGCGAAGCATGGCGCGGGAGGCAAGATCGCCCTCATCGAACACATGCACATATCCGTAACCGTATTCCTCCGGAGTGACCTGCAGCATCGAGGTTATGATCTCCTCCTCGCCGGGCAGAGTGATGCGCGTGTTTTCCGCCGCCACGCCGGCATTCCTGAGCGCGTCCTTGAGCGCGAGAGCGTAATAGAGGTTCTTGTCCACGGAAGGATCCAGCGCGAAAACCGTGATTTTCCGGTTCAGCGGATGGAGAGTGCGTATCGTCTCTTTTCCGGAGCCGACGGCATCCTGACCCGTAATGACCGACATGCCCATGCCGTTGAGGTCGTCGATCACCGTTCCGTCGGCGGTCTCGGCGATGAATACCACGGAACTGCCCTGAGCCAGGCATTCCTTGCCCACGTTTATGGTGTTGTCGTTGATGCCGAACAGGATCACCAGATCCCCGCGGCGCAAAAGCAGAAGACGCAGCCGGCGGAGAACCTCCGCTCCGATGGTGACCAGGGCGGCGCTGGCTGTGGAGAAAAAGGCCAGCATATGGACCAGCCAGAAGATCGTAACGCCCATCGGCGTGCGCACCGGTGTGGACCCCTCGATGGCGGAAAGCTCGTTGATGCCCACGAACATCCTTGTTACGCTCAGCGGCGTGCGCAGGATCGATACGGCGAGGCTTCCGGTGGTCTCGGCGAAACCGACGCCGTATATGACCAGACCGGCCAAAGCGGCAAAAATCATGCACTTAGCCGTCAGACGGGTGGAAAAAGCGGGCTTGAGCGCCAGATTGGCGATCAGCGCCAGAAACAGAGCGACAGACAGGATCACTACCGGGATAGGAAGCATGAAAAAGTCCTCCTGAACCGGGCCGCAGAGCGCATCCCTGCGGGAAACGCGGGAAGCGCATACTGCCCTTATAATTATCCACTCTTACTATACCACAGAAGTACCCGGTATTAAAGCATGTTCTTCCGTATTTCCCGGTTTTTTCCGGCAAAAAACGAAAACAGTTGTTTCAAAAGCACCTCACATGATATAATTCGCCCAGATTAGGAAATGAGGTATCGACATGGAATTCAAGCCTGCCAAAAAACTGGGCTTCGGGCTGATGCGCCTGCCCCAGAACGACAAGAACAACTCCGCCGACGTGGACGTGGAACAGGTGAAAAAGATGGTGGATCTGTTCCTGGAGCGGGGCTTCACCTATTTCGACACGGCGCTGATGTACAACGGCTTCGCCAGCGAGGCCGTCGTAAAGGAGGCGCTTACGGACCGCTACCCGAGAGAGAGCTTCACTTTGGCCACCAAGCTTCACGCGGGCTTTTTCAACAGCTTCGAGGAGCGGGACACCGTGTTCGAGGGGCAGCTGAAAAAGACCGGAGTCGAGTATTTCGACTATTATCTGCTCCACGGCATCGAGGCGAGCATGCTCGGCAAGTATGAGAAGTTCGACTGCTTCAACTGGCTGCTGGAAAAGAAGGCCGCCGGTCTGGTGAGGCATGCGGGCTTTTCCTTCCACGACACGCCCGAGGTCCTGGAAAGGCTTCTCACCGATTATCCCGAAATGGAATTCGTGCAGCTGCAGATCAACTATCTGGACTGGGAGAGTGAGTGGATCCGCTCCCGCGAATGCTATGAGGTTGCCGAACGCCACGGGAAGAGCGTTATCGTTATGGAGCCTGTAAAGGGCGGCACTCTGGCCAATCTGCCCGAAGCGGCGGCGAAGCTTTTCACCGGCCGGGATCCGTCCGCCTCTCTTCCGAGCTGGGCGATCCGCTTCGCGGCAAGCCTGCCCAACGTGATGGTGGTGCTCTCCGGCATGAGCACGCTCGCCCAGATGAACGACAACACCGCCTTCATGTCCGACTTCCGTCCTCTCACACAGGAGGAGCGGGAGCTGTGCTTCAAAGCGGCGGAGATCATCAACGCGCAGATCGCCATTCCCTGCACGGCCTGCCATTACTGCACGGAGGGCTGCCCGCAGCATATCTGCATCCCGGAGTACTTCTCCATCTACAACGAGGATATGCGGGAAAATCTTGAGGAAAAGGGATGGACCATCAATTTCAGCAACTATCAGATCCTTGCCTCCAAATTCGGCAAGGCGAGCGACTGCGTGGAGTGCGGCCAGTGCGAAGGCGTCTGCCCTCAGCACCTTCCGATCATCGATCGCCTCAAGGACGTCGCGAAGCATTACGAGTGACCGGGGAGGGGGAAGAACGCCGTGAAATGCTGCCTGATCAAAGAGACTCTCGAGCCGTGCGGTCCGGATGATATTTTTTCCGAAGCGGACGTACAATATGTGGCCGTACTGTCGACGGACGAATGGAAAAAAGACCGCTCCGGTTTCCGCATGCGCATCGAGATCGATCCGATCGCGCGCCCGATCCACTCCTCCAAGGCGGAGGTCAGCTTCGGCTCTCTCACGGGATCGTTTCGCATTCCGGACAGAAACGATCTGACGGAGAAGGACTACCGGTTCGCCTTTGCCCTGGATGAAAAGGGCGTGGTGTTCATCGACGACACCGGAGTGGCGACGCGGATGATCGGAGAGATCGCCCGCTCCAAAAAATACACCGAGCCGGGCCTGGAGCGGTTCATGTACGACTTCCTCGAACAGATCATCAGCCGGGATCTGCCGATCATGGAGAGATACGAGACCGAGCTGGATGATATCGAGGACGAGATCCTCCGTGACGGAGAAGACGAGAACATGGTCATCGTCAACGATATCCTCAGCAATGTCCGCGAACTGCGCATACACTATGAACAGCTCATCGACATGACCCAGGAGCTGCTGGAGAATGAGAACGGCTTTTTCAACGAGGAGCGTCTCCGTTTTCTTCAGCTGTTTATGAACCGCCTGTCCCGCCTCCACACAAACGCGGCCTCTCTGCGGGAACACACCATGCAGGTACGGGATCTGTATCGTGCCCATCTGGAGGAAAAGCAGAACGGGATCATGACGATCCTTACGGTAGTCACCACGATCTTCATGCCTCTGACTCTGATCGTCGGCTGGTACGGCATGAATTTCAGGTATATGCCGGAACTGGAAAACCCATGGAGCTATCCCGTGCTGATCGTCGTAAGCGTGCTGATCATCGTCGGCAGCCTGATTTTCTTTAAAAAGAAGAAATGGCTTTGACGCCGTTTCGGTCTTCGGGACAGGCGCTGCCCATGAAAAAGAATCCCTCTGTCCGCGGACAGAGGGATTATCTGTACAGGTATATGGTTACAGACTGAAATCGGGGGTGTTGTCCCGCTGATAGGAGCACCAGTTTCCGTTTTCGATGAGTTCCTCCCGCGCCAGCACGGTAAGCACTTCGTCTGTCTGGCCCCGGCGGCGGATCTGCTCGGCTACCTCTCCGTAGAACCGCGCCATTTTGTCGTGGTCGGAGAGTTGTCGGGAAAGGGAGAGCTTTCCGTAGTAATTGGCCACGAACAGGGTGACTGCGGATATTCCGCCCAGAACGATCTTCAGCCATGTGCGGTAGGTCTCCACATTCCCCACGTCGGCGACCGGGCGCAATCCCAGTTCTCCGCCGAAAAGCAGCTCAAACAGCAGCGCGGAAACATAGAGCCCCACGCTCACGATCAGCGCCGTTCCGACCACGCGCCCGCTTGTGTCGGCGCTGCGCTCGGCCTTGTTGTGAGCGCCCGCGTGATATCTGCGCTGATCCTCTACCCAGCACTCGAGAATGTCGTGAGGACGGCCGGAGTGACTTCCCACGGAGAGCGCGCACAGCGCGTCCTTGATCCAGGCGGTCTCCTCCTGCTGCGTCCATGTCAGCAGCTCCGATGCCTGCACGTCGCTGCCGGCATAGGAAAGAAAGGCCTGGACCCGAAGGCATTCGGCCAGCGCCCTGCATTCGATATACCGGCGGTGGCAGTCGGTTTTTCGGGCGTAGCGCTGGGCCAGCCAGTCCGCCAGAACCATCAGACCGCAGACATAGATCATCCATATGGCCTCCGCCTCATCGTAGAGAAGGAACGCTACGGTGACGATGGTGCTGGTAACGGCCAGCTGCGCCAGAATTTTGCGAAACGTCGCGGCCGCGGAGGTGCTGATGGAGCTGGCGGCCAGATAAACCGATTCCATGGCGGAAAGCACGGGATCGGCGGTATCCTCGGGGAGAAGCCGGCGGCGCGGAGGAGGAAGAGCGGCGGCCAGACGGTTGAAGTCGTCGGTTTTTTTCAGCTCATCCGCCACAGCCTGACGGTTCCCGAGTATGTGACAGGTGCCCGCGGGCTCTTCCGTATGACTGCCGCGGGGCGTAAAGATATGGATAACGGCTTCCTTGCTGTCCGAGCGAAGGGGAACGCTCCCGGAGGGGGTAAAGCTGCCGTGCAGAGAGAAATCCACCACATCCGCAGTGCCGCAGCCGTCCTTTCCCTCGCCTCCGTCCCACAGCGCCAGCATCAGATGGCTGTGCGTGACCAGATAGATCCCGGCCTGCCGGAACAGAAAATGACGGTCCGGCGCGCCGTCGGGGCTTTCGGTGAACGGAGCGGTAAACACCTGCCGGGCATGCGCGCAGTGGAAGCGGAACCGTTCCAGTCCTTCGGGGGAGAAATCCTTTTCATACAGCTCCGCGTCCATGGGGAGCACCGCCACAATGGGGATCTCCTGCTCTCTCGCCGCGTCGGCGCACAGCTGATCGGCGCCTTCCGCCAGAGAGTTGAGCATCACGAAGGGCGAGTTCGGGTACAGCTCCCGCAGCAGCTTCAGTTCCGACATGACCGCCGCGTACAGGGCCTCCCGGTCTTCTTCACGGACAGCCCGGTGCCCCGTGACCCCTATCGTGATGGGGATGGTTTTTTCTTTGCTCATGGCGTGCTCCTTTCCCGCGGGCACCCTGCCCGTTAACGGACTCATATCCCGCGTTTTCGCAGCGTCGCATCGGCCGGAGCCGGTACGCTGCCGGCATTCACCCGGCCATAGTATGATTATAGTGGAAACGGGCAAAAAAGCAATCGGAATCGCCTTATTGCCGCGCCGGCGGGTGGAAAAAAGAAGAATCGGGACCGAACCGAGGATTTTTCGGTGACAGAGAGAGAAAAAAGTGATAGGATACTGTTGATTCGGGAAGGAGGGAACCGAACATGCTTCCTGAGAGCCTGGCGCCTTACTCTTATGTGCTGAACGCCATTCTCAACTGGTTTCTGTTTTCTGTGGGTTTCTGGCTTCTGTCCGGCAAGCTGAAATGGAAGAAGCGCTTTCACGCGTGGATACCCGGCCTCTGCTATATCGAACTGGGCCGCTCGCTGGATATGGAGCAGGAGGGCCTGGTCTGCTGTGTGCTGGATCTTATTCTGTCCGCGGTCGGACTGATGAACCCTGTCTGGCTGAGCGACCGTTTGCAGACGGGCGTTGGACTGGTGATGCTGATCATGATGGTGTTTCTGTACGTGTACGGCGTACGGCTCTGTCTTAGGCTGCTCACGGTGTTCCGAACGAAAAAATTCTGGGTCGTCTTATGGTTTTTTGTGCCCTGGCTGATCCTTATCGTTCTGGGTGCCGCCCCGTCTCTTCAGCCGCAGGAGATCAAAGACACGCGTGAGGAGAATCTGGCGGGGACCACTCCCGCCGTGATCCCCGGAGTGACCGAATACCGTCAGAGTCTGACGCCCGCGGAATCCGGACTGAGCATCGATCTGGAGGAAAGGGTAGCCCGCGATTTCTCCAAGAAGCGTTACCTGCTCAAGGATATCTCTCTGGATATCCCAAACGGCTCACTGGTAATGCTGCTGGGCGGATCGGGATCGGGCAAAACCACCTTCATCAACGCCGTGATCGGCTATGAGAAGGCCAACGCCAGAATGGTGCTCAACGGCGGCGACATCTATAAAGACTATGCCCGCATGAAATACCGCATCGGCTTTGTACCTCAGCAGAACCTGATCCGGGGAAGCGATACGGTGGAGCGCACGGTCGGCGACGCGGCAAAGCTGCGCATGAGCGCGGACGCGACCTACGAAAAACGGGAAAAGAAGATCGACGAGGTCATGGATCTGCTGGGACTGACCGCCGGCAGAGACGGCCTGGTCTCCAAAAAATCCGGAGGTCAGCTGCGGCGCATCTCCATCGCCATGGAGCTTGTCTCGGACCCGGAGCTGTTTGTGCTCGATGAGCCGGACTCCGGGCTCGACGGCGTGATCGCGCGGGAGCTGTTCACAAAGCTGCGCGGCATCGCCGACGAGGGGAAGATCGTGATCGCCATTACCCATACGCCCGACCGGGTGATCGATCTGTTCGACAAGGTCATCGTCCTGGCGAGAGACTCGGGCCGCGTGGGCCGGCTGGCGTTTTACGGTACCCCGCAGGAAGCCCGTGAATTCTTCGGGAAGGACTCCATGGAAGGCATCGTCATGAGCGTCAACCGCAAAGAGGAAGGCGGAGAGGGCATGGCGGACTATTACATCGAACGCTACGCGCGGCTTCACCCGGCCGCTGAGGAAGAAGGTGCGGTATCATGAACGGTGATCTCAAGCACAGGGGCCGCCTGAGCCAGCTGTTCATCTACCTGGGCAAATTCCTGCGGATGTTTGTGTACCAGAGCGACTGGAAGGTGATCCCCATGGGCGCGATTATCGCCGGCGTGGTCACCTTTGTCGTGGGACAGAACATGTTCGTCACCCAGGAGGGGACGCTCATGGGCGTCTTCGCGCTGGTGTGCGTATGCATCTGGAACGGATTTTTCAATTCCATTCAGGTCGTCTGCCGTGAACGAAGCATCATCAAAAGGGAACACCGCGCAGGACTGCATATGTCCGCGTATATCGGCGCTCAGATGGTCTACCAGTTCCTGCTCTGCGCGGGGCAGACCGTCGTTACGCTGCTCATCTTTCGCTTCGCCGGCGTGAAGCTGCCCGACAAGGGCATCGTGACCATGTCGGGGCTCGCGGACCT
>CACXMX010000048.1:10928-25376 GCA_902768805.1 Oscillospiraceae bacterium
CCGCACCACTACGACCGCCATGACGGTGATGCCGTTCCTGCTGATTTTTCAGATGATTTTTTCGGGAAGCTTTTTCGAGCTGAACGGTCCCGCGGAAAAACTGAAGGTGATCACGATCTCCCACTGGGGGATGGACAGCATGTGCGCCGTGGGACGGTATAACGAATGCTCCAACGTGACACTGTGGAACACGCTTTTCAAGTTCCGCAACGTGGAGTTTATGGGTGAAAAGCCGCTGCTGGAACTGATGAGGGAAGTCGAGCGAAAAAATGCCGTAGGCGATTTCATCTCCTGGTCCGGGACCTATAACCGGGTGGAGGACTATGCCTCCACTTACGCGAATGTAACGCAGTGCTGGATATGGCTGCTTGCGCTGATGGCTTTCTTCGCGCTCGTCGCGGTGATCGCGCTGGAGTTCGTCGACCGTGACAAAAGATAGCCCCCTTCCGCAGATATGATTCGGCCGCCGCCCAAACGGGCGGCGGCCGTTTCCTATGACAGGAACCGTTTTTTCATCTCGGATTCCGCTTCGGGAGAGGGGGCGACGTTGCTTATCAGCTGCAGCGCGGCCTCTTCAAAAGTGTCGTGTACCGTGACGTCCTCAATGAGCAGGCCTTCCCGAAAGTAAACGGTCCATCGTTCACCGTCCTGCGTCAGCACCATGCATCCGTCCCTTTGGGATGAGTCGATACAGTAGCGGCTCTCGGAAACAAAAGCCGACAGTGTCTGCTCCAGGTGAAGAAGCGCCCGGTCGCGGTCCTTGACGGACATATCCGTTCACACCCTTTCAATTTAACTGCTCTCATCTTATTATACACGCTCCCCCGCGGAACGCAAGTGACGGACACGCGTATATTGTTCTTGCGCACCGGGGAAGAAATCCTTATACTGAAAGCAGAATACATAGAAACGGAGGCTGCGCCATGAATCAACAGCAGATCGACCGATACCTGGAACGCATCGGGTTTGACGGCCCCATCAACCACGATGGGGACACGCTGGACCGGCTGATCTGGGCACACATCTCCACGGTGCCCTTTGAGAGCCTGGACCTGCATGAATACGGCATCGTGCCGTCGCTGAATATCGACGACCTGTACGAGAAATTCGTCGTAAAGCGCCGGGGAGGCTACTGCTTCGAGCAGAACACCATCTTCGGACAGCTGCTCAACGATTTGGGATTCCCCACCTACGCCACCGTCGTACGGCTTCTCGGTCCTCCGGGATTTCCGCTGTTCCCCTATTCCCACAAGGGGCTGGTCTCGGAGGCGGAAGGGAAGAGCTGGTACTGCGACGTTGGCTACGGCGGTCCCGGCCCCAAGGGCGCCGTGGAGATCCGCGACGGCGAGCAGGTCGTCGGCGGGCTGACGTATCGCGGATTTCTTCATCGAACGAAAGACCGACGACGGATGGGCCAACGTCCTCTATTTCGCCCAGCGCCCCATCGAACCGTGCGATTTCGAGCCGCTGAATTTCTACTGCGCGATGCAGCCCAATTCCGGATTCCGGCTCAACCGGACCGTGAATCTGACCCTGCCCAACGGGAGCAAGGCGCTCAGCGGCAAACATTTCACACTGCGCCGCGACGGCGTCGTCACGGAAAAGGACATTCAGACGCCGGACGAACTGGAAGAACTGCTGCGCGAGGAGTTCGGCATCGTCATGCACATTCCCCGCTGGAAGAGATTCTGAGAGGCAGAGTGCCGCTTTTTCGCGGCGGAAAGGAAGTACATCATGCTTAAGGAATTCACCTATCGCGACATTGATTACCGCGGCAGGATCGAACGCGTGACCTATAAGGGAAGACATCCCGAGGGCGGATCCTGCGAGAAATACGCAAACGTCTATCTTCCTTACGGTTACGATCCCTGCGACGCCGAAAAGAAATACAACGTTCTCTACCTGATGCACGGCGGCGGCGGAAACCCCGACGCATGGCTGGATACCTGCCATATAAAGAACATGCTGGACTGCTGCTTTTATGACGGAGCCGCCGAACCGTTCATCGCGGTTTTCCCGAGCTACTACCCCGGTATGGCCGGAACGGTCGATCTCTCCCGCATGGAGGGCGAGCGGAAAATGGTCCGGGATTTCGCCGAGGAGTTTGTAAAGGAGCTTGTCCCGGCCGTAGAGAGCCGTTACCGCACCTGGGCTGCGAATGTGGCGGAGGACGGGCTGCGCGCGTCCCGTGCCCACCGCGCTTTCGGCGGCTTCTCAATGGGCTCTGTGACCACCTGGTTCGAATTCCTCATCAATCTGCCGTATATCGCGACGTTCCTTCCGCTGAGCGGTGACTGCTGGGCTGCGGAGCTTATGGGAGGCAATTCGAAGCCGAAGGAGACGGCGGAGATTCTGGCCGCCGCGGCGGAGAAAGCCCTAAAGAAAGGCTTTGACTTCAGGATCTTCGCCGCTACCGGCAGCGAGGACCCCGCTTCCGGCAACATGGCCGGCCAGATCGCCGAGATGAAGCGCCTGCCGCCGTTTGTCTTCAGCGAGGACCCCGGCTCCGGCAATTTCCACTATGAGATCGCGCAGGGCGCGGTCCACTCCTACGAGTGTGTGTTCAACTACGTATACAGCTATCTCCCGTATCTGTTCTCCTGACAGAAAAGCCGCCTCCTCCTTTCGGAAGGGGCGGCTTTTGGCGTATATCCCGCCGGAGCGGGACCGACGGGGATTTCTCAGTATTTGCCGTAGGTGCGCACGGTCTCGAACATGGCTTCCACGTTCTCGTCCTTGGCGTAATCCATGCCGTAGGCAGTCTCGAAAATGAATCCGCCGCCCGGCGCGCAGATATCCAGAAGGCGTTTGCACTCGTCGACGACCTGCTCCTTCGTGCCGTAGTTGAGCAGGTAGGGGGAGAAGCCGCCGCCTATGCAGGCGATCTTGCCAAGCTTGCTCTCGGCCAGGGCCATGTCCACTTCCTCAAAGTGATAGAACACCTTGCCCACAGGCACCTCGGTAAGACAGTCAAGACGAGAGTTGTACTTGCCCTCTGTGAAAATATAAGGGATCTTATCGGCCTCGATGATGGCCTCGATGATCTTCTGCAAGTGACTCCAGTAATACTCGCGGTAGTGCTCGTCGCTCATGAAGCCGTCCATGCCTTTATGCAGCGCCATGAACACCAGCTTTCCGTCGTCGCGGCCCTTGGAGGCCTTGATGCCGGCGATGGTCTGCTCAAAGGTGGAGTCGATGTAGCGGCGGACCTCTTCCGGGTTGGTGTAGAGGTCGGCCAGAGACAGCAGCGTACCGCGCAGGAAGTCGCTGTATCCGTCAAAAGGCACGCCCGCGCCCATAGCGGCGCGGATGATGGGGTAGCCCATCTCTTCCATCTGCTTGTTGAACGCGGCCTTTTTGGCATTGAGTACCTTGTAGCCGTCGGCGATCTCCCAGAGAGTTTTGATCATCTCTTTCATCTCGGGACGGGACACGGCGTTTGCCAGGCCCACGGTCCCAAAGCCCAGATGGAAGTTTTCCAGAGGCTTGAGCAGATTGGAGTTGCGCGGCAGCTCCTTGTGCACGCGCCATGTGACGTAGTCGTTGAAGTACTCGTCGAATTCGTCGTCCAGCAGGATGGGGAACTCAATGTACTGCTGGATGGAATTGTCGCCGATGGGGTTGCCGGGCATGCCGGACCAGGCCATGTTGGTAGGGCTCTGGAGCTCCATCAGCCTGCCCTCGGCCACATAGTTTCCCAGAGTCGTGCCGTTATCCGGATCAAAGTCGTTGAGATACTTGAACATCGCGTTGGAGGCCTTTTCCATGGTCTCGTCGTAAATGACCTCGGTCATGGTATATCCCGCGTGCAGGAAGGGATAGATGGCGGGCGAGGGAGTGATGGGAACCATATCGGGCTCCTTGAGAGCCACGGCGTCCCGGATCCGTTTCCACTTCGCGTCAAACTTGGCTTGATTCTCGGGTGTCATAACAGTTCCTCCTCATACATGGATGATACAATTATTGTCCTTTCCCTTTCCCTCGTCAACGGAAACTGCCGAAACTGCTGTTTTTGGAACGAAATGGCGGAAAAACAAAGGCATTATTGCACAAATCTGTGAGTTGACGTCCGCGGAACGGACCCGAAAAACCGTGCTCCGATACGGGTTATTTGCCGTATTGTAATTGCGGGGGAAAAACGGTATAGTGTATCTGTCCGTTCGGATCCCGCGGGACGCGCGGATACCCGGCAGCTTTTACCGGCTAATTGACAGGAGGAGCATGGATATGAAATCACTGGTAGCGTTTTTCAGCGCGGGAGGAACGACCGCGGGCCTCGCGAAAAAGATCGCGGGAATGACGGGATCCGATATGTTTGAGATCGTCCCCGAGCAGCCATACACGCCCGAGGATCTTGACTGGACCAACCCCGAAGCCCGGTGCAATCGCGAGTTTCGCTCCGGAGAGGATGTCCCCGTGAGCGGAAAAATAGAGAGTCTGGACGAATATGAGCTGATCTTTCTCGGCTTTCCCATATGGTATGAGTGCGCTCCGAACATCATCAACACCTTCTGCAAGGCATACGACTGGACCGGGAAAAGCGTCGCTCTGTTCGCCACGTCCGGCGGCAGCGAAATGGGCGAGACAGAAGCAAAGCTCATGCCGTTCATGCCCGGGGCGAAGATCGTCCACACCCAGGTCATGCCCGGCGGCGGAGAACCCAAAGCCTCAAAAGAGACGATGGGAAATAAGGGCGGAAAAAAGCATAAGCACGGCAAACATAAATAACGCTTCGCGTTCCATGCGCCATAAGGGAAAACAATATAAAAAAGAGGAGCCCGACGGATCTGTCCGTCGGGCTCCCGCTTTCAGCGCCGGATCCGCGGAGGACGGCGCCGTGACATCAGCCTGCCCAGGCTTTGAATTCATCGTCGGTGGCGAGAACCGTATGGCTGCCCTCCACGAGATGCTCGGTTCCTTTCGCGTAGTCGATGCCCGAGGAGGCGTAATCGTAGCTCAGGGAAACGCGCCGCTTCTCCGCTTCCGGATTCGGATAGGGTATGGCGGAGAGCAGTGATCTGGTGTAGGGGTGGATCGGATTGGAGAAAATCTCCTCCTTGGTTCCCGCCTCAACCATATAGCCCAGATGCAGCACACCGATGCGGTCGGAGATGTATTTGACCATGCTCAGATCGTGGGCAATGAAGAGATACGCGCAGCCGCTCTCCTCCTGAATGTCCTTCATCAGGTTTACCACCTGAGCCTGGATCGAAACGTCCAGAGCGGAAATGCACTCGTCTGCGATGATGAGCTTCGGGTTCATGATCAGGGCCCGGGCGATGCCGACGCGCTGACGCTGTCCGCCCGAGAACTGATGGGGATAGCGCTCGGCATGCTCGGGGGAGAGACCGACCTTTTTCAGCAGCTCGCCTACCAGCTCCGACCGCTCCTGCCTGCCCGCGGCGCGGTGGTGGATGTCCAGCCCCTCGGCAATGATGTCCTCGACCTTCTTGCGGGGGTTCAGACTTGCCATCGGGTCCTGAAAGATCATCTGCATATCCGCACGGAGCATTTCACGGGTGGAGGCGTCCAGTCTGCCGCCGATCTCTTTGCCCTGAAAGCGCACGCTTCCGGAGGTGGGGGTATACAGCCGTATGATGCTCCGGCCGATGGTCGTTTTGCCCGACCCGGATTCACCCACCAGCCCGTAGGTCTCGCCGGGGTATATGCAGAAGGAGACGCCGTTCACGGCCTTGACCGTATAGCTGCGCGAGATGGGAAAATACTGTTTCAGGTCTGTCACCTGCAGCAGAGGTTCGTTCATAGGTACTGTTCAGCCTCCTTCCTCGCGCGCTCGATACGGTGCCGCAGCTCTTCGGGAAGCTCCACCTTCGGGGCGTCGGGATGCAGCAGCCAGGTGGCGGCAAAATGCGTTTCACTGATTTTGAACATGGGCGGGGCGGCTTTTTTGTCGATGGCCATGGCAAAGGGGTTGCGGTCGGCAAAGGCGTCGCCCACGGGCTCGTGCAGCAGATTGGGAGGGCTGCCCGGGATGGAATAAAGCCGGTCGTCGTCCGTATTGATGTCCGGCATGGCAGACAGGAGACCCCAGGTATAGGGGTGACAGGGCTCGTAGAAGATCTCGTTTACGTTTCCGACCTCAACGATCCGCCCCGCGTACATCACGTTGACGTAGTCCGCGACCTTGGCCACCACGCCCAGGTCGTGCGTGATATAGATGACGGAAAGCTTCATCTTCTCCTGAATGCTTTTGATGAGCTCCAGGATCTTCGCCTGGATGGTCACGTCCAGCGCCGTGGTAGGCTCGTCGCAGATGAGAATGTCCGGATCCGCCGACAGGGCGATGGCGATGACCACCCGCTGCCGCATGCCGCCCGAGAGCTGATGGGGGTAGTTTTTGAAGCGCTTTTCCGCGTCGTTGATGCCGACGAGCTCCAGCAGCTCAAGCGCGCGCCGGCGCGCCTCGCTTTGGGATACGTTTTTGTGCAGGAGGATGCCCTCCATGATCTGGCGGCCGATGGGCATCGTGGGATCGAGACTGGTCATCGGGTCCTGAAAGACCATGGCGATATGCTGGCCGTTGATGTCCTGACGAAGCTGCTTTTTGCCGATCTTCAGCAGATCGATCATCTGCGCGTCTTCATCGCCGGGCCTGCGGTACAGGATCTCGCCGCTGTTAACGACGGCATTGCTGTCCAGAAGACCCATGACCGCCTTCATGGTCACCGACTTGCCCGAACCGCTCTCACCCACGACGGCGACGGTCTCGCCCTTCTGCAGGTCCATATCCACGCCGCGGATGGCGTGGACCACGCCCGCGTTCGTGCGGAAGGAGATGTCCAGATCACTGATTTTCAGAATGGTTTCCGCGCTCAAGTCCGACGCCTCCTCTCACATGTCTTCCAGCTTCGGCGCCAAAGCCTCGCGCAGGCCGTCGCCGATGAAGTTGAACCCCAGCATCAGCAGCGCCAGCACAAGGATGGGCGGCAGGATCTGATAGGGCAGGATCGTGATATTGTTGAAGCCCTCTTCAATGAGTGTGCCGATGGAGCACTGAGGCAGCACGATGCCCACGCCCACAAAGCTCAAAAACGCCTCGGTGAAGATGGCGGTGGGGATGCTGAACATCATCTGCGTGATGATGGGGCCGATCGTGTTGGGCAGGATCTCCCGGAAGATGATGTGTCCGCTGCCGGCGCCGAGGGTACGGCTGGCGAGGACATATTCCTGCTCCTTTATCTTCAGCATCTCGGCGCGGGCGATCTTGCTCATGCCGATCCACTCTGTGAGCAGCAGCGCCACGATGACGAGCCCCATACCCTTGGGCATGAAAATGGCCAGCACCGATACGATGACCAGCCGAGGCACGCTGTTGGCGATCTCAACGAAGCGCTGCATCACGATATCCGTGAGCCCGCCGAAATACCCCGAGATCAGACCGTAGCTCATGCCGATGATCACGTCGATAAAAATGGTGACGAAAGCCACCAGCAGCGAAACGCGCGTACCGTGCCATGTACGGGTCCACAGATCGCGCCCCAGGTCGTCGGTGCCGAACAGGAAGGTCCTGTCGGCAAAGCTGTCGTCGTAGGGCTCTCCGGTCACAAGCTCGTGCAGCCACGGGACGCGGGGCTCCAGAGCCTTGGCGACGACGCGGCGGTTGCTCTCGTTGCGGAACTGAACGATATCCCGGTAGCCGTAGGAGTTCATCATCGGGCCGAAAACAGCCAGCAGGACGATCACGGCGATGATGACAAGACCGATGACGGCGCGCCTGTTTTTGAAAAAGTGGATGAAAACGCCCTTCCAGTAGCTCAGAGAGGCGTAGTTCGTGTCGGTCAGAATATCTGCCCTGTCGAGAAACGCAAAGTCTCCCGCGACCGGCACATAGGCATCGGAGGGGACCGGAGGAACAGTCTGCGGTATCAATTCAGCCATTGCTCAATCCTCCTCCTTGGCAGCCACGCGGATGCGCGGATCCAGCACGCCGTAAAGCAGGTCTACCAGCAGCATCACGGCGATATAAAGCGTTGAATACAGAATGCCCAGCGCGAGGACGTAGTTGTAGTCTATTCCCTCGCCCGTTATGGCGTCCACCATCAGCTTGCCTATACCGTTGATGCCGTAGATCTTCTCCACCACCAGAGCGCCGGTCAGCAGGTCCACGACCAGGGGGGCCAGCACGGTGACGATGGGGATCAGCGCGTTGCGCAGCACGTGAGCCCTTACCAGCTTTCCGCCGTACATGCCCTTGGCCTCAGCCAGACGGACATAATCGCTGTCAAACACCTCCACCATTTCGTTGCGCGTAAAGCGGGCAATGGTGGACATGGTGAAAAGACTCAGCGAGAGCGCCGGCATGACCGAAGAGAAGGCGAAGCGGTCCGCGTCGAAGAAATACGGAAAGAACGGTATCTTAAAGGAAAAGGTGTACTGAAGAAAGATCAGGAATACATAGGAGGGGACGCACACGCCGATGATGGAAAACACGGTGCAGAATCCGTCCAGAAATCGGCCGCGGTTGAGAGCGGCGGTGATGCCCAGCAGCAGACCGACTGCCGTGCCCAGCAGAATGGCAAAGCCGCCGATGCGAAAAGAATTGGAAACGGCTGTGCGCAGGACCGTCTTGATGGGCACGCCGTAATACAGGCTGGTCCCGTTCCCGAAATCTCCCTTCAAAAGCTTTGCGACATAGTTCCGGAACTGAACGAGAATGGGGTCGTCCAGCCCGAGCTCGGCCCTTTTCGCGGCGATCTGAACGTCGCTCATGCGTTCGGAGGGAAAGGGGTTGCCCGGCATGACGCGCACCAGCCAGAACAGCAGAAAGACGATGATCAGCAGCGTCAGCGCAGCCATTCCGACACGTTTAAACACATACTTAACCATATGGCAAGGTTCCTTTATCTTTTTTACGCGCTGCGGAAACATAAGCATCAGGGACTGTCTCAAAACACTCTCTCGTTTCGAGACAGCCCCTGACGGATCTCAAAGAGACCTCAGCGATCCGGATCCGGACCGTCCGACGGCCGTCAGCCGATCACGACGTTCTTGTAAACGCGGTTGAGGGCGACGGGGTGGAACTCAATGCCGGAGACCGAGCCGGAGATCAGGTTGGCGTTGGCCTTGGTGTACAGAGGCGCGATCACGGCCTCCTGCATCACGATGGTCTCAGCCTTGAGCATGGCTTCCCAGCGGGCGGCATAGTCGCTGATGTACTGGCCGGTGGTGCAGTCCTTGATGAGCTGGTCATACTCGGCGTTGCTCCAGAAGCCGTAGTTGTTGTCGTTGTTGGTGACCCACATGCCCAGATAGGTCATCGGGTCGGCGTAGTCGGGACCCCAGCGGGTCAGAGCGATGTCGTAGTTGTCGTTCTGCATCTTGTCCAGACGCTCGGCCTTGGTCATCGGCTGGAGGTTGATGGTCACGCCGTCGAGCTCGGCCTCGATATCTTCCTTGATGGCCTGAGCGACCAGAGCGACCTCGTTGCCCTCGTTGCTGCCGTAGATGATGGTGAAGGTGAACTCATCCTTGCCGAGCTCCTTCTTGGCGGCCTCGAAGAAAGCCTGAGCGGCGTCGGGGTTGTAGTCGCACAGATCGAGGAACTGATCCTGGTCGGCGGAGAAGTCCTCGCCGGTCTCATTGTTCGCGGCGAACTGAGGCGGAACGGCCGTGAAGGTGGGCAGAGAACCGTCCATGACGTAGTTGTCGGTCAGGTTGTAGCGGTCGATGACGTTGGAGATGGCCAGACGCAGATTCTTGTTGGCGAGCATGCCGCCCTGCGCGTTGTTCTCGGTCTGGCTGAAGGAGAGGTACCACATGTAGCCGGCGCCGGTGACCGTCAGGCTCTTGGACAGAGCGGCGTCCTTCTCGGCGGCGGCGACCTGGTTGCCGGAGACGGTGACGACATCCAGCTCACCCTTCCGGAAGGCGTCGAGCGCTTCGCCGGAATTCTGGATGACCTGATACTTGATGCCCGCCAGCTTCACGTTGTCGGCATCCCAGTAGTTCTCGTTCTTCTTCAGAGAGAGGCTGGCCGTGCCGGGGGTGTAGCTCTCGAGGACGAACGCGCCGTTGGACAGGAAGGTCTCGGGGCTGGTGCCGTAGGTGCCGGCCTCAAGGCTGTTGAAGAATTCCTCGTTGATGGGGTAGAAGATGGGGAAATACATCAGGCTGGGGAAGAAGGAGACGGGGACCTCCAGGGTGACCTCGAGAGTCTTGTCGTCGAGAGCCTTGACGCCCAAAGTGTCGGGATCGCCGCCCTCATAGAGGATCGCGTCGGCGTTCTTGATGCAGCCTACGGTGCTGTCGAACATGTAGGCGTACTCTTCGCACTCGGCAGCGATGCGCTTCCACGCGAACTCAAAATCGTGGGCGGTCACGGGAGTGCCGTTGGCCCACTGCGCGTCGCGCAGGTGGAAGGTGTAGACGGTGCCGTCCTCCGAGAGATCGTAGCTCTCGGCAATGGCGGGAACGGCCGCGCCGTCCGCGTCCATCTGCATCAGACCGTCGATGCAGTCGGCGATCACCTCAAAGGACTCGCCGTCGGTGGCGAGGTTGGTGTCCAGGGACATGACGTTGGTGCTGAGCATGACTCCGAGGTACGCGTCGCTGTCGGCGGAAGCGGAGACGGCAGCGCACGAGAAGAGCATGACAAAAACCAGCGCGAGAGAAAACAGCTTCTTCACGATTTTTACTTCCTTTCCTGTAATATGCTTTGAAGGGAATTGCTTTTGCTTTAGCGCATTATAGTATTAGATGACTGCATTGTAAAGAGATTCTCAAGAGTTTATGCACACTACCGTATTGCGGGCTCCGCCGCCGCCGGACTTTTGAGTAATATGCCGATGGTTTTCCGCTCCCCGGCGGTGACGGAGAGACAGCCTCGGAGGAGGTACGCGCTTATTCTGCGAGGCCCGGCTCGATACAGGGGCGATACTCATATATAATCCGCCGCGCAGTCCGCACAAAGAAAGAAAAAACAGCCGCATAAAGCGGCTGTTTCTTTATGGTGCGGGAGATGGGACTTGACCTCCGCTGCGGCGGAGGCCGCCTCGCGGCTCTGGACTGCCCCCGGCAGTCCATTCACTACCGCTCGGGTTCAAGTCCCAAACTGGGATATAAAAAACAGCCGCAAAAAGCGACTGTTTTTATATGGTGCGGGAGATGGGACTTGAACCCACACGTCTATGGTTGGACACAGGCACCTCAAGCCTGCCTGTCTACCTATTCCAGCACTCCCGCGTTTGCCCGAAAGCAAGAGCTATTATACTCATGGGTTCGGGGAATGTCAAGCAAAAAGATTACCTTCAGCGAAATGGCTTTCCGTCGGCTTTGAAGAGCGCGATACGCCTGAAGCGGGCGGCATCCGGCGTGAGTTCCGGAGCGTTCTGCTTAACGGCGGCGGTGATCAGATCCGGGTTCACCACAGGCTCGGAGGCCGATACGGTCACGCGAACGCGCACGGCCTTTTCCTCGGGGATAAACGAGAGACCGCGAATATGATCCGTCAGGATGAAAGGCCCCTCGCCGCGCTTGGTGCGGCGTGTGACGGTCACGCTTTCGGAAAACAGACTCCGGCACCGGGCCGCGGCTTCCTCGGGATCGGCATCGTCATACTCCCACAGGCCTTCCGCCTCAAGCCACTTGAGCTCGGCGGGCTTGTCGAAATCCTCATAGGAGTCGGTAAAGCGCAGCCCCTCGGGCATGACGGCCGTGAGCCTCTCGGGCAGGGAAGAGAGAACGATATCCTCCCGCACGCGGATGTCGGCCATCTGACACATGCTTTCGGTACCTACGGACAGAGGCATCACGATGGAGATCAGGGCGTGGGGATTGAAGCCCTCGCTGTAGCGCAGCGGAACGCCGGCGCGCAAGAGCCCCCTCTGCAGGGTGCGCATGGCGTCCAGATGAGAGATCCACCGTGCGCGGCCGGTCTGAGCATAGACAAGGCGCAGCTTATCCATCGCAGCGGCCTCCCTTCAGAAATCTGTTCGCCCCGCAGCCGGAGCACTTGGCCCGGCAGTCGGGGGAGAGCAGCCCCTTGTGAGCCTGCTCATATTCGTGCACGAAATGGGACTTTTTCACGCCCATGTCGATATGGTCCCAGGGAAGGGTCTCGCACAGCGCGCGCTCCCGGTTGGCGTAAAAGCTCAGATCCATGCCGAGCTCCCGGGCGCTCTCGGTCCAGCGCGAGAGATCAAAGCCCTCCGACCAGGATTCCAGATAACCGCCTCTGCGCCATATGCCTTCGATGAGATCGCCGACACGCCTGTCGCCGCGGGAGAGCACCGCCTCGGTAAAGGAGGTCTCGGCGTCGTGCCAGTTGTAGGTCACAGCCCGGGCCTTCATGTTGTCGCGAAGCAGATTCACTCGCCGCAGGTATTCCTCACGGGTGACCTGAGGCTCCCACTGGAAAGGAGTATGCGGCTTGGGAACAAAGCAGGATGTGCTCACGGTCACACGCAGGCCGCGGGCTTTGTTGGAGGCGTTTTCCCGCCAGCAGTGCACGACCCTGTCGGCCAGCTCCGCGATGCCCAGCACATCCTCATCCGTTTCCGTGGGCAGGCCCAGCATAAAGTAGAGCTTGATGCCGTTCCAGCCGCCCCGGAACGCCGCGGCGCAGGAGCGGAGAAGCTCTTCCTCGGTGACGTTTTTGTTGATCACGTCGCGCAGCCGCTGCGTCCCGGCCTCGGGTGCAAAGGTAAGACCGGACCGGCGCACCTTCTGTACGCGCTCGGTGATCTCCATGGAGAAATTGTCCGCCCGCAGAGAGGGGAGAGACAGCCCGATGCCTCGCGGCTCGCAGTATTCCAGCAGTCCGTCGCACAGATCGTTGAGTCCGCGGTAATCGCTGGTGGACAGGCTCAGCAGAGTGATCTCCTGATAGCCGGAGCGAGCGAGCGCCTCCTTGCCCTGGGCGAGGAGCTTATCCACGCTGCGCGCGCGAACGGGACGGTAGATATGGCCTGCCTCCTCGATGATCCGTTTGGTCACCCGTTCCGGAGCGCTCTGACGCGCCGACACCGAGGCGAGGGTTCCGTCGCCGTTGTATTCGGGCTCATAAAGGGAAGGAACGTACACCCCTCCGATCCGGGAGGCTTCGCGGAGGAATTCGGACTTCGCCCAGCCCTCGCGTTTGGCGCGGCGCAGCAGCTCCAGCACTTCTCGGTCAACGTCCTCGCCTTCGCCGACGATCATCAGATCGAAGAACTCCGCCATGGGTTCGCCGTTGCAGCAGGCGCTGCCTCCGGCGAAAATCATCGGAGTCAGACTCTCGCGGTCGCGGCTGCGCAGCGGCAGCCCGGAGAGCGAGAGCATCTCCAGTACCGTGGTATAGGCCATTTCATAGCCGATCGAAAAGCCGACGGCGTCGAACCGGTCCAGAGTATCGCCGCTCTCCAGCGCCCAAAGGGGTAGGGAATTCCTGCGCATTTCATCGCGCATGTCGAACCAGGGAGCGAACACCCTTTCGCACCACACGCCGGGCATGTCGTTGAGCACGCGGTAAAGGATGCGCATGCCGGTGTTGGACATACCGATCTCATAGACGTCCGGGAAGCACAGCGCCATGCGCAGCTCAATGTCAGAGAGATCCTTATGTATTTCACCGTATTCTCCGCCGGTGTAGCGCGCGGGCTTCTGTACCAGCGGGAGAATGCGTTCGATTCGTTTATCCATATTGACACCTCGCAGAATACTGCGCCTATTCTAACCCGCCGAACGCGTTTTTACAAGGAAAACAACTTGACAATCGGGAGAAAAGCCCATATAATACATTCTCGTCGGTTATCGGGGTGTAGCGCAGATGGTAGCGTGCTTGGTTCGGGACCAAGAGGCCGCGGGTTCAAGTCCCGCCACTCCGACCAGAACGAAACGGCCGCCCAAAGGGGCGGCTGTTTTGTTTTGCGATGATGAATCAGGGACTTGAACCCGAGCGGGAGTGAATGGAGCGCCGGGGGCGCTCCAGAGCCGCGAGGCGGCCTGCCCCGCAGGGCAGGTCAAGTCCCGCCACTCCGTCCCCCCAAAGCCCGCCTTTAGCGGCACGCTCATAAGACAGTTTTACAGTTTTCAGGAATGGCATGATCTTCGGGTCATGCCATTTCCGGCTTGTTGGGATGATCCCAAACCATGATGATCGCACAAGTGCGAACTGTACGTTTTCACGCTTCCGAAGATTCGCAGTTTTAAGAGATTTGAAGCTATGCTGAGGTAAGGTGAATACTATGCGCAGCCTATAGTGATTTGACATGCCTGTTTGTCAAAAGCAGGACTGCTGTAATCGTGAACCCTGCTGCGCAGATGGCAAGAAGCACGGTACTGCCGAAAGCCTGAAGCGCCGCCCCCGCCAATACGGAGGCGATCGGGATCATTCCCTGTGAACCTACGCTTATGATGCTGCCTATCTTGCTGAGCTTGTTTTTTTCCACCCTGCGCTGGACGGCAGTGTTGAGAGGAATGTTGATTAAGGAGAGCAGGAAACCAATTGCG
>CACXMX010000049.1:0-5062 GCA_902768805.1 Oscillospiraceae bacterium
CCCCATATCAACCCTCACGCTTTCCGGCATACAGTTGCATCTGTCCTGATCTCCAATGGAACAGATGTGGTCACTGTGTCGAAACAGCTTGGTCACTCCAACACAGCCACGACAGAAGGCATCTACGGACATATCATCGAAGAGAGCAAAGAAAGGGCTACCGCATGTATCGCAGACAACCTTTTGAAGCGAAAAAGAGCCTAAAAAAACAGGCTTGTGCGCCAAATGTGCACTAAATCGTAGATTTACCCATGGTCACTTTAGGTTGCAAAAGTAAAAAGAAAACCCTGTAGTCATTGAAACTACAGGGTTTTTTAATGGTTGCGGGGGAAGGACTTGAACCAACGACCTCCGGGTTATGAGCCCGACGAGCTACCAACTGCTCTACCCCGCGATATTTGCAAAAGGTATATTACCTCGTGCCCGCTTAGGACCGGTTCTTCTCAGCGTCTCCCTGAAGCTGACGGCTGCAGCGGAGGTAGGAATCGCGGCATTCAAGGCTCCCGGCCTCGTATCCCTCATAGTATTTCTGCGCAGCGACCGCCAGATCGCGCTCCACGCCGCGCCCGAACTCATAAGCCCGGCCCAAAGCGCTTTTGGCGCGCTGCAGGCTGTAGCGCTGGCTGAACTCCGGCGCCTGCTCGCCCTTCTCGAAATAGCGGACGGCTTGGGCAGGATCCGCCTCACAGCCCCACCCGTGATAGAGCATGTCCCCTATTTTGTTGTAGCAGTTGTAATCCCCGACCTGCGCGCCTTTTTCGTAGCATTCCCTGGCCCGGACATAGTCCTGTTCCACGGCTTTTCCGTCACGGAAGAACTTGCCCCAGCGCCTCCAGGCATAGATATACTTCTGTTCCAAAGCAAGATTGGCGTACATTTTGGCCAGCTCGTAATCCACCTGGACGCCCTCGCCGTAATAATAGTTTGACGACATCACATACTGGGCGCGGGCATTGCCGCGGCGGGCGCATTCCTCATAATAGGAGGCGCTGCGCACGCGGTTTTCGGCAACGCCGAAACGTCCGTACCAGCAGAGGTTGCCCATATACAGCATGGCGGGTATGCATCCCTCGCCGGCCAGATCACGGATCAGATTTACCACCGGTCTCGTGAACGTCTCGTCCGGATCATCCCATATCTGGCTGACCCTGTCCTCCAGCTTCATTCGCAGAAGATAGAACTCCCCGTCCGGGCTTCCGAAATAATCCGCCGCGCGGAAATAGTGCCGGGCTTTGTCCCTGTCCACGGAACAGGGGCCTCCGGTCAGATATGCCTCGCCCAGCAGCACGGCGTTCTCGGGTTTGTAGATTTCGGAGAAACGGTTCTCGCTTTCCCGTACGAGGAGTTCCCTCATCCGGGCGTTGACCTTTGCGGAATACTCGTTGCCGAAGCCCACCAGCGCCTGCCCCACGGGCTTTTTCTCCGTGACGCCGAACATGCTCATCAGGCTCTCTTCGAACTGCTCGTCCGAGCTCCGCAGATGCCAGAACAGGCTGTGGAAGCGCTGCAGGATCATATCCAGATCGTCGGGGATCTCCACATCCTCAAGCCAGATGGGCAGGATCCGCTTGCAGAGCTTCTTGGCGTACTCCACCTCGTCGAGGACCCAGTCGGACGCGACGGATGTTTTGGAGAGCAGGATGATGAAATAGGCGGACTCCCGTATGGCCTCCGCGATCCGCTTGCGGTAGACTTCCCCCGGCAGCAGGCCCTTGTCGTACCAGACCTGAAATCCGGGCTGTCTTTCGATAATGGAATCGATTTTGTCGCAGATCTCCCGATCCTTGTGGGAATAACTGATAAATACGCTGTTTTCCTGCTCGGCCACGAGCCATCATCCTTTCCGCGGCGGTCCGCCGCACGGTCCGAAGACAGAATCAGATGTTTTTGGTAATGCGGAGTATATTGCGCCCGTCCACGTGCTCGTAGGAGACATCGTCCATGGTCTTCTTCACCAGATACACGCCCAGTCCGCCCATCTGCCGCTCATCCGCCGCGAGCGTCACGTCCGGATCCGGCGCCTCAAGAGGATTGTACGCCACGCCGGTATCGATAAAGGTGAGACGAACGCTTTTCGGCGCGTCCATCGTCTCGAAGCGGACCGTAGCCTCCCCGGTTCCGGCGCCGTAGGCATAGTTGGCGATATTGCTGAAAACCTCGTCGATAGCCACGTCGATCTGGATCTGAGCCTTCATCGGGCAGCCGACAGCCTCCAGCTCGGCGTTGACGAAATCGGTGACCTCCGGGATGGAATCGACCACAGCCGGTACCGTGATCTCCCGGACCGGCTTTTCCGGTCCGATGTATTCCAGGCAGAGCATCGTGATGTCGTCAAACTGCGGCGCGTCGCCCACGAAGTCGTTGATCGCCATCCGCACGGTCCGGAGATACTCCTCCGGCGTACCGGATTCGCGGGAATTGAGCGCCGCTATCATCCGTTCCGTTCCGAAGAGCTCGCCCGCGGCGTTGGTCGCCTCGGGGACGCCGTCGGTGTAAACGAACAGCCGGGAGCCCTTCTGCAGTTCCATCTCGTAATTGGTATAGCGCGCGCCGTCCATGCCGCCGATGACAAAGCCGTGCTTATCCCGGACCAGCTCAAACTTTCCGCCGGAACGGCAGAGCACCGGATATTCGTGTCCGGCGTTGGAAGCGGTCATGCGCCCGGTCTTCAGGTCAAGGATGCCGAGCCACACGGTGATGAACATCTCTTCGCGGTTGTTCTTGCAGATCTGCTGGTTCACCGCCTCCAGCACCTCCCGCGGGCTTCGGCCGGTCAGTGCATAGTTCTGCACCAGGATCTTGGAGATCATCATAAACAGAGCCGCCGGAACGCCCTTGCCGGAGACGTCGGCCATAACGAGCCCGAGATGATCCTCGTCCAGCAGGAAGAAGTCGTAAAAGTCTCCGCCCACTTCCTTGGCAGGCTCCATGGAGGCAAAGATATTCATGTCCGTGCGGTAGGGGAATGGCGGGAAAATGTTGGGCAGCATGTCCGACTGGATCTTGCTGGCCAGCTCAAGCTCCGTTCCGATGCGCTCCTTCTCTCTGGTGATATCCGTGATATCCTCGATATACTTGCGCGTCTTTTTTGAAAGGTCGTCAAAAGACTCCGCAAGGATCTGGATCTCGTCGTTGGTTCGGTAGATGTCGCGCATCTCAAACAGTTCGCCGGTCTCGCTGCTTCGGCGGATGCTGCGGGTCATCTCCTCGATGGGGCGCACGATCCTCCCCGCCGCCACGATGGCGGCAAAGGTGCTGTACAGCAGGAACATGATCACGAGCATGAGGACGCTCTTGTTCATTTTTGAGGTGCCCTCTGCGAATTCCCTGCTCGCCACGTCGTTAATGCTGTCATATTCCGCCAGCATCTGCAGCGTGGGCTGCTCGATGAGCTCCTTGTCCACGGCGATGATCACCGCCCAGCCTACGGACGGCATGGGCGCTCCGGTAAGGTAATACTCCCTGCCGCCGAGGGCCAGCGACTCCAAAGGTGTCGGCAGGCGCAGCGCGCTTTCCGCGAAATCCGTGATCTCGCCGCTGCCCAGATCCTTCAGTATCAGCGACATGTCCGTATCTTTTCCGGAGAAGATGCGGCCCTCTTCGGAGCACAGGATCACCTGAGTGTCCCTGTTGATGATATAGATCATGCTCTGCCTGGACGCGGAAGAGACAAAGCTGCCCAGATCGTTGAGCCTGATGTCCATTCCGACCACGCCGAAGAGTTCCCCGTCCACGGTCACCGGGGCGGAACAGAACACGTACAGATCGCCGCTGAACGCGTCCCGCTCGATGCCCGAGAAGAACAGGTCCCCCGTCTCGGCCGCGCCGACGTACCACGGTCTCTCCCGGACCGCGAACGGGATCCGGTTCCCCTGTTCGTCATACCGGTTCCGGCTCTGGTCGTCCGCCCCCAGATGAGTGCCGTCCGCCAGCCCGATATAGCAGCCGTCGATCTTGTCCGAGCTTTGGAACAGCGCCAGCAGGGTATCGCTCATATGCGCCGCTATACCCAGATACTCCGATGAGGCGTAGTCCACGCCCTCCTCGCAAAGCACCTGTACCGTGGGGACTCCGTCCATCGCGGGATCGGGAAGAGAAAATGGGGCCGGTTCCAGGCTGTCCCTGTTCTCGAAGATTTTCCGGGCCAGACTCTGCAGCATGCGGACGTTATCTCCGAGCTCGGTAAAATTCTGATCGGCAAGCTTCGCCTGCAGCGTTGTGATGTTCACAAGCGACGATTCCAGCGCCGAGTGCATGGTATCCTCGGAGATCCGGGTGATCGACTCCTGCTGGGCGGTCCTCGTCTCGCCCACGATGCGCGTGAGGGTCCGGGTCCTGTACATGGATACCACCGCGAACAGGGCCAGCATCGCCAGCATCAGCGCCAGTACAAGGGCAACCGTCTTCCGCTGGACACCCCGGAAAAATACGCCTCTTTTTTTCAATGTCGCCACTCCTGTAGAATCAGTAGGTTATGGGTCTCGGAAACGGCCCTCGCGTCATTCGATGGTGAGGATATCCGTAAAGCCGGTCACCTCGAAGATCTCCATGACCACATCGTTGACATGGAGAAGTTTCATCTCGCCCTGTGTGTTCATCACCTTCTGCGCGGAGAGGAGCACGCGAAGTCCCGCGGAGGAGATGTACTCCAGCTTGCTCATATCCAGCACGAGCTTTGTCACGTTGGGCAGAGAATCCCTGAGTTCCTCCTCAAGCTGAGAAGCGGTGGTCGTGTCCAGCCTGCCTTCCAAAGTGACGGTCAGCGTCAAGTCCTCCAAAGATTTACCGATGTTGAGCATGGTCATTCTCCTTTTATATCCATAATACGATAAGAAATACGATCCTGCCGGGCAAACACTCCGCCGCGTGCGGAGGCCTGTCAGAAAATTATCTCACAGAGGCCCGGAAAAATCAACATTCTGTTGCCCCGCCTGACCGGGTCCCGCCCGGAAAACGCCGCGAAACGCGGGATTTTTCCGAAAAAACTCTTGCAAAACCGATCGTTATTTGTTACAATACCCCAGCATTACACACGGGGAACGGACCGGCGACCCTGTGGCCG
>CACXMX010000049.1:5091-13611 GCA_902768805.1 Oscillospiraceae bacterium
CGTTCACTTCGGCCACCAGACCCGTCGGTGGAACCCCAAGATGGCCGAGTACATCTATATGGAGCGTAACGGCATCTATATCATCGACCTGCAGAAGACAGTGAAAAAGCTCGAGGACGCCTACAACTTCGTCCGCGATCTGGCCGCCAACGGACAGAGCATTCTGTTTGTCGGCACCAAGAAGCAGGCCCAGGAGGCCGTTAAGGAAGAGGCCGAGCGCGTCGGCATGTTCTATGTCAACGCCCGCTGGCTGGGCGGCATGCTCACCAACTTCAAGACCATGCGCACCCGCGTGGACCGTCTTGCTCAGCTCAAGCAGATGCAGGAAGACGGCACCTTCGACATGCTCCCCAAGAAGGAAGTCCTCAAGCACCTGGGCGAGATGGAGAAGCTCGAGAAGTACCTGGGCGGCGTGAAGGAAATGCGCCGTCTGCCCGGCGCCCTGTTCGTCATCGACCCGCGCAAGGAGCACAACGCCATCGCCGAGGCCCGCAAGCTCCACATCCCCATCGTGGCCATCGTGGACACCAACTGCGATCCCGATGAGGTCGACTACGTGATCCCCGGCAACGACGACGCCATCCGCGCGATCCGTCTGATCAGCGCCACCATGGCCAACGCCGTGCAGGAAGGCCACCAGGGTGAGGACGCCGGCGTTGAGGCCGAGGCCGCCGAGCCCGTCGCTGAGGAGGAATAAGATCTATGGCTAACATTACCGCTGCTGCCGTCAACGAGCTGCGCCAGGCCACCGGCTGCGGTCTGATGGACTGCAAGAAGGCCCTGGTGGAGTGCGAGGGCGATTTCGAGAAGGCCGTCACCTATCTGCGTGAGAAGGGCCTTGCTTCCCAGGCCAAGAAGGCCACCCGCGTGGCTGCCGAGGGCATGGCTTACGCCGACGTGATCGACGGCGTGGGCGTCATCGTGGAAGTCAACTGTGAGTCCGACTTTGTGGCCGGCGGTCCGCTGTTCGCCGAGTTCGTCTCCGGCGTGGCCAAGGTCATCGCCAAAGAGGCTCCCGCCGATGTGGACGCTCTGATGGCCGCTCCCTGGTACACCGGAGCCGGCACCGTCGCCGACGCCAAGAACGAACTGTTCCTGTCCGTGCGCGAGAACATGAACGTCCGCCGCTTTGAGCGCATCGAGGGCAAGTGCGTTCCTTACGTCCACATGAAGGGCAAGGTCGCCGTGCTCGTCGAGCTCGACACCGCCGCTGACGGCGCCGCCGTCACCGAGCTGGGCAAGGACGTGGCCATGCAGATCTGCGCTCTGAATCCCCAGTATCTGGACCAGAGCCTGGTTCCCGCCGACTTCATCGAGAAGGAAAAAGAGATCCGCATCGCCACCGCGAAGCAGGATCCCAAGAACGCGAAGAAGCCCGACGCGATCCTCGAGAAGATCGTCATGGGCGGCCTGAGCAAGATGTACAAGGAGATCTGCCTGCTGCAGATGCCCTTCGTAAAGGACGACAAGGTCAGCGTGTCTCAGCACGTGGCCGCCGTCGCCAAGGAAGCCGGCGCCCCGATCACCGTAAAGGGCTTTGTCCGCTACGAGAAGGGCGAGGGCATCGAGAAGCGTCAGGACGACCTGGCCGCCGAAGTGGCCAAGATGGTCAAGGGCTGATCCCCTCCCGATCGAACGATAAAACGGCACTGTCGATGTATTTCGGCAGTGCCGTTTCTGTTTTTATCCTCTCTTCATGGGATCCCGTAGACCCGTCTGTCGATGTCGTACTCCATCTGCTGCCGCAGCAGCTTGTAGCGCGCCCCCTTGCGCCATCCGCCCCCGGTGGGATTGTCGAGATCGCCCTTGAGGATCTTGCAGTCAGGCAGTCTTTTGGCGACCTCGCGCTTCTGCGTTCCGGGTACCTGGGGCGTGTTTATCATCCGCAGCACTTTCAGATTCGTCAGCTCATACAGCGCGGTGATGTCCTTGAGCTTCGTACAGTAGGCAATATTCAGATACTGCAGTTTTTTGCAGTGAGAGAGCGGCTCCAGTGTTTTGATGTCGGTGGTGAAGACCTCCAGGAATTCCAGCTCCGGGCAGTTGGCAAAAGGGGCAAGATCCGCCGCTCCGGTTTGGGAGAGGATGCAGACCTCTAGCTTGGGCATATAGCTCAGGAACCAGAAATCCGACATATACCGGTTGTGCCCGAAATCTATGTATTTGGTCTCGGTGCAGTACTTGAGCACGCCGCAGTTTTTGGGCCGGATATACGTGGTGCGGATGCGCTTCGTGTCGGTAAGAAAGCTGCAGCGGCGAAGGGCGCGCTTGTTTTTGTAGTTGGGCTTGGTGATCCACACGCGCCAGACGACCTTCGTGTCGGGGAAATCCTCGCGAAGCCGCGCCATGACCTCATTGTCCACGCCGCAGTCGTCCATGAGGAAGTAGGTGCACGAGCTCAGATACGGCAGCACCGAGCGGATCTTCTCCACGCCTTCGTTGCCGATCTTCTTGTGGAGATACTCGATGCGCTCATCCTCGGATGTCACCCGCTTGCCGAACAGCCTGAACGCCACGCGCAGCTTCACCCCGGGGGCCGCCTCCCGCACCCGGTCGAGCTGCCCGATATTCTCGAGCGTATAAACGCACTCTCCGGTTTCTTCGGACACGAAATTGATCTCCTCCGGACCGTCCAAATAGGGAAGCACGCGCAGCAGCTCAGGCGTGTCGGCGGCGTCCATGGCATGCAGATCCAGCACCTTGGCGTCCCGCCCGATGCTTTCGCCCGCGAGTGTCAGCGACAGGCGGATCTCCGCCTCAGGATAGGCTTCCGACAGTTCCCGGTACAGTTCATACGGAGGAACGCGCTCCCCCAGCTCCACGGCGCGCAGCGAGCGCAGGATCGGCGCGCCCTCAATCAGCGCGCGGATCGCCGTTTCCGCTTCCGTCTCCTCCGTGATCCCGCTCAGATCCGCCTCGGCTGTCTCGGGATCCAGCACGAGTGATCCGGCCGTCACCGTGGGCACGGCGGTCGGCTCCGGGGTGGGCTCGGCGGTCGGCACAGCGGTGGGGGCGGCGGTCGGAGCCGCCGTCGGCTCAGCTGTGGCCGCCTCGGAGGGAGAAGCGCCGGATACGCCGGCCGCGGAAGCGGCTCGCCCGCTTCCGGCACAGCCGCACAGCAGCGCAGCGAGCAGTATGATAAAGATCGCGGCTCTTTTTTTCATGAGTCTTCCTCCCTTTTGTCCCTGTGTTTCTCCCCCGGATCCCGTGTCCGCTAGGGTTCGCCATCGCAAACCAAAAGACCTCACAGCCCGAATGCCGACTCTGTCGATAAGGCATGAAAAGGCTGTGAGGTCTTCTTTTATGAGATGGCGGCAGGCGGAGCGACGAAATTCCCCCGGGCGGAAAACGCCGGATGCTCCCCGCGTGCCGCGACGCCGCCCGCGGTCAGTGCGAAAGATCCGCAGCCCGGCCGGTCTCAGATCACGACGATCAGGATATCAAAGTTCTGCTTGTTGCTCTTGTTCTTGAAGCGGAACACGCTCAGGCCGGGTTCGTTCGCCGTGAAGAGCACGTCCCGTCTTTGATCGACGAACTTGGTGCCCTGCCATTCGCCTTCGGCCGAGGTTCCGTCGATGCGTTCAAAGTCGTATTTCGATCCGGCAGCGCGTCCGAAGATCGGAACGGCGGCGGTAGAGCCGCTCGTCAGGATCAGCGCCGGGCGCATGGTGTAAAACATGGGAGAGCCCGCGCCGGCATGCTTGCTGCCGGCCAGCGCCTTGGAAATATTGACGACCATCTCACCCGTCAGCTGATTGCTGCCGGTGACAAACTCGGAGAGGTCGCTGCTGATTTTTTTTGGCTTGGTGAACAGCGTCCTGCCGTTCCACCCCATGCGGCCGTCGTCGGTCATGAAGAAATACAGGCCGTTCTGCTGGGCCAGGATCGTGACGGGCGTTCCGGTATCCACGGTGCCCAAAACACCGTAAGTCTCAGCGGGGCGGGGCATAAAATAGATGCTTCCGTCAGCCCAGGAGGATTTTATCTCCGCGCGCATGGGCACGCCGCCCTTGGAGGTAAAGAAGCTGTTCTTGGCGGGGATCTCCAGCGCAACGTATTCATCCTGCCCCTTCTTGTTCTTCTCGGGCCGCTTGGCTATCGTGGCGTAATCCGAGTCGGCGCGCCCCATAACGGGAAACAGCGCAAGTACAAACAAGGCACACAGCGTCAGCGAGAGAGCTCTCTTGAGAAAACGTTTCAAATCGTCCACTTCCTTTGATTTTTGTCCCTTAACGGGTACGTGCCGGATCGGCAGGCAGCGGTCAGGTGATGATGATCAGTACGTAGAATTCCTGATCGTTCATCTCGTTGGTAAACGTCAGGTAGGTGTGGCCCACAGCTTTGGCTTTGATCTGGACCTTGCAGTTGGCCCCGTTGCCGACCCACTTGGGTGTGATATCGCCGGCGTAATAGCTGGCGGAGTATTTTCCGTTCCATTTGCGGTGAACCGAGATGTTCTTGGTCTCGCCCTTTTTCATGACAAGGACGGCACGGCTGGCGTAATAATCCTTGGAGGCAAAGCCGCACTGCCCTTCCGAGATGTATTTCTTGACCTTGACGATGTCGTCCACATCAAGCCCGCTCGAACCGAACAGATATCCGTCCTCAACGACCGTAGGTTCGGTGAAGTACTGCTTGTTGGTCCAGCCGAGCTTGCCGCTGGTGGTCATGTAGAAGTAGAAATCCCCGTCCTCCGCCAGGATGATCACGTTCGACCCGTTCTTCACAACGCCCAGGTCGCCGTTGCCGGTCTCGGGCTTCGGCACGATGTAGGGGCCGCCGTTCTTTTTCGCGCCGGTGAGCTTGGCGACCATGACCTCGCCGAAGAACTCGGTGGGGTACTCGATGGGCACTTTTTTATTGGAAAGCGCGCCGTAGGTTCCAACGGCCTCCGCGCTGACCGGGAGCAGGGAAAAAACGGTGATCACGCACAGGAGCATAACCAGGATTCTTTTCACAGCCGATTTCATTTGTGTTCCCCCCACGTTGTATTCGGACAGCCGCCGAACACGGCGTGACCGTATTTTTATACTACCGCAACTCCCGCGGAAAATCAACAGCTTAGCATGTGAATCCCGCTCCGGAAAAATACTTTTTGCATTTTTCGGAACGATAGGGTATAGTGGTCGCAGTTTTTACCCGGAGGAACGCCATGGATACTCAGGAATACAGCCGCCAGTCCAAACATCTCGCCCAGATCATCGTGCAGGCTTACGGCAAAAGCCCCCTCGTCTACGACGATCTGGAGGAGCAGGTCATCTGCGCCTTCACCTTCGGATGCCACCGCGCCTTTTCCGTTGAGGTCGGGGTGCAGGAGTGGGAGCACAAAATGCTCATGGTGGAGATCCTTCACGATATTTTCGGCTTTGATTTTGAGGTGGCGGGCAACGCTTTGAATTTTCTGGTCGAATGTCTGGACCCGGAGTTCGACAAAGCCCTGAACCTGGTGGTCCACTGCGGCGACGACGGCTACGCCCTTCTGAACGATCCCGAGGAACTGGGCCGCCAGCTCAAGGAGATCGTGTATATCATGGGCTCCAAGCTGGAGGTCACCGACCCGGGACCCGCGGACGACAACTGACGAATACAGCGGACAGTGGCATCGCCGGGCGATGCCACTGTCTTTTTCTGCCGGCATTCTCCCGCGCGGGGCAATCGCCCGGCCGTCAGCCCGCCAGGACCTCCGCCTTGAGCACTCCCGGCGTCCTGTCCAGATCGGCTATCAGCATCTCCGCGCTCTCGTTCATGCCCGCAGTCTCTATGGAGATCGTCACAGCGGCGCAGCCGTTCGACGGCAGGCTCTGGTTGATGGTGAGGATGTTGGCCCCGCAGCGCGCGAATACGCCCAGGAGCTCCGAAAGCCGTCCGGTCTCATCGCGCAGCAGTACGTTGATCGTGAGGATCCGCCCGCCGAGCAGGTCCTGAAAGGCCGTGATCCCGTCCCGGTATTTATAGAACGCGCTGCGGCTGATCCCCACCCGCGCGGCAGCTTCACCCACTGTGGCGCATTCTCCGGTGTGCAGGAGCTCTTTGGCCTCCATCACCTTCAGGAAGATCTCCGGCAGCAGGCCGGCCTCCACCAGATAGTATCTGGACGTCGGTTTTTTCGCCACGGCTATCCCTCCTCAAAAGACATCTGTTCTCGTGAGAAAGATAATAGCACACGCGTTCCGGGGTGACAAGGGATTTTTCCTGCGGGAAAGACTATGCAAATCGCGGCCGCTCGGTATATAATGTCCGATAACCATTTATGAAACGGGGGACCCGGCCCATGAAAGCTATCGTATCCGTCTTCGCCAAAGACGCCAAGGGCATCATTGCCTACATAACCGGCGTGCTGGCCGAGCAGGAGATCAACATTCTCGACATCAGCCAGACACTGATGCAGGAATACTTCACCATGATCATGCTGGTGGATCTCACCGACTGCCCGATGAGCTTTGACGCGCTCTCCCGCCACCTTCAGGAAAAAGGCGCGGAGCGCGGTCTGTCCGTGCACATCCAGCGGCAGGACATCTTCGACGCGATGCACCGCATCTGAGGAGGCGGACACATGAGTTATCTGCTCAATACCGACGAGATCCTCCAGACGATCCGCATGATCGACCAGCAGCATCTCGACGTTCGGACGATCACTCTGGGGCTCAGCCTTCTGGACTGCGCGGGCGAGGACATCGACCGGGTCAGCACAAAGATCTACGACAAGATCTGCCGCGAGGCGCGGGATCTGGTGACCGTGGGCGAAGCCATAGAGCGGGAGTTCGGCATCCCCATCATCAACAAGCGCCTGTCCGTTACGCCCGTCGCTCTCGTGACCGGCGGCTGCAAGGGGAACCCGGTCAAAGCCGCTCTGGCCATGGACGCCGCCGCGGCGGAGGTGGGCGTGAATTTCATCGGCGGGTTTTCCGCTCTGGTGCACAAGGACTACACCCACGGAGACCGCCGGCTGATCGCCGCCATTCCCGAAGCGCTGGCCTCCACCGAGCGGGTGTGCGCCAGTGTGAACGTGGGCTCCACCCGTTCGGGCATCAACATGGACGCGGTGGCGCAGATGGGGCACATCATCAAAAACACCGCGGCGCTCACCGCCGACCGCGACGGGCTGGGCTGCTCCAAGCTGGTCATTTTCTGCAACGCGGTGGAGGACAACCCCTTCATGGCCGGCGCCTTCCACGGCGTGGGCGAGGGGGAAAAGGCGGTAAACGTGGGCGTCTCGGGCCCCGGCGTGGTCTACGAAGCCCTGCGGGAATGTGAGGGCGCCTCTTTCGACACGGTGGCCGAGACCGTCAAGCGCACCGCCTTCAAGGTGACCCGCATGGGTCAGCTGGTGGCCCGGGAGGCCTCCCGGCGGCTGAACGTCCCCTTCGGGATCGTGGACCTGTCGCTGGCCCCCACCCCCGCGGTGGGCGACTCGGTGGCCCGCATTTTGGAGGAGATGGGCCTGGAGGTCTGCGGCACCCACGGCACGACGGCGGCGCTGGCCCTGCTCAACGACGCCGTGAAAAAAGGCGGCGTGATGGCCTCCGGCCATGTGGGAGGGCTCTCGGGAGCGTTCATCCCCGTTTCCGAGGACGAGGGCATGATCGCCGCGGCCCGTGAGGGTACGCTGAACATAGACAAGCTGGAAGCCATGACCTGCGTGTGCTCGGTGGGACTGGACATGATCGCCGTTCCCGGGGATACCCCCGCCGAAACTCTCTCCGCGATCCTGGCCGACGAGGCCGCCATCGGTATGATCAACAACAAGACCACCGCCGTGCGCCTGATCCCGGCGCCGGGCAAAACCGTCGGCGACACGGTGGAGATCGGCGGGCTCTTCGGCTCCGCTCCGGTCATGAGCGTGCACGGCGCCTCCTCCAAAGCCTTCATCGAGCGCGGCGGCCGCATCCCGGCTCCGCTCCATTCGCTCAGAAACTGAGCGCCGGCACAATACAGGCGGGCCTCCCAAATCGGGAGGCCCGCCTTCACTGTATTTTAAGCTCTGATTCAGTCTTTCGTCGCTCCGATGGCGATGGCCGTGCGGATCACGTTGGCCGCGTTGAACTGCAGATCCGCCAGCGTGATGCGGTATCCGTCGATCTCCTCGCCGGTCTTCACGGCCTTGACGATGTCGTCCACGTTCTTCTGGTCGCCGGGCATCTGCATGTCGTTGCCGGCGGCGATGCAGCCGGTGGAGGCCGAGATCGGATAGGCGGGCTTGAATTCGCCGGTGAGCATGGGCATGTCCACGGAGGTGTACCAGTCGGTCATCACCACGCCCTTGAAGCCCCACTCGTCCCGGGCCGCGGCCTGGATCAGGTCGTAGCTGTCGGCGGTATGCTCGCCGTTGAGCAGGTTGTACGAGGTCATGATCGACAGCGGCTGCGATTCCTCTATCGCGATGCGGAAGCCACGGATATAGATCTCGCGCACCGCCCGCTCGGTGACATGGGCGTTGGTGAAGTAGCGGTTGTCCTCCTGGTTGTTCAGGGCGTAATGCTTTATCGTGGTGCCCTTGCCCGGCCTGCTCTGCACGCCCCG
>CACXMX010000049.1:13660-25306 GCA_902768805.1 Oscillospiraceae bacterium
CTTCGGAGTAATACTCAAAGTTCCGGCCGCACAGCGGGTTGCGGTGGATGTTCATGGCCGGAGCCAGCCACAGGTCTACTCCGAAGAGCTCCATCTCTTCCCCGACCATGGTGCCCACCTTTTCCAGCAGCGGCATGTTCCAGCTCATGGCCAGTGACCAGCCGATGGGGATGGCGGTGCAGTACTGATACCAGGTGTCGGAGTTTTCATCGGTATACTTGGGATCGAAGGGCTCGCGCATATCGCCGAGGATGCTTCCGCCGGGCAGGAGGTTGCCCTCCTTGTCGGTTTTGAAGACCGGCTGCAGGCGCAGTCCCGCGGGCCCGTCGGCCAGGATCAGGTTGGTGACGCCGCGGCTCTCGCGGATCACGGAGCTGGTGTCGCCGGCGGCGCCCGGGACATTGTAGGAGGCGCTGCCGATCACGCTGCCGCCGCTCATGCGCGCGGTGCCCACGCACAGCTCGGCCAGCTCCTCCACGCTCAGCTGGGCGACCATTTCCTCCACCGTGGCTTTCCCGGAGAGCACGTCCGCGGCGGTGATAAGCTCCGTTTTGTCCGTGGTCATGGGCTCGCGCGCCCCGGAATAGGTCACTTCGCGCGTCTCCACCTCGCTGTCGAGCAGGAACAGCACCGGTACGTCGTAACCGCCCCGTACAGCCGGCGCGGGCGGAACGATCTCCTCCACGGGCCGGTCGAGCGGGAAGAGGTTTTTCACCTTTTCGGTCTCCACCGTATGGGTCAGCCGCAGCACCGCGGCCAGGCGGGTGCTGCGCGAGCTGGAGCCCACGCGGATCCAGTAGTCTCCGCATTCCAGGACCCAGGCGGCTCTCTTCTCGCTGTAGGAGGCCATCTGCCGGGCCTTGAAGGAGAGTGCGATCTTCTGGCTGCCGCCGGGAGCGATCAGGTCGGTCTTGGCAAAGCAGATCAGCTCCTGCTTCGGTTTGGACAGTTCGCCCTCGGGCGCGGAGGCATAGAGCTGCACGACTTCCTTGCCGGTCATGATCCCGGTGTTGCGCACGGTGGCCTCAACCGTTACGGTCTCGCCGTCCAGCCGGACCTCTCCGGGGGCGATCTCGAAGGTCGTATAGGACCGGCCGAAGCCGAAGGGATAGGCCGGCTCGACCCCGAAGGTGTCGAAGTAGCGGTAGCCCACATAGATCCCGTCGGTATAGTATTCGTCGTCGATGTTGCCGTTGTTGTGGCTGTAGTTGGCGGAGGAGGGGTAGTCGGCGTAGTTCTTCGCCCAGGTGTCGGTGAGTTTGCCGGAGGGATTGACCTTGCCGGTAAGCACGTCTCCGAGCACCTGTCCGCCGATGTTGCCCAGCTGTCCCATGAGTACGATCGCGTTGATGCCCTCCACGGACAGGATCTCGCTCATGTCGATCACGCCGCCCAGATTCAGCACCAGCACCAGCTTTTTGTAAAGGCCGGCCAGAAGTCTGAGCTGCTCGAGCTCGGCGTCGTAGAGCAGATAATCGCCCCGCTTGTTCCAGCGGTCGGCGCCTTCGCCCGCGGTGCGGGAGATCACATATACGGCGAGATCTCCCTCGGCGCCGCGCAGATCCTCCTTGGTGATCTCGATTGGCGCGATGACCTGGAAGGGGTGTGAGAAGCCGATCGTGAACTCGGAAGAGTTCGTGCGCTTTGCCTCCTCAACGATCCAGGCCGCGTGGTCGATCTTCGCCTGCGCGTGCGCCGCGTCCTGACGGTCCAGCCAGGCCTTCGTGGTGACGGTGAAGCCTGCCTCCTCCAGTCCCCGCTCGATGTTCACGTCGCTGCGGGTGTTCACGTCGCCCGAACCGGTGCCGCCGCGGATGGTCTGCCGCGCGCCATTGCCGAAGAGCGCCAGCTTTCCCTTTCCCTCCAGGGGCAGGGTGCCGTCGTTTTCCAGCAGCACCACGCATTCGCCCGCCAGCGAACGGGACAGGGCCATATGGTCGATCTCTCTCGGGGTGATGTCCGGATTTCGGGTCGCGTATATCTTGTTTGCCATAGTGTCTTCTCCTCCCGGAATGGTCATTGTTCTGAGATGATTCGGCATATTTGTACCATTTAAGTATAGCACGAATCCTTTGGGCTGTACAGTATAGCCAAATACTTTTTTACCGCCGCGCGGCGCGGAGTTTTTGTGTTGACAAAGGACGGCGCCTTGGATAAATTAAGTCTATTACATATTTATTCACAAATACGGCATAAGCCGCGGGAGGATACTATGGACCGACCGAACGAACTTCAGTACAAGATCCACGAAATCATCGACCGTATCCGCGAACTGCGCCAGATCGAAGGCCTCTCCGAAGCGGACATGGCCCGCAGGCTGGGCATGTCCGAGGACGACTATATCGACTACGAGTCGGGCCGGGAAGAGCTGAACTTCGGCTTCCTGTACACGGTATCCAAGATCTTCGCCGTAGACGTGGGCGAGCTTATCGAGGGCATGGCGCCGCGTCTGAGCAGCTACATCCTCACCCGCGCCGGGCAGGGCCGCGTCATCGACAACGCCCACGGCATGACCTATTACGCTCTGGCGGACAAGTTCCGCGGACGTGTGTCCGAGCCTCTGTTCGTCCACAGCGTATTCGACCCCGACGCTCAGCTCCATCCGGTGGAGACATCCACACACGAAGGCCAGGAGCTGGACATCGTCATCCGCGGCCATCTGAAGGTCCAGCTGGGCAATTACACCGAGATCCTCGGCCCCGGCGACACGATCTACTATAACTCCTCCACGCCCCACGGCCTGCTGGCCACCAACGGCGAGGACTGCGACTTTTACGCCATCGTGCTCAACCCCGGCGACGAGACCCCTGTCGTGCCCGAGCTTGCCCCGGTCATCACGGCCAGCCGCGTCACCGGCGAGCACCGCATCTGGGAAAACTTCATCAGCGTTTCCGAGGACGGCAGCGGCAATCTGAAGGAGATCTCCTTCAAGAACGCCGAGAGCTTCAACTTCGCTTTCGACGTCATCGACCGGCTGGGCCGGGAGAAACCGGACAAGCTGGCGATGGTGCACATCGGCCGCGACAAGACGGAGACGCGCCTCACTTTCGAGGACATCAAGAAAAAGAGCGGCCGCGCCGCCAACTACTTCCGCGCCCTGGGCATCCGCAAGGGCGACCGCGTCATGCTGGTGCTGCGGCGCAACTGGCAGTTCTGGCCCATCCTGATGGGTCTGGAAAAGCTGGGCGCCGTGGCGATCCCGGCGGTGGATCAGCTCTCGGAAAAGGATTACCTCTACCGCTTCGAGGTCGCGCAGGTCAAAGCCATTGTCTGCTCGGCCGACGGCGTGAGCGTGGCCAATTCCTCTCCGGCCATCGAGCAGTACGGGAAGATAGCCGTGAAGATCACGGCCAACGGCGCCGTGGACGGCTGGCACAGCTTCGACGACGAGTATCTGATGTACTCCAGCCACTTCGTGCGCACCGACGACGCCATCTCCGGCGACGACACGATGATGGCGATCTTCACCTCCGGCTCCACCGGCTACCCCAAGCTTGCCGTACACAACTGCAAGTATCCTCTGGGCCATTTCGCCACGGCCCGCTACTGGCACTGCGTGGATCCCGACGGCCTGCACATGACCATCTCCGACACCGGCTGGGCCAAGGCCATGTGGGGCAAGGTATTCGGCCAGTGGCTGTGCGAGGGCGCGCTGTTCGTCTATGACTTCGACCGCTTCAACGCCGACGACATCCTGCCGCTGTTCAAGCAGTACGGCGTCACCAGCTTCTGCGCCCCGCCCACCATGTACCGCTTCTTTATCCGTCAGGATCTGAGCAAATACGACCTGAGTTCCATCCGCCACGCCTCCACCGCCGGCGAGGCCATGAACCCCGAGGTGTTCAACCGCTTCCGCGAAGCCACGGGCCTGTCGATCATGGAGGGCTTCGGCCAGACCGAGAGCACGCTGATCCTTGGCAACTTTGTGGGCATGAAGCCCAAGGTGGGCTCCATGGGCAAGCCCAATCCCCTCTACCGCGTCGAGCTGCTCAACCACGAAGGCCGGAGCGTGAACACCGGCGAGAGCGGCGAGGTGTGCATCTATGTGGGCGGAGGCGCCCCCTGCGGCCTGTTCACCGGCTACTACAACGATCCCGAAGCCACCGCCGCCGTGTGGCACGACGGGTATTACCACACCGGCGACCTGGCCTGGCGGGATGAGGACGGCTACTACTGGTACATCGGCCGGGCCGACGACCTGATCAAGTCCTCGGGCTACCGCATCGGGCCTTTCGAGATCGAGAGCGTCCTGATGGAACTCCCCTACGTGCTCGAGTGCGGCGTCTCTCCCGCTCCCGACCCGGTGCGCGGCCAGGTGGTAAAGGCCAGCATTGTGCTGGTGAACGGCACCGAGCCCTCCGAGGCCCTGAAAAAAGAGATCCAGGACTACGTGAAGAAGCGCACCGCTCCCTACAAGTACCCCCGGATCGTGGAGTTCATGGACGCGCTGCCCAAGACCAGCTCCGGAAAGATCATCAGATCGCAGCTTTAAGCTGCTCTTCAACCCGAACCCACTCCGTTGGGCTTCGGGTTGAGTATTCTCGCGCTCCATCGCCCTCGGCACCGAGAGTTGCCTCGGTTGGTCGGCGCGAGGGCGCGCACAGCGCGCCTTAGGGTGTTCATGCCGCGGCTAAGCTGCGGCATGAACAGAAAGTAAGCTCAGGTACAACAAGGCGCAGCCCATGAGGGCTGCGCCTTGCTCTTTTTTCTTTTTCAGTACTCGAAGCTTCCGTCGTAGACGAGGGTCACGCCGCCGGTGAGGAGCACGCGCTCCGGAGTGTAATTGACGATCAGCTCTCCGCCGAGGACCGACACCGTCACATCCGTTCCCGCGTCGCACAGGCCGTTTTCCACCGCCGCGGCCACTGCCGCGCAGGCGCCCGTCCCGCAGGCCAGGGTCTCCCCGCTGCCGCGTTCCCAGCAGCGCATGCGCAGCTCGTGGCGGCTCACGACGCGCACGAACTCGGCGTTCACCCGCTCGGGGAAGATCGGGTCGTGCTCGAACAGCGGTCCGATCCGCTCGAGATCCAGCGCGTCTATAGCCGGGGAGAACACCACGCAGTGCGGGTTGCCCATGGACAGGCAGGTGGCGCGGTATTCCTCGCCGCCGACGGTGACGCTCTCGTTCACCATCCTCTCTCCCTCGAACGCCACGGGCACGTCGGCGGGAGCGAACTCGGCGCGGCCCATGTCCGCGGTCACCGAGCTGACCTTTCCGTCGCGCAGATACAGTCTCAGCCGCTTGACGCCGCTGGCCGTCTCCACGGTCATCTGCTCGGAGCGCAGATAGCCCTTGTCGTACATGTACTTGGCCACACAGCGCACGTTGTTGCCCGCCATGCGCCCCTCGCTGCCGTCGCGGTTGAAGGAGCGCATTTTCACGTCCGCCGCGGACGAGCGCTCCATGAGCACCACGCCGTCTCCGCCGATGCCGAAATGCGGCCGGCACAGGCTCACGCACAGCGACTCGGGGCAGGTGATGCTCCCGTCGAAGTTCTCGATGAAGATATAGTCATTGCCGCAGGAGTGCATTTTCGTGAAGCGGATCGTCTGCCGCCAGGGGCGCAGCCGCACGATATCCACCAGCTCCGTATTGCTCTCATTGAAGCGGCTCTCGATGATATCGGCCAGCGCTCCGGCCGTGTCGAGAGAGGTCAGGCAGGGGATGCCCAGCTGCATGGCCCTGCGGTGCAGCGCGATGTAGTCGCCCATGGTGGCGTCCTTGACCGCGCCGGTGTACACGATGTAGCTGAGAGCGCCGGTCTCCATCAGTTCCCGGAGCCGCGGGCTCTCCGTGGCGTTGGGAACGGCGGCGACCTCGATACCCAGAGCGGCGATGGCCTTCGCCGTGCCCTCGGTGGCGTAGAGCTTCAGCCCCAGTGCGTGGAATCGGCGGGCCAGGCCCAGGATCTCCTGATAGTCTCCGGTCTCCACGCTCAGCAGCACGCCCGCGCCGGCGCGCAGGTGTCCCGCCGGGACCAGTCCCGCGGCGGTCAGCCCCTTGAAGAGCGCCTCCGCCAGCGTCCGGCCGAGACCGAGCACCTCGCCGGTGGATTTCATCTCCGGTCCCAGGATGGAGTTGGCGTCCGAGAGCTTCTCGAAGGAGAACACGGGCACCTTCACCGCGTAATAGGGCGGCGTGCGGTACAGCCCCGAGCCGTAGCCCAGGTCCCGCAGCTTTGCCCCCAGCATGATCTGAGAGGCCAGGTCCACCATGGGCACGTTGGTCACCTTGCTGATATACGGCACTGTGCGGGAAGCCCGGGGGTTGACCTCGATGACGTACAGTTCGTTTTCAAAGATCAGGTACTGGATGTTCACCAGCCCCCTGGTGCCCAGGGCCAGCGCCAGCTTTTCCGATACCTCGCAGATCCGCTCCAGGAAGCTGTCGGACAGGTTATAGGGCGGATAGACGGCGATGGAGTCGCCGCTGTGGACGCCCGCCCGCTCGATATGCTCCATGATGCCGGGGATGAGCACGTCCTCCCCGTCGGAGATCACGTCCACCTCCAGCTCGGTGCCGGGCATGTACTTGTCCACCAGCACCGGGTTTTCTATGCCGCCGGCCAGGATCCCGCGCATATAGGTTTCCGCCGTGGCCGCGTCCCGCGCGATGGTCATGTTCTGGCCGCCGATGACATAGCTCGGGCGCAGCAGCACCGGATAGCCCAGCTCCTCCGCCGCGGCGAGCGCCTCCTCCATGGTGCGCACGCCCCGCCCGCTGGGCCGGCGGATGCCGAAGGTCTCCAGCAGCGCGTCGAAGCGCGCCCGGTCCTCGGCCAGGTCGATGCCGTCGGCCGAGGTGCCCAGGATCCTCACGCCCCGGCTGTCCAGGAATTTGGTGAGCTTTATGGCCGTCTGTCCGCCGAAGGCCACCACCACGCCCACGGGCTTCTCCAGCCGGACGATGTTCCACACATCCTCGGGGCACAGCGGCTCGAAATACAGCCGGTCGGCGGTGTCGTAGTCGGTGGATACGGTCTCGGGGTTGTTGTTGATGATGACGACGTCGTAGCCCATCTCCCGCAGAGTCCACACGCAGTGGACGCTGGAGTAGTCGAACTCGATGCCCTGGCCGATGCGGATCGGTCCGGAGCCCAGCACGATCACCACGGGCTTTCCGCTCCGCTCGAAGGCGCGGGACTCGCACTCCTCGTCGAAGCAGGAGTAGAAGTACGGGGTCTCGGCGTCGAACTCGGCGGCGCAGGTGTCCACCATTTTGTAGCTCATCTCGGCCCCCGGCAGTTCTTCCGCGCCGGTCAGGCGGCGCAGAGCCTCGTCGGTATAGCCCAGGTTCTTGGCCTTGCGGTAGGTCGCCTCGTCGAGATCGTTCATGCTCATCACGGTCTCGAAATCCGCCAGCGCGCGGAGCTTGCTGAGGAACCAGCGGTCGATCATCGTGATCTCATGGACCTCTTCCACCGAGAGCCCCGCCTTGAAGGCCTCGAACACCGTGAAGATCCTTCGGTCGTCCTGCGCGGCGAGACGCTCCCTTACCGGCGCGTCGCTCAGGGGCGGGGCGTTGAGCGTATCCAGCCCGATCTCCGCTCCGCGCACGGCCTTCATCAGCGCCATCTCAAAGCCCGGCGCGATGGACATGACCTCGCCGGTGGCCTTCATCTGGGTGCCGAGGGTGCGGGCCGCGCCGTTGAACTTGTCGAACGGCCACTTGGGCACCTTGACCACCACGTAGTCCACCGCCGGCTCGAAGCAGGCGCAGGTTTTTCCGGTGATGTCATTTTTGATCTCGTCCAGGGTGTAGCCCAGGGCGATGCGGGTGCTGATCTTGGCGATGGGATAGCCTGTGGCCTTGGAGGCCAGCGCCGAGGAGCGGCTGACGCGGGGGTTGACCTCAATCACCGCGTACTCAAAGCTCTCCGGGTCCAGGGCGAACTGGCAGTTGCACCCGCCCACGATGCCGATCTCAGTGACGATCTCCAGCGCCGCCGAGCGCAGCATCTGATACTCCCGGTCGGCCAGCGTCAGCGCCGGCGCCACCACGATGGAGTCGCCGGTGTGGATGCCCACGGGGTCGAGGTTCTCCATGGAGCACACGGCGATCACATTGCCCGCCGCGTCGCGCATGGTCTCGAACTCGATCTCCTTCCAGCCCGAGATGCACTTCTCCACCAGGATCTGCGTGATCGGCGAGAGATCCAGCCCGGTGCGGGCGATGACGCGCAGCTCGTCCTCATCGGCCGCGATGCCGCCGCCGGTGCCGCCGAGGGTGTAGGCCGGGCGCACGATCACCGGGTAGCCGATCCGCCCGGCGATGTCCAGCGCCGTTTCCAGGTCCTCCGCCGTGTCCGAGGGGACGACGGGCTGGCCCATATTCTGCAGCGTCTCGCGGAAAAGCTCGCGGTCCTCGGCGCGCTCGATGGCGTTGATGTCCGAGCCGAGCAGCCGCACGCCGTATTTTTCCAGGGTGCCGTCCTTGGTCAGCTGCATGGCGAGCGTCAGGCCGGTCTGTCCGCCCAGCCCCGCCAGCAGGCCGTCGGGCCGCTCCAGCGCGATGATGCGCCGCAGGGTCTCGGCGGTAAGCGGCTCCAGATAGATCGCGTCGGCCAGGTGCTTGTCGGTCATGATCGTGGCCGGGTTGGAGTTCACCAGCACCGTGCGGATCCCCTCCTGCCGCAGCACGCGGCAGGCCTGGGCCCCGGCGTAGTCGAATTCCGCGGCCTGACCGATCACGATGGGCCCCGAGCCGATGACCAGGACCTTCTGTATGCTCTTATCCTTAGGCATCCGGCTCACCTCCCATCATCGCCCGGAACCGGTCGAACAAAAATCCGGTGTCCTGCGGGCCGCCGTGGGCCTCGGGGTGGAACTGCACGGTGAAGCAGCTCCGCCCGGGATAATCGATCCCCTCGCAGCTGCCGTCGTTGGCGTTGCGCCAGCTCTCGACCCCCACGCCCGCCACGCTGTCCGCGAGGACCGCGTAGCCGTGGTTCTGGCTGGTGATGAAGGTCCTGCCGTCCGCAAGGCGCGTCACGGGCTGGTTCCCGCCCCGGTGGCCGAACTTGAGCTTCACGGTCTTCCCGCCCATGGCGAGCGCCGTCAGCTGATGCCCCAGGCAGACGCCGAAGACCGGCACGCGGCCGATCAGCTCGCGGATCTGCGCGATCTCATACACGTTCTCGGCGGGATCGCCGGGCCCGTTGGAGAGCATGACGCCGTCGGGCGCCAGGGCGAGCACCTCCTCGGCGGAGACGCTGTGGGGCAGCACGGTGACGCGGCACTCCCGGCGAGCGAGCGCCCGGACGATGCTGCGCTTTACGCCGTAATCGATCAGCGCCACATGAAACCGCTCCGTCCCCTCGGCGGGGACCTCGAAGGCGGTTTTCGTGCTCACCGAAGCCACGGCGTCCCGAAGGGGCCACGAGCGGATCTCCGACAGGTCGTCGGGGACCTCCTCACAGATGGCGGCGTTCATCACGCCCTCGGTGCGCAGGACCCGCGTCAGCGCGCGGGTGTCCACCCCGCAGATCCCGACAATGCCCTGCTCGGCCAGAAACCGATCCAGGGCATACTCGCTTCGGAAGTTGCTGGGCTCGGCGCACAGCTCGCGCACCACATAGCCGCGGGCGGCGCAGCGGCCCTCGAAGTCGGAGGGGATCACGCCGTAGTTGCCGATGAGCGGGAAGGTCTGTGTGATGATCTGACCGGCGTAGCTGGGGTCGGTCAGGGTCTCGAGATACCCCACCACCCCGGTGGTGAACACCAGCTCGCCCACAGTCTCCCCGGCCGCGCCGATCCGCTCGCCGGGGAAGACCATGCCGTTGGATAATACCAGATATGCTTTTTCCATAATCGATTCTCCGGAAATGAGCGCGGTTACAGGGTTTCCGCCATGACCGCCTTTATGGTGTGCATGCGGTTCTCCGCCTCGTCGAACACGATGGACCGCGCGCTCTCAAACACCTCGTCGGTGACCTCCATGCAGTCGATGCCGAACTTCTCGTACACGGCCAGGCCGTTCTCTGTGCCCAGGTCGTGGTAGGACGGCAGGCAGTGCATGAACCGGCACTGCTCTCCGGCCGCGTCCATGACCGCGGAGGTGACCCGGTAGGGCGTCAGGTCGGCGATGCGCTCGGCCCAGACCTCCTCGGGCTCTCCCATGGAGACCCACACGTCGGTGTAGATCACGTCCGCGCCCTTCACCGCCGCGGCGGGATCGGTCTCAAAGGAGAGCTTCGCCCCGGTCTGCGCGGCGACGGCTCTGCACTTTTCCGTGAGCTCCGCGCCCGGGAAATACTTTTCCGGCGCGCAGGCGACGAACTCCATGCCCATCTTCGCGCAGCCGACCATCAGGGAATTGGCCATATTGTAGCGGGCGTCGCCCATGAACACGAGCTTTTTGCCGCGGATGCCGCCGAAATGCTCGCGGATCGTCAGCAGGTCGGCCAGCACCTGGGTGGGGTGGAACTCATTGGTCAGGCCGTTCCACACGGGCACGCCGGAATATTTCGCCAGCGCCTCCACGCGCTCCTGGCCAAAGCCGCGGTACTCTATGCCGTCGAACATGCGGCCCAGGACCCGCGCCGTGTCGGCGATGCTCTCCTTTTTGCCGATCTGGGAGGCCTTGGGGTCCAGATAGACAGGGTGCATGCCCAGATCCGCCGCCGCCACCTCGAAAGCGCAGCGCGTGCGGGTGCTGGTCTTCTCGAAAACCAGGGCGATATTCTTCCCCTCGCAGAGGCGGTGGGGGATGCCGGCCTTCTTTTTCTCCTTGAGCTCGGCGGCCGAGATCAGCAGATAATCGATCTCTCCCGGGGTATAATCCAGCAGAGTCAGAAAGCTGCGTCCTTTCAGATCCATATCGTACTCCTTTACTCCGCGCAGGCGGCTTTGATGATCTCCACGGCCTTCATCAGCACATCTTCCGGGATGTTCAGGGCCGGGAGCAGGCGTACCTTGTCCTTCGCGGTCAGGCACAGAACTCCGTTTTGATTGCATTCGGCGACCACCGCGGAGGCGCTTTTGACCGTTTTGATGCCGATCATCAGGCCCATGCCGCTGACGCTCTCCACGCCCGGGGCATCCTTGAGCGCCGCGCGGACCAGCTCGCCCTTGCGGCGCACCTCGGCGAGGAACGCGTCGTCAAGGCGGCGCAGCACGCTCAGTGCGCCGGCGCAGCACACCGGGTTGCCGCCGAAGGTGGAGCCGTGGTCGCCGGGACCGAGGACGTTCCGGGCCTTCTCGCCGATCAGCACGGCGCCCAGCGGCAGCCCGCCGCCCAGGCCCTTCGCGGTGGAGACGACGTCGGGCATGACGCCGTAGTTCATATAGGAATAGAGAGCGCCGGTGCTGCCGTTGCCGGTCTGCACCTCGTCCACGATCAGCAGGATGTCCTCCGCCGCGCAGAACTCCGCCACGCCCTTCACGAATCCCGGCTCCATAGTCAGCACGCCGCCTTCGCCCTGGATGCACTCGATCATGACCGCGGCGGCCTTGTTCTCCAGCGCCAGCTTCTTCACCTCGTCAAGATCTCCGGCGTGGGCATGCACAAATCCGGGCGTCAGGGGTTGGAACAGCTCGTGATAGTGCTCCTGGCCGGTGGCGGCCAGAGTGGTGAGGGTGCGGCCGTGGAAGCTGTTCCACAGCGTTACGATGGTGTAGTGGTCGGCGCCTTTCTTTTCAGCGGCG
>CACXMX010000050.1 GCA_902768805.1 Oscillospiraceae bacterium
TATGGCTGTTGTAGAAGGGCCATAGCAAACCACGGCAACGGGAAATGCACCCTGCTTTCCCAAAATGCACCCTGTTTTTCAGAAATGCACCCGACTCTCCGCAAAATGCACCCTGAAAAACCAAAAATGCACCCGAGCTTTTTCCTTGGGTGCATTTTTCTATCAAAATATGAGTACTAAGCCATGAGAAAAGACATCGGCCAGAGGCCGGTGTCTTTTCTCATAAGCAAAGCGGGATCGCTGTTTATTTAGACGGCGATCCTGTTTTTTACGGGCGCTCCGTCTCCCGGTCCCGGGTGCGCGCTTTGCTTCGGTAACGCATTGAATCCCGGGGCGGGATATGATATGATGGGCCAAACAGGAAGCAGAGGAGAGAGCTATGAGAGTCGTCGTCAAAGTCGGGACCTCAACCCTGACTCACGCCACGGGGCGCAGCAACATCCGCCTGATCGAAGAGCTGTGCAAGGTGCTCAGCGACATTAAAAACGCCGGACATGAAATGATCCTGGTCTCCTCCGGCGCCATCGGAATGGGCGTGGGCAAGATGAACCTGCCCGAGCGGCCGGAGGACATGCCCACCAAGCAGGCGCTGGCCGCCATCGGTCAGTGCGAGCTCATGTACCTGTACGACCGGCTGTTTTCGGAATACAGCCATACCGTAGCGCAGATCCTGCTCACGGGGGAGGATCTGCGGCATGAGGAGCGGCACGCAAACTTTATCAACACCATCCAGCGGCTGCTGGAGCTGGGCGCACTGCCCATCATCAATGAGAACGACACCGTAGCCACGGAGGAGGTCGCCGTGGGCGACAACGACACGCTGGCGGCACTGGTGGCAGAGAGCGTGAGGGCGGATCTGCTGATCATTCTCTCGGATATCGACGGGCTTTATACCGCCAACCCGCGAACGGACCCGACCGCCGTGCTGATCCCGAGAGTGGAGGAGCTGACGCCGGAGATCCTGACATCGGCGGGAGGAAGCGGTTCTGCTTTGGGCACCGGGGGCATGGCCACCAAGCTTCACGCCGCGGACATCTGCATGAGCGCCGGCACCGAGATGGTCATCGTGAACGGATCTCGGCCGTCCGTTTTGTACGACGTGATGGACGGGGCCGCTGTGGGAACGCGATTTACGGGGAGGAAACAGCATGAAAACGACACGTGAGATCCTGCTCGCGGCAAAAGCCGCCGCCCCGGCTCTGGCCGGCGCGTCCGCAGAGCGGAAGAATCTGGCGCTGAGCAGGATCGCCGAACGGCTCCTTTCGGAGCGGGAGAATATCCTGAGCGCCAACGAAGAGGATATCCTGGCCTCAAAGGACAGACTCGGCCCGGTAATGGTCGACCGGCTGCGGCTCACGCCGGAGCGGATCGCGGGCATGGCAGAGGGCATCCTGGACGTGGTGCGGCTGCCGGATCCGGTGGGGGAGGTGCTCGAGCGGACGGAGCGGCCCAACGGCATGGTCATCGAGAAGACCGCTGTGCCCCTGGGGGTCATCGCCATCATTTACGAGAGCCGGCCGAACGTGACCTCCGACGCCGCGGCGCTGGCGCTGAAATCCGGGAACGCGGTGATCCTTCGCGGAGGCAAAGAGGCCTTCCGATCCAACGCCGCCATTGTCCGGGCCATACATCTCGGTCTGGAGGATGCGCTCCTGCCGACCGAGCTGGTGGGATTCGTGGAGGATACGGACAGGAAAAGCGCCCGCGAGCTGATGGAAGCCGCCGGCCTGGTGGACCTGCTGATCCCCCGCGGAGGCGCGGGCCTCATCCGAAGCTGCGTGGAGAACGCAAAAGTACCCTGCATCCAGACCGGGACCGGCATCTGCCATATCTACGCGGACGCGTCGGCGGACCGGGAGATGGCCCTGGACATCATCGAAAACGCGAAAACCAGCCGTCCTTCCGTGTGCAACGCGGAGGAAGTGCTCCTGGTCCACAGCGCGATCGCCGGGGAGTTTCTGCCGAAACTGCGTAAGCGCCTGGTGGAGGAGCGGGAAGAGCGGGGGCTCGTGCCCGTGGAGCTGCGCCTGGACGCGCGCGCCGCGGAGGTGATCAGCGGAACACCGGCGGGAGAGACGGATTTCGACACGGAATATCTGGATTATATCCTCGCTGTGGGCGTGGTGGACAGCGTGGATGAGGCGATCGCTCACATCGCCCGCCATTCCACGGGTCACAGCGACGCCATCCTCACCCGGGATGAGAGCGCCGCGGAGAAGTTTACGCGCCTGGTGGATTCCGCCGCGGTGTACGTGAACGTGTCCACGCGCTTTACCGACGGGGGCGAGTTCGGCCTTGGCTGCGAGATGGGGATCTCCACCCAGAAGCTTCACGCCCGCGGGCCCATGGGACTGAGAGAGCTGAACACTTATAAGTACATCGTGCGGGGAAACGGCCAGACAAGGTGACGGTCGGAGCGCATAGGGCGCGCCTGCCGCTTTTCGGTCCCGGAGATCCGCGTATGTGACTGCGGGGAGCCGATGCGAGAAAGGAAAACAGCCGGAAACGGCCCGTACAGGAGGACAGATATGAGCAGCACGAAAAAATGGACCGTACAGGAGGTTATCGACAGGATACTGGACGATATGTGCGGCGGTCCCAAATTTGAAACGACCTGCGACATTATATCCGTGGGCAGCCCGGACACCGAGGTGACCGGCGTCGCCACGACGTTTATGGCGACCTTTGACGTGATCCGGGAAGCGGTGCGTCAGGGAAAGAACTTCATCATCACCCACGAACCCACCTGGTTCACCGGAATGGACGAGACCGAGTGGTGCCGGGAGGACAGCGTCTACCTGGCAAAGCGGAAGTATCTGGAGGATAACGGCGTTACGGTCTGGCGTCTCCACGATCATCTGCACATGGGCTCCGGAACGGACTATATCTACGAGGGCCTGCTGGAAGAGCTGGGCTGGAAGGAATACCTTCTCCCGGACGAGGCCAGCCCCTGGGTCTACGAGATCCCCGAGACCACCGTGCGCGGCCTGGCGGATTTCTTCAAGCGGAAGCTGGACATGAGCACGATCCAGATCATCGGCGATCCGGACATGACGGTCAGACGCGTGGGCATCCTGGTGGGAGGCGGAAGCCTGGGCCTGGGCGTGGAGCAGATGCCCATGCAGGTGATGGAGCGGGACCGCCTGGATCTTATGGTGGCGGGCGATATCTATGAGTGGACCCTTCCCGCCTATATCAACGACGCGTATCAGATGGGATTCCACAAAGCCATGCTGACTCTGGGCCACGAGCGCACCGAGGAGGCCGGCATGAAGTACATGGCCGGCTGGCTGCGGGAGCGGTTTTCGGATTTCCCCATCGACTTCATCGATGCCAGAGAACCCTTCCGGTACCTGTGACGGGGAGGAAAGCGGCATGAAATGGGTCAGCGCATTCAGCTTCCTTCCGATCAATTACGCCGTTGAGCTGGCGCGGTCGGAGGACCGGACGCAGAGGCTCACATTCGACAGCAACCTGAACGGGGAGAAGGTCCGCGTCCGCTTTTCGAACCGGTACGCGAAGAAAGAGCTGCGCCTTCGGAGCGTAACGGTGGGGATCGTCCGGGGAGACCGGGTGGAGGATATCCGGCCGGTCACGCTGCGCGGCAGGCGGGAGATCGCTCTCGCGCCGGGAGAAGAGGCCTGGAGTGACGAAACGGAACTCAGCGTGCGCGCGCTCGACCGTCTGGCCGTCACAGGCTATACGGGAGAGCCGCAGAGCGTGGAGAGCGTGTGCGCCTTCTGGTCCGCGCAGGGCCCGCTTGTAGAGCTCAGCGGCTCGGGCGACTACACCGGCGGGGGGCCTTTTGAGCCGGTCCCGTCCGCGGAGATCTATCCGGTCATCGCGGAGGACGCCAACCCCGTCAAGGCTTTCTTCTTTTACGGGGTCAGCGGACTGCAGGTGTGGACGGACGACGATGTGAAAACGGTGGTGATGTTCGGAGATTCCATCACCCATATGGGCATGATCACCAATGCGCTCTCGGCGCGGCTCGCGGAGGCGTACCCCGGAAAGGTCAGCGTGATCAACCGGGGCATCGGCGGGAACCGGCTGCTGTACGACGCCACGAAGGTGGACTTCCTTCCTGCGGAGGGGTCGTGCTTCGGTCCCGCCGGCGTGAGCCGTTTCGAGGAGGACGTTTTCGGACAGGAGAACGCCGACGCTGTGCTCGTTCTGGAGGGGATCAACGACATCATGCATCCTATCCAGTTCGGCCATGAGGAGGAAGCAGTCACTGCCGAGGAGCTTGTGAACGGATTCCGGACTCTGATCGACATCGCCCGCCGGCACGGCGCGAAGATCTTCGGCGCGACCGTTACGCCCTGCGGGAGCGACGACTACCCGGCCGAATGGATGCGGCGGTTCGAGCAGGTCCGTACAGAGCTCAACAGCAGACTCAGGGAAGGGATCGGCTTCGACGGCGTCTTTGACTACGACGCCGCGATCCGCGACGGGGCAAGGCCGGACCGCATCAGAGCCGGCTGCCATATCGGCGACGGACTGCATCCCAACGACAAAGGCGGAAGACTCATGGCGGAGACGATCGATCTCTCCGCGCTTATGGGACGATAGGGGGGCGTCATGCCGGATTTCAGGATCAACAATATGCTCTTTCCCGGGGGGAAGCGCAAGGCGCTGACGCTGAGTTACGACGACGGGGTGGTCCAGGACCGGCGGCTAACCCGGATGCTGGACCGGTACGGCGTCAGGGCCACATTCAATCTCAATTCCGCCTTTTTGGGCAGAGTCGAGCGCGCGGTCATGGAAGGCGCGGAGGTGGACATCTCCACGGTCCTCCCCGGGGAGATCCCGGCGCTGTACAAAAACCACGAGATCGCGACCCACGGATCAAGGCATTCCTCTCCCGTGGACGGCGGGAGCAGCTTTCTGCGGGAGGTGATGGACGACCGCGAGGCCCTGGAAGCGCTGGTCCCCTATATGGTCACCGGGCACGCCTATCCCTTCGGGCTCACCGACGAAAAAGTGATTGCCATGCTTCGCGCGGCGGGGATCGCCTACGCCAGAACGGTGATCTCGACGCATTCCTTCGATCTGCCGGGTGATTTCCTGCGCTGGGACCCGACCTGTCATCACGACGATCCGCGGCTGATGGAGCTGGCGGAGGATTTCTGTACTCGGGAAGCGCGCTTCGGCCGGCCGCAGCTGTTCTACCTCTGGGGACATTCCTACGAATTTGATATCCACGGCAACTGGGAGCGCATGGAGAGCTTCCTTGCCTACGTATCCGGATATCGGGACAGCATATGGATGGCGACCAACGGGGAGATCTGCGCCTATCTGTCCGCGTGGGACCGCCTGATCTTTTCGGCTGACGGAAAGCGCGCGTACAATCCGTCGGCCGGGGAACTGTGGATCGACGCTTCGGGCCGGATCTGCCGGATCCCTTCCGGCGAGACCGCGGAGATCGGATGACGGGATCCGGGTCATAAGGAAACCGACAGGGGCCTCCCGGGCCCCTGTTTCTTATGAACAGCGGATATTGGTTGCGTGCAATCAAATAGAAAGCAACAGTTGCCGCTGACAAACGGATATGGTATAATGGGCCTGACAGAAACGGAGGCCGCTTATGATCGACTTTGAACCCATCCGTATCGAACACAAAACGCTTTTCGCCGAGGCGTACGCCGCCGAGCCCACCATGAGCTCGGGGGACAGCTTCGGATGCGTCTATCTGTGGGATCTGCTTTGCAGAAGAAACGTCGCGTGGCTGGACGGCCGCCTCGGCGTGGAATACCGGTGTCCCCGCGGCGTGTTTTATGCTTACCCGGCGGGCCCGGGAGACCTGCGTAAGGCCGTGGAGGCCCTTGAACAGCGCGCGGCAAGCTTGGGGGCGCCGCTGCAGCTGCGCGGACTGGTCCCGACGCAGAAAGAACGGCTGATGTCCGAGTTCCCCGGGTTGTTCGAGTATACGCAGGACAGAGACAATTACGACTATATCCACGATATCGAATCCGTGGCGACTCTGTACGGAAAGAAGCTTCACGGGAAACGGAATTTCTGCAATCGGTTCGAGAAAACCCATGACTGGGCTTTCCTGCCCATTGTCCCGGATCGGTTCGACGACTGCCTGATGCTTCTGGACGAGTGGGGGCAAGAAAACGACGGCGGGAACCGTGAGGAGAACCTGGCGATCCGCAGGGCGCTTCTCGAATGGGACGAGCTCGGGATGCTGGGCGGCGTTCTGTACGCGGACGGAAAGCCCGCAGGGTTCACGATCGGGGAAAGGATCACCCCGGACACGGTGGATGTGCATTTTGAGAAAGCCCGGGGGGATATCTCCGGGGCGTATCCCATGGTGGCGCGTGAGTTTGCCGGAATGATACGCGCCGCGCTGCCCGGGGTGCGCTTCCTGAACCGGGAAGAGGATATGGGGCTGGAAAATCTCCGAAAAGCAAAAGAGGAGTGGCGTCCTTTGTATCTGCTGGAAAAGACCGCCGCGCTCCGCAGAGATCCGGCGTGACGGCGCTGAGAAAGTCCCGGCCGGGTGACGTCCGGGAGCTGCGGAAGCTTTGGGAGATCGTGTTCGGGCCCGAAGAGGCGTTCACCGAGGTGTTTTTCCGGGAAGTGTACAGGCCCGGGAGCGCGGCCGTGGCAGAGGAGAACGGAGTCATCGTTTCCGCCGCCTACGGGGTGGATTTCGGGACGGACCGTTATATATACGCCGTGGGCACCCGGCCCGATCACCGGGGCCGCGGACTGGGGAAGGCCGTGACGCTGCTTGCCGCCGGCGGCGGGCCGGCGTATCTCTGCCCCGCAAACGAAAAACTGAGGAACTGGTATGTCCGGGAAATGGGGGCCGAATGCGCCTGCCGGCGTCCGATCTTCGATCCGCCGGGAGAACTGCGGGCGATCTCCGCGGGAGAATACGCCGGAAGACGCGAGCGGCTGCTGGCCGGCCGGCCGCACGCGGTCTATACCCCGGAGGTGCTGGAGCTTTTCGCGCTGTACGGAACGTTCTATGCCGAAGCCGGAGGCGGGATCCGGGCCATGGAGGGCGATGAGACCAGAGAGGCGCTGCCCTGCCGGTTCGGAGAGGAACCGTACATACTCTCGCTGAACGGGGCTCCGCCGATCTACTGGGGCCTGACTCTCGAATGATACGGCCGGTGCGCCGCCCGAATGAGGGCGGCGCACCTTGCGCATTCCGGCCGGAAATGATATCCTCAAAACACGGATCGTTGCTTTCGGAGCCGAGCCGGCAGCCCGGGCGAAGGACAGACTCTGACGAGAGGAGAAAAAAGATGCTGCTGTGTTCCAATGCGCGGATCTTCATGCCGGAGGGCTGGGTGTACGGCGGCTTTCGGGTGGAGAACGGCCTGTTCTCGGAGCTTATCCCCGGCCTGACGTCGGGAGGAAGGGACCTGGGCGGAGCGAAGGTGATCCCCGGCCTTGTGGACATCCATATCCACGGCGCAGCGGGGGCGGATGCCTCCGACGGGGATAGCGAAGGGCTGCTGACCATGGGGCGGTATCTGGCGTCCCGGGGAGTCACGGCCTTTCTGCCCACCTTGATGTCGCTTCCCGAGGAGGAAGCCGGACGGGCGCTTGCTGCGGTCCGCGAAGCGAAGAGCCGCCTCGACGGCGCCTCGGCGCTGATCCTCGGCGCGCGCATGGAGGGTCCGTTCCTGTCGGAGGAACGGCGCGGAGCGCAGAACCGCGCGTACCTGCGCGTCCCGGACGCGGAGATGTTCGCCCGCCTGAACGGGAGCGGCGGCACGCCGGTACGGATCATCGATCTGGCTCCGGAGCTCCGCGGCGCACTGGCTTTTATCCGGTCCGCGTCCCGGCGGTGCCGGGTGTCACTGGGACATACCGCGGCGGATTACGAGACAGCCGCGTCCGCGTTCGGCGCGGGCGCCTCCCATGTTACCCACCTGTTCAACGCCATGTCCCCGTTCCGCCACCGGGAGCCGGGGCTTATCGGCGCCGCGGCGGAGAGAGAAAACGTGACGGCGGAGCTCATATGCGACGGGCTCCATATCCATCCCTCCGCGGTGCGGTTGGCGTTCCGGTTGTTTCCGGAGCGGCTGTGCCTTGTTTCCGACGCGATGCGCTGCTGCGGACTGGCGGAGGGCGTGTATGATCTCGGCGGCCAGAGCGTGACCGTGCGCGGCGGAGAAGCCCGCCTCGCCGACGGGACCCTGGCAGGATCGGCGGCGGATCTGTTCACGGATCTTACGAACGCGGTGCGGTTCGGCGCGGATGAGGAGACCGCCATACGCGCGGCCACCGCCCTCCCGGCCCGTGTCGCCGGCTGCGCGGATCTTGCCGGATCGATCGGGGCGGGCAGACGGGCGGATTATCTGGTCTGCGGAGACGACCTCTCCCTGCGGGAGGTATATATCTCCGGAAAAAGGATACGATGAAAACGGTCCCGAATCCCCGCGTCGCTCCGTACCCGCGCGGACATATAAAAAACAGGGGCTGCCGCAGCCCCTGTTTTTTATAAACCGAACAGCCCCTTTTTCTTGGGGATGCCCGTGTCTCCGAAGCTCTCGCCCAGCTTGTGGAGGAGCTCCTTCTGCTCTTTGTTCAGGTTTTTCGGAGTGACCACCTTTACGGTCACGAACTCGTCGCCCCGGCCGCCGCCCCGCAGGTAGGGGATCCCCTTGCCCTTGAGACGGAACACGGTGCCGGACTGGGTCCCTTCGGGCACGCTGTACTTGACTTTGCCGTCCAGCGTAGGGACCTCCAGCTCCGCGCCGAGAGCCGCCTGCACGATGGAAATCGGCAGCTCGTAGAGCACCGAGGTGCCTTCCCGCTCAAATTCGGTGTTGTTGCGCACGCCGACGGTCACCAGCAAATCGCCGTTGGGACCGCCGTTGCTGCCGGCGCTGCCCAGACCTCTGAGAGATATGGTCTGGCCGTCGTCGATGCCCGCGGGGATATCCACCTTGACCTTGCGGTTTCGCCGGACCTTGCCCTTGCCTTTGCAGGTGGGGCAGGGGTGATGGATGATCTTGCCCGTGCCGCCGCAGCGCTGGCAGGCGTCCTGTGTCTGCATCATGCCGAAAGGCGTGCGGGAGGTGCGCGTGGTCACGCCGCTTCCTCCGCATTCGGGGCAGATCTCCGCGGTGGTCCCCGTTTCGCACCCGGTGCCGCGGCAGGTATCGCACTGCTCGACCTTCTGAACGCTGAGCTCACGGCTGCAGCCGAAGGCCGCCTCCTTGAAGTCTACGTTTACGGCCGTGCGGACGCTTTCTCCCCGGGTCGGAGCGTTGGGATTGCGCGTGGAATACCCGCCGAAGCCGCCGAAGCCGCCGAAGCCGCCTCCGAACAGATCGTTGAGAATATCCGCGAAGCCGCCGAAGCCCTCGGCGCTGGACTGGAAGCCGCTGGGATCGAAGGCGGCAAAGCCGAACTGATCGTACTTGGAGCGCTTGTCCTGGTCGGAGAGCACCTCATAGGCCTCGTTGACCTCTTTGAATTTCGCTTCGCAGTCCTTGTCTCCGGGATGGAGGTCCGGATGGTATTCCTTGGCTTTTTTCCGGTAAGCTTTTTTGATGTCGTCGGCGCTCGCGTTTTTGGTGACGCCCAGCACCTCGTAATAGTCGCGTTTATCCGCCACTGAAATCACCTCTCAGCATGGAACGCGGGCGGACTTGCGTCCGCCCATCGCGTCCTGCGTGTCAAGCCGCATTGCGTTACTTGTTGTCGTCGTCCACTACTTCGTAGTCGGCGTCGTAGTAGGTCTGACCGCCGGGGCCGCCCTGCTGGGGGCCGCCGGCCTGGGCGTTGGGATCAAATCCCGCGCCGCCCTGGGGGTTGGCCTGCTGATACATCTTCTCGCTCACGGCGTAGAAGGCCTGAGTCAGAGCCTCAGTAGCAGAGCGGATCGCCTCGGTGTCGGTGCCGGAGAGCGCCGTTTTGAGCGCGGCGAGCTTCTGCTCCACATCGGCCTTGTCGGAAGCGGAGACCTTATCGCCGAGATCGGCAAGGGTCTTCTCGGTCTGGTAGACCATCTGATCGCCGGCGTTGCGGACATCGACCTCATCCTTGCGCTTCTTGTCCTCGGCGGCGAACTGCTCGGCCTCGCGGACGGCGCGGTCGATCTCATCCTTGCTGAGGTTGGAGGAGGCGGTGATGGTGATGTGCTGCTCCTTGCCGGTACCCATGTCGCGGGCGGACACGTTTACGATGCCGTTGGCGTCGATATCAAAGGTGACCTCGATCTGAGGCACGCCCCGGCGGGCCGGCGCGATGCCGTCGAGATGGAAGCGGCCAAGAGACTTGTTGTACTGAGCCATCTCACGCTCGCCCTGCAGGACGTTGACTTCCACGCTGGTCTGATTGTCGGCCGCGGTGGAGAAGATCTGGCTCTTGCGGGTGGGGATGGTGGTATTGCGCTCGATCAGCTTGGTGCACACGCCGCCGAGGGTCTCGATGCCCAGAGACAGAGGAGTGACATCCAGCAGCAGGATGCCCTCGACATCGCCGCCGAGCACACCGCCCTGAATGGCCGCGCCGACAGCCACGCACTCATCGGGGTTGATGCCCTTGAAGGGCTCTTTGCCGGTGAAGGACTTGACGGCCTCCTGAACGGCGGGGATACGGGTGGAGCCGCCCACAAGCAGGACCTTGCTCAGCTGGCTGACGTTCAGGCCCGCGTCGCTCAGAGCCTGGCGCACAGGGCCCATGGTCCGCTCAACCAGATGCCCGGTCAGCTCGTTGAACTTGGCGCGGCTGATGGTCACGTCCAAATGCTTGGGGCCGTTGGCGTCGGCGGTGATATAGGGCAGATTCACGTTGGTGGAGGTAACGCCGCTCAGATCGCACTTGGCTTTCTCGGCGGCCTCGCGCAGACGCTGCATGGCGACTTTGTCGCCGCTCAGGTCCACGCCTTCGGCCTTTTTGAATTCGCTGACCAGATAGTCGGTCAGGCACGCGTCGAAATCATCGCCGCCCAGCCGGGTGTCGCCGGCGGTGGCCAGGACCTCGATCACACCGTCGCCGATCTCCAGCACGGACACATCGAAGGTGCCGCCGCCCAGGTCGTAGACCATGATCTTCTGATCGGTTTCCTTGTCCAGGCCGTAAGCCAGAGCCGCGGCGGTAGGCTCGTTGATGATGCGCTTGACGTCCAGTCCGGCGATCTTGCCGGCGTCCTTGGTGGCCTGACGCTGGCTGTCGGAGAAGTAGGCGGGCACGGTGATGACGGCCTCGGTGACGGTATCGCCCAGATAGGCTTCGGCGTCGGCCTTCAGCTTCTGCAGCACCATGGCGCTGATTTCGGGGGGCGTATAGCTCTTGTCGTCAATGGTAACGCGGTAAGAGGTGCCCATTTCGCGCTTGATG
>CACXMX010000051.1 GCA_902768805.1 Oscillospiraceae bacterium
GGCGCCTCTCCGGAGATGCCGGCTTTATACATGTTCTCGCGGAGGAACTCCGCCAGTCCGGCGCGCACTTCCCGGAAGGACACTTCGGCGCGGCCGGAGTTCATCACCAGCAGCAGCCGCTCCCCGTCCATGACGCCGCAGGAAGCCGGGATAAGCTGTTCCAGACGCCGGAGGATGTATTCGCTGATACCGGGATCCCGTCGTTCATACAAAGAACGGAAAATCAGCACGCGGCAGCGATCCTCCGGCCTCCAGCCGAGCGGCGCGAGCGCTGCGGATATATCCCCCGGCGGCTCTCTGTCCGATCCTGCCGCGGAAAGAAGAAGGCTCTGAAGCGCCGCAAACCGGGATACCGGCATGGAATAGGTCGACAGGCTGCGCATGATCGGCTCGAGACGCTCTCCCAGACGTTCGAGCATAAACCGGTCCAGCTCGGTGTATCGCGCCGGACTTCTGAAGAACAGAAGCCGGTTGAAATAGTGGTTTTCACCCGGCCGAAACAGATTGCGAAACAGCGACAGCTCCTCTCCCGGCCCGGCAGTGGGCGAGTCATAGAGACGCACTCCCCGCAGGGAACGCGCCGCCGTGATCTGCGGGTCGTCGGCCAGGCCCGAGATCCGCAGATCGTCCGGCCGCCTCGCTCCCTCTTCGCCGGTCAGGCCCAGGCTTTGCGCCATCATACCGGTATACGCCGGCATATTGTAGCTCTCGTCGATCAGGCCCAGGCTCCCGTTCATGGCCTCGGCGCTGATCTCCAGCATGCGCTGAACGCCGGAACGGTCGGGAGAACAGCCGAGAAGATCCTCTTCCCAGCTCTCCATCCGGTCAAAAAGAGCGCAGAGCGTCCGCTCGATACGCGCGCCGTCAACGGCCCGGTCCGGGATCAGCGCCGCTCCCGGGACAGGGTCGTCCGGAGGCGCGGCGCATACGGACAGCACATTCCCTTCGGCCGGAGGCACGCTTCCCGCTGAGAGCAGCGCCGCGTGGCCCGAAGGCGCCGATCCCCCGTCAAAGTGACGGGGATACCCGTAGCAGCGGTTGCTGTCTTCCGCGCTGATCCGCCATACGGCCAGCGGTTCCAGCGCCTCGGCGATCACGGACACAGGCAGTTTCATTCACGATCCCTCCTTACAGCACCATGATAACTCCGGATATGGTGAAGGAAAACGTGTTTTGCGCACCAAAAACAGCCGGGGCGGGCATCCTTTCCTGTGCGCCCTGCAAAGTGCAGGGTTTCTTCCGAAAGATACCGCTCCGCGGCGGATTGCGCTCCCGGAGACGGCAGGGTATATTGGTAGGGAAAACCGAACCATATCGGAGGAGGAAACTGCGTTATGATGAATCGAAAAGACAACCTGATGGCCATTTACCATCACCAGAGCCACGACCACATCGCGTCGTTTTTCGACATTGCGTCCGTAGGCGGCGATGCGGAGGAATTTGAAAACGGCCCTGCCGGCGGCGCGGGCGGTCCGGACTGGTTCGGAATGGAGTGGGCGCGTACGGCCAGCGGCTTCGGCGGAGGCACTCCCTCCCCCGACAAAATTGTCCTGCCCGACGTGACGGAATGGAAGAAGTATGTGCGCTTCCCCGACGTGTCCAAATACGACTGGAAAGCGCAGGCCGACGCTCAGCTGGCCAGTGTGGACCGGAACAATCAGGTAGTCGACTACGGCTGCTGGAACGGTCCGTTCCTGCGTCTGGTGGACCTGATGAGCATGGTGGAGGGGCTGATGGCTTTCGTGGAGGAGCCCGAAGCCTGCGGCGAACTGCTGCACGCCATTGTGGATTACCGCATCACCACCCTCGAATATATTAAAAAGTATTACGACCCCGATGTAGTAACTATCTACGACGATTTCGCCCATGAGCGGGGGCTGTTTCTGTCGCCGGAAACCTATAAGGCGCTGGTGGCACCGGAGCACAAGCGTTGGTCCGACGCGGTGCGTTCCTACGGCATGATCCCCGATATGCACGTGTGCGGAAAGCCCGAGCAGGTGGTTCCCTGCTTTGCCGACGAGGGCTTTGAGGCATGGCAGATCGTGCAGCCGGAGAACGATATCGTCTCCCTTCAGAAAGAATGCGGCGACAGGCTGGCCTTCATCGGATGCTGGGACCTGCAGGCCAAATGGGTCACTCCCGGCGTGCCTCCCACGGAGGAGGAGCTGCGTGCGAAGGTCCGCGAGACCATCGACAAATACGGCCCCGGAGGGAACATCGGCGTGATGGGCGTGATCTTCAATCCCAGCGTGGACATGTTCTCCTCCATGATGACGCTCAACGACGAGATCATCAGATACGGCACCGGCTACTACTGCAGATAACCGAAAAGCCCACCGCCCCCGTGCAGGAATGCACAGGGGCGGTATTTCGTAAAAAACACGCCTTCCGGCCCTGATGGGAACGGGAGGCGTTTATTGTAGGGAGGATCAGAATACCATTCTGGCGCCGTAGGTGATCACAGAAACCACGAATGCGGCGATCACCACGCCCAGAGCGACGGCGGGAAACGCGCGGCGCAATCGTATGCGCATCATGGCTGCCACCAGCGCGCCGGTCCAGGCTCCGGTACCGGGCAGCGGGATCGCCACCAGGATCACCAGCCCCCAGAACGCGTACCGAACCACGATATGGCGCTTGCTTTCGGCTCTGGCCTCCAGTCCCGAGACCATTTTGTTGAAGGACTCGTTTTTACTGCGCAGCCAGGAAAATACCCGCCTGATAAAAACAATGATAAACGGTACCGGGACCAGGTTCCCGAGGATGGACACGGCCATGGAGACCTTCAGCCCCAGTCCTCTCGTGACGCCGAAGGGAATCGCAAAGCGAAGCTCCAGCACGGGGACCATGGAGACCAGGAAGGTCAGCGCCACGTTCGTCCAGAAACTCAATTTCGTACTTCCTTTCGATCAGTCTTCTTCGATCGCGCGCAGCTCTCGGAATTTGTCTCGCAGCCACACGCCCCCAAACCGCGCCCTGGCGACCAGCAGCTCCATGACCCGGAACGTCGGCCAGGCAAGAAGGGAGAACACACCCAGCACCAGATGGCTCAGAAAATCCAGCGGCACCAGATTGAACACCGGCTTGAGGAAGAAGAAGCACCCTACCATGCTCAGACTCAGCCCGGCGATCATGGCGATATGCATCCTGTTCATGGGCTGAGCGGTTCGAAATACCATCATCATTCCCACGACACCCATGACGCCCGTGCATATCGTGCTCACGGCGCCGTCGGGGATCTTCGCGGCAAGGTAAAACAGCATGACGCCCTCGGTCAGGAACAGGTCGGTCAGCGCGGCGGGAAGCGCGCGCAGCAGGACATTGACCAGGAATCGTCCCTGCACCCTTGAGCGGTTGGGCTCCATGGCCAGCACGAAGGAGGGGATGCCGATGGTGAAGGAATTCACCAGTCCGAGCTGAGCCGGGGCGAGCGGATACGGAAGCGTAAACAGCAGACTCAGCAGCGCCAGGCTGATGGAAAAGATGTTCTTTACCAGATAAAGCGCCGCGCTGCGTTCGATATTGTTGATCACGCGGCGGCCTTCCGCGACGACCGACGGCATGGCGGAAAAATCGGATTCCATCAGCACGAGCTGGCTGACCTGGCAGGCGACCTCGCTTCCGGATGCCATGGCGACGGAGCAGTCCGCCTCCTTAAGGGCGAGCACGTCGTTGACGCCGTCTCCGGTCATGGCCACCGTGTGCCCCTGCTGCTTGAGCGCGATGACCAGGCGGCGCTTCTGATCGGGCGTTACGCGTCCGAAAACGACCGTATCCCTGGCTGCCTCGGCGATCTCCTCATCGGTGGTCAGTGTACGCGCGTCCACCCAGCGCTCCGCCCCGGGAATGCCGGCGCGGCGGGCGACCTCGGACACGGTCAGCGGATTGTCCCCGGAAATAACGCGGACAGATACTCCCTGCGAAGCAAAATACGAGAAGGTCTCCGGCGCCTCCGCGCGGATCTTGTTGGAAAGGAGAACCAGCGCTATGGGCAGCTTTTCGGCCGTGAGCTCCTCATCGGAAAGCCTGCCGTCGTAAAGCGTGAGCAGCAGCACGCGGCATCCCCGGGAGGAATACCTGTCTATGACTTCGGAATACATGCTCACGCCCTCGCCCAGAAGGACGTCCGGAGCGCCGAGCAGATAAGTCTCATCCTCATGGAAGGAGACTCCTCCGTATTTTCGCGCCGAGGTGAACGGGAGCGCGTCGATTGCCGTCTGATTGACGCTGCCGGTGAAATACTTGCGAAGCGCGGCCATGGTGTCGTTGTCCGACTGCATGGCATGGACGTAATCAGCCATGATCATGCGCACGTCGTCGGCAACAAAACGGTCGGGGCACAGAAGAACGATATCCTCCACCACCATTTTGTTTTCGGTGACGGTACCGGTCTTGTCCACGCACAGGGTATCCACCCGCGCCAGAGTCTCTATGCAGTCCAGCTGGCGGCACATCGTCTTTTTCCGGGCCAGACGCATCACGCCCGCCACGAGAGCCAGACTCGTGAGAAGGTACAGCCCTTCGGGGATCATGCCCACCAAAGCCCCCACGGTGGATGTGACGCCGGCGGTCAGATCTCTGCCCAGCCATCGGACTTCCTTGACGATCAGCAGCGCGCCCATGGGAAGGATCACGATGCCGATCCATTTGACCAGGTCGCTCAGAGAACGCATCATGCCGCGCAGCTTCGGTTTTTTCTGGCGCTTGGCCTCCAGCGTCAGACGATTGACAAAGGAATCCTCTCCCACCGCCGTGAGCCGGGCGCGGCACTCTCCGGACACAAGAAAGCTGCCCGAGAGCAGCTCGGAGCCCGGCGTCTTTTTGATCTCGTCCGCCTCGCCGGTGACCAGAGCTTCGTTGACCAGGCACTCGCCCGTAAGAACAAGCGCGTCGGCGCATACCTGGTCCCCTGCGGAAAAAACGACCACGTCGTCCCGCACCAGCCGGTCGACGGTCGTTTCCGTGAGTTCGCCGCCACGGATCACCGCGGCTTTCGGAGAGCTGAGTATATTCAGCTCATCAAGCGCTTTTTTGCTCCGGAGCTCCTGCACGATGCCGATCGCCGCGTTGATGACGACCACACCCATGAACAGGATATTGGTGATCTGCGAGTGCACGGCGATCATCGCCGCCGCCAGCAGCACAAAGATCGCGTTGAAATAGGTGAATACGTTGGAGCGGATGATCTGTCCGACGGTACGGGTAGGCGGCTCTACGGGAAGGTTCGACCAGCCTGCCTCGGCGCGGGCGGCAGCCTCTTCAGCCGACAGGCCGGTTTCGGGAGCAGTCTCCAGCACAGAGATATCGGTCCGCTTCGCGGCGGACCGCTTTTTGACCGGCAGCGTCAACCGAACTCCCTCCCGTAAATGAAAATAAAGCTACAATCGCTTTAGTATAGCATTCCCCCGACCGTTTTTCAACGTTCGGGGGGATGAAATGTCACAAATATTATCCGGGCGGAAGGCGTCTCCTCCCGTTCTTCAGCTCAGCAGACGAACGCGCCGTACGCCGGGGATCGCGCGCATCTTGTCCGCGGCGGCAGCGTCGAGTGCCGGCGACATATCGAAGATCGTATAGGCGAGGCTTCCCCGGGCCTTGTTGAGCATGTGCTCCACGTTGATCCCGTCCTGCGCTATGATCTCAAGGAAGGCATTGAGCATGCCGGGCTTGTTTTCGTGCAGCAGGCACAGTCTGCTCTCGCCCAGCCGGTCGAGATACGCCGCGGGGAGATTGACGCTGTTGGTGATGTTGCCGTCCTCCAGATAGTCACGGATCTCACGTGCGGCCATCAGAGCGCATTTTTCCTCCGCTTCCGGAGTACACGCGCCGATATGAGGCATGGCGACCACATTTTTGGCGCCGATCAGCTTCGCGTTGGGAAAATCGGTGACGTAACGGGCCACCCGGCCGCTTTCGAGAGCGGCCAGCAGGGCGTCGTCATCCACCAGCTCGCCGCGGGCAAAATTGAGCAGGCGCATGCCGGGCTTCATCTTGGAGAAAGCGTCGGCGTTGAGATAATGGTATGTCTCCTTTGTGGAGTGTACCTGGATGATCAGGTAGTCACAGCTGCGGTACAGCGCGTCGAGATCGGTGACGTGCTCTACCTTGCTGGAAAGGTTCCATGCCGAATCCACGGAGAGATAAGGATCGTAGCCCGACACTTCCATATCCATCTGCAGCGCGGCGTTGGCCACCTTGGAACCGATGCCGCCCAGGCCGATAATGCCCAGTCTCTTCCCCGAGATCTCCGGTCCTACGAAGGCGTTCTTTCCCTTCTCTACCAGCGAGGAGACCCTGTCTCCCTCTCCGGCAAGGGTCCTGACCCACTCGATGGACCCGATCACGTCACGGGAGGCCAGGATCAGCGCGCAAATCAGCAGTTCCTTCACGGAATCGGCGTTGGCTCCGGGGGTGTTGAAAACCGCGATCCCCGCCTCTGTGCAGCGCTCCAGCGGAATATTGTCCACACCGATCCCCGCCCGGCCGATGCACAGCAGTTCCTCATTGAATGTCTCGTCGTGCAGTTTGGCCGAACGGATCAGCAGCGCGTCGGGCGCCGCGGTATCGGGCCCGACCTCGCAGCCGGCTTTCTTCAGCAGATCTGTTCCGCTCTCGGCGATGGCGTTCCTCGTCTGTATCTTAAACATGATGGTTCACCTCGAATTCTTTCATGACCTCCACCAGCTTCTCCACGCCTTCCACGGGCATGGCGTTGTAAATGGAGGCCCGCATGCCGCCGGCGATACGGTGGCCTTTTACGTTCTGCAGCCCGTTGGCTCCTGCGAATTTTACGAATTCCGCGTCCAAAGCGTCGTCTCCTGTGCGGAAGGTGACGTTCATATCGCTGCGGCTGCTCTTCTCGGCGCAGCCGCGGAACAGGCTGCTGTCGTCCAGATAATCATACAGGAGCTTTGCCTTGGCGTGCTTGATGCGCTCCATTCCCTCCGGGCCGCCCTGTTCTTTCAGCCAGTCCAGCACGAGACCGAGCATATAGATATTATAGCACGGGGGCGTGTTGTACATCGAATCCTTGTCGATCATCCGCTGATAGGAGAGCATCAGCGGCGTGGTCTTACGCTCATGGCCGGCAAGGTTCCTGTCGATGATCACAACGGTTACGCCCGCGGGAGCCATGTTCTTCTGCGCCCCGGCATACGCGATCCCGTAGCGGGAGATATCCACCGGGTGGGACAGGATCTCCGAGGACATGTCGCACACCAGCGGCACGTCTCCGGTCTCGGGCACATAATTCCAGGCCGTGCCGAAGATCGTGTTGTTGGAGCAGTAATAAAAGTATTTCGCGTCCGGGGACAGGCTCAGCTCATCCTGACCGGGAATGTGAACGTATTTGTCCGCCTCGCCCGTAAAGGCGATATGGACATCGCAGTACTTTCCGGCCTCCTTGGCCGCGATCGAGGCAAAGTTTCCGGTGACGGCGTAATCGGCACGATCCCCCTCCGCCGTAAGATTCAGGGGTATCATGGAAAACTGCAGCGAGGCGCCTCCCTGCAGAAACAGGATCTCATGTGTCTCGGGCACCTTCAGCGCCGCGCGGAGCTTGGCCTTGGTGTCCGCGAATATGTCCATGAAGGCGGAACTTCGATGGCTCATCTCCATAACGGACATACCCGTGCCGTGATAGTTCACCAGCTCGGACGCCGCTTTCTCCAGCACGCTCTGCGGCAGCACCGACGGTCCTGCGGAAAAATTGAATACTTCTCTGCGATCCATGTTCCGACTTCTCCTTTCTGTTATATAAAGATATTGCTATAACTATATACCCATTCGATTTGCTTTGTCAAAGTACACAGCCCACAAGCATCTGTCCGTCTGCGGCGGTTATTTTGACTTTTTTCACAAGCCCTCTGAGACCGTTCCCCGGCACGGCGACCTCGGCGTAGTTTTCCGCGTGGCCGCGGCATACGCCGTCCTCCTCCGTCTCGAACAAAACGGAGAGCTCACGGCCCGCTTGGGAGGCGAGGTACCCGCTCCGCATCCGGTCGGAGACCGCGCGGGCGCGCTCGCACCGGGCAGCCTTCTCTTCCCTTGTCACCTGGCCGGGCATGGAGGCCGCCTTCGTTCCGGGGCGGACGGAATACGGGAAAATATGCATCGCCGAAAAGGCGCATTTTTCGATAAACGCGAGGGTGGCGGAAAACTCCTCCTCCGTCTCCCCGGGGAACCCGCAGATCAGATCCGTTGTGACCGAGCATCCCGGAAACGCCGCGCGCAGCCGTTCCGTCACCGCGAAGAATTCCTCCGTACCGTACTTTCTGCGCATGCGGCGCAGGGTGGCGTCGCAGCCGGACTGCAGCGACAGGTGGAAATGGTGGCAGATATTGAGAGCACTCAGGCGTGAAACGAAATCCTCCGTCACCACGGTGGGCTCCAGGGAGCCGAGATGAAGCCGCGCCTCCGGGGCGGCGGCGGACATGGCCTCCAGCGCGTCGATGAGCGAGGAGCCGTCTTTTCTGTCCTTACCCCAGGAGGCGATCTCTATGCCGGTCACCACGATCTCCCGGTAGCCGGCCGAAGCGAGCCGCGCGCACTCCTCCGCGCATCGGTCGGCCGGCAGAGAGAGCACCCTGCCCCGGGCATAGGGGATGATGCAGTAGGAGCAGAAATTGTCGCAGCCGTCTTCGATCTTCAGATAAGCTCTCGCGTGTCCCTCATACGCGCCGGCAGGCAGTTCCTCGAAATCCCGTCTCCGGAACGGATCGTCCAGCATACGGACAGCGGCCCGCTCCTCAACGGCGCGCTCCACCGCTTCCGTAAACTCCCTGCGGTGTCCGGTGCCGAAGATCACATCCGCGCCGAGAGCGGCGGCGCTTTCTTCATTCACCTGCGAGAAGCACCCGCACAGCGCCAGCAGCGCCTCCGGATGCTGACGCCGCAGCCGACGCACCGTCTGACGTACCTTTCGCTCCCCCTCGGCGGTAACGGCGCAGGTATTCACGATCAATGCGTCGGCGCTCTCACCGTCGCCGCAGCGGCTGTGGCCGCGGCTTTGCAGGAGCTGCTCCATGGCCTCGGACTCATATTGGTTGACCTTGCAGCCAAGCGTGGCTATAATGTATCGCATAAAACACCTCAAAGGAAGACAATACATGGAGATCTATCTGGACAACGCCGCCACCACCCGGGTCTCTCCCGAGGCCGCGGAGGCGGCGCTGCGCATGATGTGCGAAGAATACGGCAACCCCGGGTCCACCCACGCCAAGGGGCGGGCCGCCCGGGTTGTGCTGGATGAGGCGCGCCGGCAGGTCGCGGCGCCTCTGCGCTGCCGGCCCGGTGAGATCGTGTTCACCTCCGGCGGCACCGAAAGCGACAACTGGGCCATCCGCGGCGCGGCTCGGCTCCAATCGCGTAAGGGCCGGCATATCATCTCTTCCCGCACCGAGCACGACGCCGTGCGCCGATCGCTGGAGTTTTTGGAAAACGAAGGCTGGGAGATCACTTCGCTCTCTCCGGGTCCCGACGGTGCCGTATCACCGGAGTCGGTTTCCGCCGCGCTCAGAGAGGACACGGTTCTCGTAACGCTGATGCTCGTCAACAATGAGACCGGAGCTGTCACGGATATCGCGGGCGTATCCCGCGCGCTCCGCGCTGCCGGATCCTCCGCTCTGCTGCACACCGACGCGGTCCAGGCCTACGGAAAGCTGCCCTTCACCGCCAAAGAGCTGGGTGCCGATCTCATCAGTCTGAGCGGCCACAAGATCCATGCCCCCAAGGGGATCGGAGCGCTGTATATACGCGAAGGGGTAAAGCTCCCGCCTCTGATCCGTGGCGGAGGACAGGAAAACGCTCTGCGGTCGGGTACCGAGCCTATGCCGGCCATCGCTGCCTTCGGCACCGCCGCAGGGCAGGCCGCCCGGGCCCTCCCCGAGTCGTCGGAACGCATGGCGGATCTGCGAGAATTCTGCGTACGGACCCTTTCCGCCTCGCTTCCGGATCTGGTGGTGATCCCCGGAGGAGCGCCGCATATCCTTTCGCTGTCCCTGCCCGGCTACCGCAGCGAAGTGCTGATGAACTGGCTCGAGCGGGAGGAGATCTATGTCTCCAAGAGCTCCGCCTGCAAGCGCGGAAAGCGCAGTCACGTGCTCGAGGCCATGGGTCTGCCCGACAGGGTCATCGACGGGGCGCTTCGCGTGAGTTTTTCCCGATACACCTCGCGTGAGGAGTGCGAACGGTTCTGTTCGGCTCTCATCCGGGCGCAGGCCGAGCTTCGTCCCTCCCTGCGAAGGTGACGGGCCGTACCTTTGCTCTATCATACGCACCGGGGCGCGGAACGTCAAGGGAGCCCCGCGCGGCCGGTCCGATTTATGCATTTTCCCGTCCGCGGCGTCGGCCGGCCGGTCCGCGAAAATGAATAATTTCTCCCGCAAATTGCCTTATGTCAAACATAATTGCATAACTTTTGCCCTCTCCTAAGGAAAAATGCTGTGGGAAACTCTGTGGAAAATGTGCAAAACCTTGATAAACTGCGCATTTTCCGTTCCGGCGGCAAATGCATATTCACACTCTATTCATAATCGTTTTTTCGGGCAGGTACTTGCGTCCGGTCCGTCCGGGGGGTACAATATTCACAGATATTTTATAGGAGGATCAACCGACATGATAAAAGTAGATCTGTCCGGCGCGGCCGGATTCTGGGGTGACAAGGGCCCCGACTGGGCTGAATGCGAAAAGGCCCACCGCACTCTCGCGGAGAGGAGCGGAGCCGGCGCGGACTTTACCGGCTGGCTTGAGCTGCCCGACCGCATGCTCTCCGGCGAGCTTCCCCGCATCGAGGCCGCCGCGGCAAGGATCCGCGCCAAGGGCGACGCGCTGGTCGTGGTCGGCATAGGCGGGTCCTATCTCGGAGCGCGCGCCGCATGGGATCTCCTCGGCCGCAAAGGGGACGGAGTCGAGCTGCTGTTCGCCGGCACGGGGCTTTCTTCCCTGGCCGTACGCGACACTCTCGAGCGCCTGGGCGACAGGGATTTCTGCGTCAACGTGGTCTCCAAATCCGGTACCACTCTGGAGCCTGCCGTGGGTTTCCGCATTTTCAAGGATCTTCTGATCCGCAAATACGGCGAGAAGGA
>CACXMX010000052.1 GCA_902768805.1 Oscillospiraceae bacterium
CTCGCCGTCGGTGAGCAGCGTGCCGTTGACCGTTACGGACGCCTCGGCCGGGGCCTCGACAAGAAACGTATACCGGCCGCCCTCGGGCAGAGTATAGCGCCATTCGGTCCCGTCGGCGTACAGCTCCACAAGCCCACCCTCGCGGACCGCCGACAGCTCCGCGGCCTCGTAGATCCCGGGGATCTCATAACGGACCAGCGTGGGATGCTCTTTAAACCGCAGCTCCAGATCGGTCATATCCGGATAGGGGATGTTCCGCTCGGCGATGTACCGCTCCTCCACGCTCCGGCCGTTGAGCGTGAGCGCCGTGCCTTCCGGCACTGTCACGGACAGCGTGCGCGTCGGCGCCGAGAGCGAGTTCACCGCCGTCAGTGTAAGATCCCAGCGCCCTTCGCCGTAAACGAGCCGGGCGCGCGCCAGGTCCGTGCCGCCCGCGGAAACGATGTATTCCTGAAGCGTGTCGTTCCCGCCCGGAGCGGGACGGAAGGAAAAGTCGTCGCCGGGCACGGCGGCGTCGAATATGTCGCCGCTGACCTTCGCGGGATCCTCAAACTCGCCGGTATCCACGGAGCACTCGGACAGATACAGATCTCTCCAGTCTTCCCTGCTCATGGAATCCATGGCGTTCTGCATCATGTCTTCGGGTTTGTCCTCGCGGAGCATGCCCCGCGGCGAGAGCATCATCCAGGCCGCGCCTCCGCACAGGACAGAGGCGGCCAGCAGCACGCACAGCAGCGCAAGAGCCCATTTCTTCACTGCTCAGCCCTCCTCTCCGGCCCGTGAGGGCATCACCAGCACAGAGGTGGGAATGGGCCGCGGGCCGCCGGAGGTGTTGCACACGTTCAGGTATTTCCCGCGGAAGTACATATCGCTGGAAGCGCCGCCGTCCAGATTTCCGGCGTCGACGCAGCCGTAACCGAGCATGATCATGGCCAGCTCCCGGCAGGTCACGCCCAGCGCCTGGAGCTGCCGTCCCTGAAGGGCGATGATCACGATCTTGCCGTCGGCGCACTGGCCCACGGCGGTGCGAGGCTCCTGAGAGGTGTTGTCCAGGTTGGGCCGCACTTCACCGTTTTCGATCAGGGTCGGCCCGTAACTCACGGCCCACCGGAGTCCCAGCTGCAGGCAGGTGTTGCCGTTGAACTCGCCGACGTGCAGCTTGCCCTCGCCGTCCATGCCGACGGTGGGCGACAGGCCGCCGGAGAGCATTTTGCCCTCGTAGATCACGTTGCCCGTGGGCATGCCGCCCTTGCCCACGCCGCCCACGTCGGAGAAGCCTCCGCCGTTTACGGCCAGCAGAGCGCCGGCATCGTCGGCCATCTGATCCACACGGCGGCCGTAGGCGGCCTCGCCGAACCAGGGACATTTGCCCAGGGTAAGGCGCAGCGGATCGTCCACCACAGCGATGTAGCCCACATACCGCTTGCCCTTGATCTTCGCCACAAAAACGCCGTCCTCGTCGGAGATGACCTCCTCGAAGCCGTATTCCTCTTTGGCGTCGTCCGCGGGCAGCTCGGGCGCCGGGGCGGGAGCGGGCGCTTCGGCCTGTACGGGCTCCGGAGCCGTGTACACCGACACCTGTTTTGCGCCGGCGGAGGCAGTGTCGCGCAGGGAGGCGGGCGCGGGACGCGAGGAGGCGTACAGGTATACTCCGTAAACAGCGCCGGCCGAAAGCAGCAGCGTGATGAGAATGCTCAGTACCGCCGCCGCGGCGCCGGCACGGCCCGAACGCCTTCTTTTCTTCTTCTTTTTCGCCATGGATGGTCTCCTTAACGAATGAATTGATCGATAGTCCGATACCCATTATATTCGCGGAATGGGCCCATTTCAAGAATCAATTTGTTGACATAACAGTATTTAAGTTTACATAAATCGACAGAGCGGACAAGTAAAACAGCGGCATCCCGCGGCCGATGCCGGAGCATCGCGCCGGGAAACCGCTGTTTGCCGATAAACACTCCCGCCGGCCTCTCCCGCGGGGATCACAGCACCTCGATCACGGTGAGAACGCCCCCGGACACGCGGAAGCGGATCTCCCTGCCGGCAAAGCCGAAGCCGTAGACCCTGTCCGGGTCGTCCTGATAGGAAGGGCGGGGATCCTGCTCCAGTACGCCGATAAGGGCCTCGCGTTTGTCCGGCGGCACCCGCTCAAGGAACTCCGGCGGAAACACGCAGCGGACCGTGCGGGCCGCGACGCTGTCCGTGAATCCTCCTGTTGCCCCGGGGCGGCTGTCGGCATAGGGGATATAGGGCTTCACGTCCAAAATCGGCGTGCCGTCCATCAGATCCGCCCCGCGGACGATCAGCACGGGCCCCTCGGGATCGTCGGGATCGACCCGCTCCAGCTCCACGCAGGACAGGCCGATGCTGTTCGGGCGGAACGGTGAGCGGCTGGCGAACACGCCCACGCGCACGTTCCCGCCCAGCCTGGGAGGCCGTACGGTGGGGGAGAAAGGCTCGTCCGCCGGGCGGACCGAGGCAGAGAACTGCCACAGCAGCCACAGATGGGAGTAGCCCTCGATCCCCCGCAGGGCGTCCGCGGAGCGATATTCCGGCTCGAAAACCACCTTTGCCGTCAGCGCCGGGACCAGGCCGCTCTGCTTGGGGATCCCGAATTTGGAGGCGAAATCGCTGCGGATCCGGGCCACGGGCCGCACGACGAACTCCGAAGATGCCATGACCGCTCTCCTTCAGCCGTTTTTCAGCCGCTCGCGGACCTCGCCGATGCTCAGTCCCTTTTCCCGGGCGATCCGGGCCAGATCGTCGTATTCCCACTTTTCCCGGCGGACTCCGTAGCCCTCGGAGATCTTGCGGCGCACAGGGCCGAAGGGGGTGTCCGCGGTCTCCTCGCGGCGCTCGAGCACGTAACGCTTCAGCGCGGTCTCCCGCACGCCGATGGTGCCGGTGTGGCGCAGCAGAGCCTTCACCATGGTTTCGCGCTGTTCGGGGCGGCAGATCACCGTGAGCAGAACGCCGGGCCGGTCCTTTTTCATCTGGACGGGCACGGTGAAAACCTCCGGCGCTCCGGCTTCGCGCAGGACTGCGCAGGCATAGCCCAGGTCCTCGGCGGTCATGTCGTCGAGATTGCACTCGAGCTTGACCATCTCTTCGGTGAGATCGCCGCTGTCGGCGAGGAAGGCTCTCACGCAGTTGGCCGCGGGGAAATCCTTTTTGCCCATGCCGTATCCGATCTTTTCGACGCGGAGAACGGGCATCGGGCCAAACGAGTTAACATAATGTTTCAACAGAGCGGCGCCCGTGGGGGTGCACAGCTCGCCCTCCACAGCGCCGCCGTAGATGGGGACACCCTCAAGCAGGCGGGCCGTGGCCGGCGCGGGAACGGGCAGGATCCCGTGGGCGCACTTCACCCGGCCGCTGCCCACATGGACGGGAGTGGCGGTGACGCGGCCGGGGCTGAGTTTATATAACAGATACGAGAACGCGGTCACGTCGGCGATGGCGTCCATGGAGCCCACCTCGTGGAAATGGATCTCGTCCACGCTCACGCCGTGGACCGCGCTTTCGGCCTTCGCTATGCTGTCGTACACCGCGAGCACGTGGGAGCGCACCGCTTCCGGGACCTTCAGGCCGCCGACGATCGCCGCCACATCGGTGGGGGAGCGGTGAGCGTGCGTATGCGCATGCTCATGGCCGTGCTCATGATCGTGGTCATGGCCGTGGCTGTTCTCGTGCTCATGATCGTGGCCGTGTTCGTGGCCATGTTCATGATCGTGAGAATGGTCATGCCCGTGCTCCTCGCCCTCCTCTTCTCCGCGGACAAGGACGTGCAGATGCGTGCCGACGACGCCGCACTTCTCCGAGGGATGGGCGTCGAACACCACTCCGGGAATGCCCAAAGCGTTGAGCTCGGCGAGAACGGCCTCGCGGTCGTCAAAGAGCTCCAGAAGGCTCGCGGTGAGCATATCGCCCGCCGCGCCCATGGAACAGTCAAAATGCAGTATCTTCATGCGCGTCTCTCCATGTGATTGATGCGGGAGGCGAGGAATCCCGCGCCGAAGCCGTTGTCGATATTTACCACACTCACCCCGCTGGCGCAGGAATTGAGCATGCTCAGCAGCGCGGAAAGGCCCCCGAAGCTGGCCCCGTAGCCGACGCTGGTGGGCACGGCGATCACCGGGCAGTCCACAAGGCCGCCCAGGACGCTGGCGAGAGCGCCTTCCATCCCGGCAATGGCGATGAGCACGCTGGCCTCCATGATCTGCGGAAGCCGCGCCTGCAGCCGGTGCAGCCCGGCCACGCCCACATCGTAGATGCGTTCCACCTCGTTCCCCAGCGCCTCGGCGGTCAGCGCCGCCTCTTCGGCCACGGGGATATCGCTGGTGCCGCCGGTGGCCACCACGATCTTGCCCAGCCCGTCGGGCTTCGGCATGCTGCCCACGATGCCCATGCGGGCGTCGGCATGATAATCCAGCGGAAAACGCCCCGTGAGAGCCCCCGCTTTTTCCGCGCTCAGCCGGGTCACCAGAACGGTCCGCTCACCGTTGGCGAGCATGGACGTCAGGATCCCGGCGATGTGCTCGGTGGTTTTGCCCTCGCCGTAGATCACCTCGGCCGCGCCCTGGCGCAGCGCGCGGTGGTGGTCCACCTTCGCGTAGCCCAGGTCCTCAAAGGGCGCCAGCTTGAGTCTGAGCAGCGCCTCGTCCACGGTGAGCGCGCCGCTTTGCACCTGTTGGAGAATATCCTTTGTTTCGTTCATAAATTTCACCGCTTTCGGGGGAAAGTGTACATGGTTACAGCCGCCTTTCGCAGGTTACGAACAGGCGGTCTTTTTTTGACCGGCCGCCGATCCCGGCGACGCTGCCCTTGCCTTTGCCGCGAAGGGAGATCACATCGCCCTCCCGCACGGCGGCGTCGGGACGTTCGCATACCTCATAGTTGAGACTCACCAGGCCCAGACGGATCTGTTCGGCAGCGGAGCTCCGGCTCAGCCGGAAAAGACCGCCCGTCACCGCGTCCAGACGCAGGCTCTGCACCGTGAAGGTAAGCGATTCGGTCCTGTGCTCCTCCGGGGGCACGTCGGAGAGGGAACACTCCTCCGCGCGGACCGTATAGCGTCCGGCCCGGTCCAGCGAGAGCAGCAGCGGAGCCACGGCGCTCAGGCAGAAGATCCGCGCCTCCGCTCCCTTTACGCGTATATCGCCGATCCGCTCCCGCGAGATGCCGAGCGCGAGCGCGGCACCGAGATAATCCCGGTGGCCCGGCTCGCCGAAAAAGCTTTGAAAACGGACGCAGCGGATGTACTCGCCAAGATCGAGATCCTCGGGGGCGATGTAATCCGGGAGGAAAAACGCGCAGGTCCGTTCGCATTCGTCCGCGCCGCCGAGAAAGACCGGCCGGGGCTCCCTGTGAGCGAACGCGCGTTCCAGCGCGAAGCGCTCCGCGGGTGTCAGGAAAGGAGTCGCGGTCACGACGGCTCTGCGCTCACAGCGTTCCGCCAGATCCTCGGCACGGCGCAGGATGTCGTCATAAGCGGGGTTCACAGCTTGCTCATCAGCCCGTTGAGGACCTGTTCAATAAGGAACAGCGCCCCCTGAATACCCATGTGCGTCTTGGGCAGCAGATCGGTGTAGCCCATGCCCGGCAGGCTGATCTCAATGCCGCAGAAGGTCTTGTTGCGCAGCATCAGCTCGGAGATCAGGTTGGCTTCGGCGAAAACCAGCTCCGCGTCGTCCGGACCGGAGCTCTCCATGCCCAGATAATCCGTGAGGAACGCGCCGTAGCTTTTTACCTGCGATTCGTTGCCGGCCACATGGAACTTCACGCCCTTGGGCTTGCCGAAGCTCATATGGATGGCGTTGATCTTATACCAGGCCAGCGCGCGGGAGCGCCGGCTCTCTTCGATCAGGCTGTCCGCCGAAGCGCCGAGAAGAGCGCAGATGTCCGTGAATACGGCCTCCGTGGCGGCAAAGCCGATGGGGAGCGTCGGGCAGACGTAATACGGGGTGCCGCAGTGTTCGTTCATGAACCGGGCCGCGTCCAGCCCCATCTCGGGGTAGAGCACCACATTCAGGTCCGCCTCGGGCATGGCGCGGAGCTCCTCAAGGGAACAGTCGCCGCACAAAGCGGCGTTCACTTCGATCCCGCACAGACCGAAAAGCCGGCGAAGCTCTTTCAGATCCCCCTCAAAATACCTCTGCCATATCGAAAGGCCCAGCAGATTGACCCGCGGAGGGCCCTCCCGACGGGGACCGGGAGCGGTCCACATCGGCGCGCCGACCTGGCGCAGAAGCTCCAGCGCCGCGGCCTCATAGCCCGCTTCGAAGGAGGTGGAGTAGCCGGAGGACTCAAGCATCACCACGCGGCAGCCGCCAAGCTTTTCCCTGGCCAGCTCCAGCAGATTGTCGCCGATGAGCGCCGCTCCCGGGGAGTTGACGATGGCGATGATGTCGAAGTCGATGCTGTCGCGGATAAATTCCAGCGCCCGGCTCACCTTGTCCTTGGTGGAGTACACGTAGTCGTAGCCGTCCAGATAGGTGCAGGGGACCCGCTCCTGGCGGAAGAACCAGTCGTTGAGGTAGTTGTAGTCCACGCGCACGCGCTCGCCGTTTTCCCCCGCGGGGAGATAGAGCAGCGGGCGGATGGAGAGGAACTGGGAGGTGGTGCTGTGGTAGAAACGGCACCCCATGGGACCGTTGAGGAGCACGATCGCGTTTTTCATGCCCTCTACGGCAAAGATCATGCCGGTGATGCTGTCAGGCGAAATACTTTTCAAAGAGCGCTCGGTCATGCATCCATTCCCCCTCTCTTCTTGTCTGCAGCAGCCGCGCCCAGCGGTCCATGACCTCCAGGCCGGAGCGGAAGCCGTTGAGCTGGCCCATCGGCAGGTTGTCCACGATGTAGTCGCCCTCGTCGGTGGCGGCGGTGTAGTTGGAGATCACGATATCGGGATGAAGGTCCCGGATCCTGTCCCGGATCGAGAAAAAGGCGCCGATCTCTTCGACCGCGGCCTGCCGGTCGGGCCTGTCGGAGATCTTGATCTCCTGGCGGAGATAGTTGAGAACGCCGATCCAGACGAATTCAAGGCCAACATCCTCGGCCGCGTCCAGCAGCCAGTCCAGATTGGCGTTGATCGTCGTCATGATCACTTTCTTGCCCTTCAGCACCCGGCGCAGCCGCGCGGCCTCGGCGTCGTAACGCGCTTTCTCCCGCGCGATCACGTCCTCCGCCGCCTCGGGACGGCCGAAGAAGCCCGCGATATTCCGCAGGAATTCCGAGGTCTCCCGGTTGCCGACGGGAAGGAAGCCGTCGTAGAAGGTCAGAGAGTATTTCTCCTCCAGCCACGCTCTCAGCTTGCGGTTGTCGGGAGCGTCCACCGCGAGGATGTTCAGCGGCGCGGCGGTAAGATTGCGGAGCTCCTCCGCCGTGGCATCGCCGAGAAAACGGCAGTTTATCGTTACGCCCATCCCCTCGAGCATGCTCTTCACGGTGCGGTAGTTCACGTCCGTATTGTTGGCCACGCCCGTCTCGCCGATCAGGTTCACACAGTCGGCGCGTTTCGGCACGGCCGGGTCGACGATCCGCTCGGCGAGCGTATGCATGCACATTTCGATGCCGGTCATATAGTCGCCGTTGATGTCCCCGTCCGCCGGGATCACGATCACGGGCGTCTCGGGCGTGGACATGTCCTCGACCGCGAGCACATCGTCCCCGATGATGCCGCTGACGCAGGAGCTGATGACGATCACCGCTCCGGGCCGGCGCTCCAGCGCCAGACGCACGCTCTCGCGCAGCGCGTCCATGCCGCCGAACACGGCTTCGGTCTGACCGATATCCGTGCACTCGTAATTCGGGCTGATGGCCGAGGGCATCAGGATCCCGCGGTTGAACAGATTCCGCCGCCCCGGCGAGCTGATGTTCTGCCAGGTGTAGAACGCGCAGGCTCTCGGCGCGTGGGCGATCACGATCGCGTCGGTCAGATGGATCGCCTCCGTGGAGGCGCCGTTGAACGCGCAGCCGTACAGCGGCATGCGGTGAGGATCGGGCCGTTCCGCGGTCTCCTCCGCGGTGGGGACGGGAGCGGCAGCTTCCGCGGTGACCGCCTCTTCGGTCTTTACGACCTCTTCGGAGGAAGAGACCCGGTGGCCGTAGAGCACCACCGATTCGAGATCCTCGTCCGAAAGGGGCCGGGCCTCATAGAGCGTGAGCCCGCGGCTCACCTCGTCGGCCAGCTTCAAAAATACGTCGCGCTCGGGGCCGGCCTCGCCCAGCTCCACAACGGTGCATTTCTTTTCTTCGGCGTGGGCGAAGGCGTCCGAGCGGGGTACGGTCGCCACCACGGGCAGACCGACCGCTTCGGCAAAACGTTCCACGCGCCGGTCCTCTCCGGCCACATTGCGCCGGTTATACAGGATGCCGGCCACGCGGCGGTGCCTGTCGCCGTCGAAATTGCGCACGCCGCGCAGGATGTTGTTGGCGGCGTAGAGCGCCATGAACTCGCCGCTGGTGACCAGAAAGATCGTGTCGGCGTACTCCCGGCGGATCGGAACGGCAAAGCCGCCGCAGACCACGTCGCCGAGAACGTCGTAAAGCACGTCGTCGTATTTGTCCTTTACCTTGTTGCGCTCCAAAAACTCGAACGCGGAGATGATGCCGCGCCCCGCGCAGCCCACGCCGGGCTTGGGTCCCCCGGCCTCTATGCAGCCGATGCCCCGGTATCCCTCACCCAGTACCGTATCGATGACGGCGGCCTCCTTGGGCACGTCCTTCAGATAGTCCAGCACGGTGGGAAGAGCGCGTCCGTGCATCAGCATCCGTGTGGAGTCGTGCTTGGGGTCGCAGCCGATCTGCAGCACCCGCTCGCCTCTCTCGGCCAGCGCGGCCGACAGGTTGGCGCATATGGTGGACTTGCCGATGCCGCCTTTTCCGTAAAGCGCCAGCTCCCGCTTGCACCTGCTCATGATGTCTATCGCCTTCTTTCGGGTAGTATCTGACCGATAAATTATAGCAGATGCAAACGCGATTGAAAAGAGCAAAGCGGGCCCCGGACCTTGTCACATGGGGGCCGATATGCTATACTGTGAACAGATGATAAGGAAGGGGGAGCCTCATCATGAAAAAGAGCACCAAAATCATGATCGTTATCGCCGCCGTGGTCGGATTCCTCGCCGCGCTGTGCGCCGTATGGGCGTTCATTCACCGCCGCGTCATCCGCGCCGCCGTCCGGAAAGAGCCGTTCCCGGCCTGCCCGCACTGGCTGCCCGGCTGCGTGCTCGAGAAGATAGCGAATACGGAACCCGCCGGAGAGTGACCCGCCGTGAGGGCCTCCTCTTCGGGAGGCCCTTAGCGTGTCAACAAAGTCGACACGCTTCGATTGAGACCCGCTTCGCTGGGCTCTCATGGCTCGCCTTATGGTGTTTTTTAGACGGCGAAGCTGTCTAAAAAAACAGATCATGAGTTCTGCGAGGGTTTTTCGACAGTCGGAGGGCTTCCTCTTCGGGAGGCCCTCCGATCTTTTTCGGAAGGCGCGTAATTTTTGCAAATTGGGGGTTGACTTTTTTCGGCATATTTGGTAGTATGACTTTCGCCGATTGAGTCGGCCCTGAATGTGGGGGTATAGCTCAGCTGGGAGAGCGCTTGAATGGCATTCAAGAGGTCAGCGGTTCGATCCCGCTTATCTCCACCAGAAAAGTCCTGAAATCGTAAGATTTCAGGACTTTTTCGTACTTTTTGAGCCCTGAAATTAGGCGCCGACTGGAATTTGACTGGAACCGGGATCGTTTCCCAAAAACGCCTTGTTGAAGGCTTCCACCGCCTTTTGCTTGACCGGTGACTGCACATGCAGATAGTGCTGCGTCATGTCCAGATCCGCATGCCCCACCATGCTTTGGATGGTCGCGAGATCCACACCCAGGGCCTGCATCTGAGACACATAGGTGTGCCGGCAGGAGTGCGGTGTCAGCACGCGAACATCGCCCAGGGCCTCGATGTAGTCCTTGAATTTCTCCCGGTACATCTTGGGATCGAAGGGCTGTTCCTTCTTCGGCGATTGGAAAATGAACTTGTCCTCCGTGCTGCGCAGACCGATCACGATGGGCCGCAGGCCCTCCGGCACCGGCACGTCCCGCACACTGTCTCTGGATTTCGGGACACCGATCTCCACTCTCCCGGACACTGTCTTCACTGCCTGCCGGATATGGATCGCAGAGCCGTCCTTCTCGATCAGCCGCGGCTCCAGCGCCAAAAGCTCTTGCATGCGGATCCCGGTGCCCAGCATCAGGCGGATGCTGTCACCGTACTTGTCGTGCGGGAGGCCCTCCATCATCCGTTTGACCTCTTCTGCGGTGAAGGCTTCCTTCGCCTCCATGGGCTTGTTGGCCTTCATCTTCTCCGCGCAGGCCACCGGATTTCGACGGATCAGCTCATTGGCCTCAGCCTTGTTCATGATCTGGAACAGCATCCCTCGCGCCTTGGCCACATAGCTGTCGGACTTGCCCTCCTTCCGGAGATCCCGCAGCAGGTCCTCAATGTCCATCGCCTTGATGGTGTTGACCGGACGGTCGCCGATCTTCTCCTTCAGCGTGGCCAGCGTGTATTTGTAGCTCTGCTGC
>CACXMX010000053.1 GCA_902768805.1 Oscillospiraceae bacterium
ATGTGCGAGCGAATGACAACGGATTATTTGGAAAAAACACGAAAAGCCTCACCGGCGTCAAGCCGGCGAGGCTTTTCGTTCCGCGAACCCTGCGGGATCCGTATGCGGGGGACCGGAGCGGCCCTTTCCTTACGGGTCCGGGCAGCCGGGGAAGGGAGGTTCAGCCCTTCTCGCCGCGCGCCTGGCGGAACATATCTTCCACCACGATGTCGAAGATCTCGCCCAGAGTGCGGCAGTATTCCAGCACCTTCCACGGCTCGTTGGTGTGATAGTGGATCTTAATGAGTTCGTCGTCTCCTACCGCGAGAAGGCAGTCCCCTTCGAAATGCTCGAGGAAATAATCATTGATCGCGTCCTCGTCCAGCCCCTCGCCCTCGATGAGCAGCTGCGTGTCGTAACGGTAATCGCCCACATCATCCATATTCGTTTATCCTCCGTTTCTTATATTATTCCGATCTGTCTGCTGCGCGCTGCCGGCGGGATCAACGGTGTTTTCCCACAAAGAACAGCGCGAGCGTCCCCGGCCCGGAATGCGCGCCGATCACCGGGCCCACAAACACGGTTTTCGCCACACTCGCTCCGTAGCGCTCACGGAGGATATCCGCCAGCTTTCGGGCGTCGTCCTCGCAGTCGCCGTGGGAGATGAACACCGTGCCGCCGGCCTTGTCCAGAGCCAGCTCGCCGTACTTGTCCGCGAGCGCCTCGAGAGAGGCTTTTCTCCCGCGCACCTTGAAGCGGTTGATCAGATGGCCGGCATCGTCCATGTGCAGCACGGGCTTGAAGCTGAGCATGTTGCCCACAAACGCGGTGGCGGCGCTGATGCGCCCGCCTCTCTTGAGATAAACGAGATCCTCCACCGTGAACCAGTGGCAGAGGCGGAAGCGGTTGTCCCGAAGGAGCTGCTCGCATTCGTCGAGCGTACCGCCGTTCCTTTTGCATTCTACCGCCATCCACAGCAGCAGGCCGAAGCCCGCGGAAGCCGCGCGGGTGTCCACACAGCGGATATCGCGCTCGGGGAATCTCTTCCGGAGCTCGTTCGCGGCGATCCCCGCGTCGCCGCAGGTGCTGCTCAGCCCCGAGGAAAAACCGACATACAGAATGTCCTTCCCCTCGAGAAGGATCTGCTCAAACCCGCGGAGGAAGGTCTCGGCGTTTACGGCGGAGGTGCGTGCTACGCCGCCCCGCCGGACCCTGTCGTAAAACTCATGATAAGGGATCTCGTAATTTCCGTATACCCGCGTGTCGCCCTCGAAGGTATAGGTAAGGGAACTGTACGCTACGTCCCATTCCGCGAGCGTTTCCTCGGGGATGTCACAGGCTGAATCGGTATAGATCACAAACTCACTCATGGGAGCACCTCCGTAATATAAATAATCAAAGAGTTTTTTCGCCGCGGAATTCGGGATTCCCGAAGAAGAACAGGGCCAAAGCTCCGGGGCCGACATGGGAACCGGTCACGGGTTCATATTCCACCGTCAGGATGTCGCGGGGAGGATGGTTTTTCCTCAGAAGCTCACACAGCGCCTCCGCGTCGCCGCGGCACCCGGCCTGGGCGATCCCTATGATCTGACCGGCTGCGCCGTCCACCAGACGGTCGTACTCCTCCGCCATGGCTTCGATGCTCCGGCGGCGTCCGCGGACTTTTCGGAAAGCGACGATCCTGCCCTTTGTGTCCCCTTTGAGGAGAGGCTTGATGTTCAGCATCGTGCCGATCAGAGCAGCGGCGTTGGACAGGCGGCCCGTACTGCGCAGATGCATCAGATCGTCCACGGTAAACACCTGGCACATATACGCCCTGCGGTCTTCCAGGATCGCCCGGGCCTCACCGGCGCTGAAGCCGCGGTCGCGAAGCTCCGCCGCCAGCATGACGAGCAATCCCTCGCCCAGCGAGGCGCCGAAGGTATCCACGGTAAAGATCGCCCTGTCCGGATATTCCGCGCGCAGACTGTCTGCCACGCTCTCCGCGCAGCCGCACGAACCGCTGATACCCGAGGACATACCCACGTAAACAAGATCCTCCCCGGCTTCCAGCGCGGCGCGAAAACACTTCTCGTAGCGATCCGCGTTGATCATGGAGGTGGTGACCTTCATGCCCGAACGGATCGAATCATAAAAAGTGTCCCCGTCAAAGCCTTCCGTGTCCTTACACGTCAGCTCGCGGCCGTCGATATAATAAGAAAAAGGAACGACGCCGATGCCGTGCTCGCGGAGATACGCGGTGGGAAGATTGGCGGAGGTGTCCGTGATAACAGCAAAACTCATGTCTTCAGCTCCGTAACTGCCATATCTAATATCATATATTATTATATATGGCAGATGCCATCATGTCAATGACGGCAAAATCAATTTATCCTTGTAAATGATTGGGAGTATGATATAATCAAAACGAGGAGGAGGAAGGACCATGGCTTATGACAAGGCGCTGGTGGCGGGGAAGCTCCGCCGCTGGGAGTCCTATCTGAACAGTTTCCGCCTGCCCGCCTGGGAGGAGATCCCGGATCTCGGGCTGTATATGGAGCAGGTCACGGTACTGCTGAAGGACTATCTGGACTATTTTCCGCCCGAACTGAAGGAGGAACAGTTCATTACCGCCGCTACCATCAATAATTACGTCCGGATCAAAGTGATGCCCCAGCCCATAAAGCGCAGGTACTACCGCGAGCACATTGCCTATCTGATCATTATCCTCTCGCTCAAGCACTCGCTGAGCATCGCGCTGATCCAGCGCATCATCCCCACGGGACTGTCACGGGAGGAAGTCGAGCGGATCTATACCGCGTTTGCGGCCCGCCACCGTCTTACCGCGCAGTATTTTGTAGAGCAGACACGCCGGCTTGCGGGACCGATCCTGGAGCATGAGGATGTCACGGAGATGTCCGCCGATTCTCCGGAAGCTCTGATCATTACCAGCGCGGTGATGAGCGGATTTACCAGACTGCTTACGGAGAAGCTTCTGCTCCTTGAGGGAAAGGATCTCAGCGACGGGGGAACGATCGACAGACAGGCTTCGGAGCGGCTGTAAGGGAGGCGGAAGGATGAGCACCGGAGACACAGCCGTATTAATGGAATCCGGGGGAGATCTGAGCGCGGAATTCTGCGGGCGGGAGGGGATCGAATACCTTCCCCTGCATGTGATCTACCCGGAGAAAGACTATCTGGACGGGATCGACATCGATCCCGCGATGATCTACCGGCGTTACCCGGGGGAGATCCCCTCAACCTCCGTGCCTTCGCCGCAGGAGATCATCGACAAGCTTCTCTCCATAAAGGAAAAGGGCTTCAAAAACGTGATCGCCGTCACGATCTCGGCCGCGCTGAGCAGCGTGGGAAATGCTATCGCCGCCGTCGCTTCGCAGGTCCCGGACCTGCGTGTCACGGTGTTCGACACCAAGAACATCTCCTTCGGCAGCGGGATCTTTGCGCTGTGGGCGGTCCGACAGCTCGCCAAAGGCGTACCGTATGAGGAGCTGACGGAGCGGATGCGGGTCAAACGGTCGGATTCCAGGCAGTTTTTCTATATGGACACGCTCAAATACCTGCGCCACGGAGGGAGGATCGGAAGGGTTTCCTCCTTTGTGGGGGAGGCGCTGCATATAAAGCCCATCATCTCCTGTGACCCCGACGGGGTATACTATACCGTCGCCAAAATCCGCGGCGAGCGCATGGGCAAAAAGCGCCTGCTCGAAGAGGTCTGCGGCGCGGTGGGATCCCGCCGCTGCTGGATCGTCATCGGGCACGGCGGAGCGCCCAAAGAGGCCGAGGCCATGAAGGCGTTGCTGGAGGAAAAGCTGGAGAACATGGAATACCTTTTCACCAAGCAGATCACCGCCACGCTGGCAAACAACACCGGGCCGGGCCTGCTGGGCGTGATGGCCTTTATAGATCCCTGAAACGATAAGTCCCGGGAGAGGTCCTCCCGGGGCTTTGTTTTGACAAAACCGCGGCGCTATGGTATATTATATATTTGTATAAATATGCCTGCGATTCGATAATAACGGGAGACACCCCTTGATCATGAAGACCAAAACGAAAAACAAAGCGCGGATCAGAATGTATCATACGGCGCTCGTCATCTTTCTTGACGTTCTGATCCTTATTTTTACCGACTGGCTGTCTCTGGCTGTCCGGTTCGATTTTGTATTTTCCTCCATTCCCGCCCGCTTCGTGGACAGGATGCGGCTTATCATGCCCGTTCAGATCGCGGTGACGCTGCTGGTGTTCTGGATCATGAGGATGTACAAATTCATCTGGCACGCGGTGACGGCGTCGGACGTTTCGCGTATGATCCTGGCTACGGTCACGGCGTTCGCGGTCAACCTGGCCGTTACGCTTCCGCTCTTTCCCCGGCTGCCGATCAGCACCTACTGCGCCATGCTCGTGCTGCAGACCGGCCTGTTCACAGCCATGCGCTGTGTTTTCCGCCTTACGAAGGTCCTTATCAAACGCAAGCCGAATTCCAGGGAGCGCATTATGATCATCGGCGCCGGCTCCGCGGGAGATATCCTGGTGCGGGAGCTGCTGGGCAAACAGATGGAAGAGGGCCGGCCGGTCTGTCTGATCGACGACAACCCTAACAAGCACGGCAAGTATCTCAACGGCGTGCCTATTGTGGGCGGGCGGGACAGGATACGCTCCGCGGCGGAAAAATACCGCGTCACCAAGATCATTTTCGCCATACCCACCGCGAGCATGAAGGACCGCGGCGAGGTGCTCACGCTCTGTGCGCAGACCGGACGGCAGGTGCTCACCATGCCCTCCATCCGCGAGACTCTCGGCGTGGCGGACCCGAGCATGCAGCACCTGAAAACCGTGCGCATCGAAGACCTGCTGGGCCGTGAGCCGGTGCGGCTTGACACCTCTACCGTCAACGCCTTTATCCGGGGAAGGACCGTGCTGGTCACCGGCGGCGGCGGCTCCATCGGCAGCGAACTCTGCCGGCAGATCGCCGCAAACTCTCCGAAGCGGCTGATCATCCTGGATATCTACGAGAACAACGCCTACGACATCCAGCAGGAGCTTCTGCGCGTCTACGGGACGGCGCTGGACCTCTGCGTGGAGATCGCCTCCGTGCGGGACAAGGCGAAGGTCTACAGCATCACGGACCGATACCGCCCGGACATCATTTTCCACGCCGCGGCGCACAAGCATGTCCCCCTGATGGAACACAACCCCGAAGAGGCCGTGAAGAACAACATTTTCGGGACGTATCATGTGGTGCGCGCGGCGGAGAAATACGGCGTGAAGAAGTTCGTGATGATCTCAACGGACAAGGCCGTAAATCCCACCAACGTCATGGGCGCGAGCAAACGCTTCTGCGAGATGATCCTGCAGAGCCGGAGGGAGAGCACCACCGAGTACTGTTCGGTCCGTTTCGGCAATGTGCTCGGGTCCAACGGCTCGGTGGTCCCGCTGTTTGAAAAGCAGATCGCCGCGGGCGGCCCCATCACGGTGACCGACAAGCGCATCACCCGCTTTTTCATGACCATTCCCGAAGCGGTGCAGCTGGTGCTGGAGGCCGGAGCCATGGCGGAACAGAACCAGATCTTTGTTCTGGACATGGGGCAGCCGGTGAAGATCCTTTCGCTGGCGGAAAACATGATCCGGCTCCACGGGCTGACACCGTATAAGGATATCGACATCGTGGAGATCGGACTGCGGCCCGGAGAGAAGCTCTATGAGGAGCTTCTGATGGATTCCGAAACGCTCACGAAAAAGGGCGACAAGATCTTCGTAGAGGAGCAGGAGGACATCGATCCCGACCGGATCATGGCCGCGCTGGAGGAACTGGATGAGGCCGTCACCGGCGAATGGAGCGAGGAGCGCCTCACCGAACTTCTCCGAAGGGTCGTCACCACATACCGCACCCCCGAAGAAGTCAACCGCGGCGTAGAGACCGCTGACGCCTGAAAAAGGACGTGTCCTTCCGGACACGTCCTTGAACGCTTCGATTGAGAAGCGCTTCGCCGGGCTCTCAATCGAGAGTACTCGCGCAATCGCACGCGGCGCCGCGCCGGAGCCGCCGCGTTTGGTCGGCGCGAGGGCTCGCTTTGCTCGCCTTATGGTGTTTTTGAAGCGGCGAAGCTGCCTCAAAAACAGATCATTCAACAGTATGAAGGACGTGTCCTTCCGGACACGTCCTTTTTATGCGTTATAACCGCGTGAGCTCACGCGTAGATCGGCTCAAATTCATCCGCGCCCTGGTCGCAGATCGGGCAGCGGAAGCCGGCGGGCAGTTCGGGGCCGTCGTAAATATATCCGCAGATTTTGCACTTCCAGCCGAGGATCTTTTTCACGGCGGGCTCCTCTTCGTAAACGGGCTCAAAGTCCTCGGGGCCGTGGCTGCACAGGGGACACTCATAATCCTCGGGCAGCTTCGAGCCCTCATAGACGAATCCGCAGATCCGGCACCTCCAGCCGATGATCTTTCTATCCCGCGCCTTTTTCTCGGGCTTCGGTTTGACCTCCGACTGATAGACGGCATAGGTCAGGGACTTTTCCGTTCCGAGTACCTCGGCGTCCAGCACTTCGCCGATGAACAGCGTGTGGCTGCCCAGATCCTGTGACGAAACGACCCGGCAGCGGAACACGGCGTTGGCCTCTTTGGTCAGATAGGGGATCCCGTTCTCATCCACGGCATGTTCAAAGGAGGCAAACTTGTCCGTATCCCGGCCGGACTGCATGCCGAAATGGCGGATCGTGTCGAAGGAAACCGTTCGGTCCAGCACGGTAAGATCGAACAGGGAGCTCTCGCGGATCAGCTCGGGAGTGTAGTTGCCGTTGATGCACGAAATGGCCAGCCGCGCCGGGCCGGACGCTGCCTGGAAGCAGGTGTTGATGATGCATCCTCCGAGCTTTTCCCCGCTGCGGGAGGAGAGCATGAAGACGCCGTATTCAAGATTATAGAATGCTTTTCTGTCCATTTTTATCTCACCTTTCCGATTATGGTTTTGTGTTTTTGTTTATACAGTGACCGAAGGATCCGAGGTGTCTGCCGAAGAAATAATCCGTTCATAAATTGTTAACAAATTTCGGGTTTTACTTCTTGAATTCTGATTCAAAAAGACTTATACTTACGCTAACAACAACCGTTTTGCTGGAGGACAACATGAGCAAGTACGACGGATTGAAGCTGGAGAATCAGCTTTGCTTTCCCTTGTATGCGGCATCCCGAGAAGTAATCAAGAAGTACCGCCCGTATCTGGACGCGCTGGATCTGACGTATACTCAGTACATCACCATGATGGTGTTCTGGGAAGAGAAAAAAATCAGCGTGAAAGAGCTGGGCAAAAAGCTTTATCTCGACAGCGGCACGCTTACTCCGGTGCTGAAGAGCCTTGAGGCGAAGGGATTCGTCAAGCGCTACCGTTCCACCGAGGATGAGCGTGTACTCATCGTGGAGATCACCAACAAGGGAGAAGCCCTGCGCGACAAGGCCGTTTCCGTTCCTGCCGAAGTGAGCAAATGCATACGGCTGGAGCAGGGAGAGGCGATAAAGCTTTACGAACTGCTTTACAAGGTCCTCCGCGGGGTAACCGAAGGCTGAAAAAACGAATCATCCGCAAAGAGCCCGGGGCATCGGAAAGCTCCGGGCTCTTTTTATGCTCTCAGGAGAGATTTCGGATCAGACGGGCAGCCGCTTCTTCCACCACCGCGCCGTCGGTGGCGAGGTTGACGCGGATGTGGCAGGGGGCGTTGCCGCCGAACTGCGTGCCGTAGTCCAAAGCCAGTCCGCAGCGCTCCTCCATGACGGTTTTGATGTCCTCGGCCGCCACATAGGCGCCGAGATCCACCCACAGCAGATAAGTCCCCTCCAGCGGTGAGATCACGGCTTTTGGAAGACCCTCTGCCAGCCTTGCGCGGAAGAGGGCGTCGTTGTCTTCCACGGTGCGCAGCACCGACTCCAGCCAGTCCGCTCCCCCGGTATAGGCGGCCGCGGCGGCCACATTGCCCAGTGAGTTGCCGCCCATGATGTGCACGTCACGCAGCGCGGCATCGTAGCGGTCGCGGATATCCTTGTCGGGGAGGATCACAAAGGAGTTCTGCAGCCCGGCCAGGTTGAAGGTTTTGCTCGGCGCGGTGAGCATGGCGACCATATCCCCATAGTCTCCCACGGCCAGCGTGGGGGTATGCTTATGTCCGCCGAGCTCGAAATCGTGGTGGATCTCGTCGGAGATCACCTTCACGCTGTGCCGGCGGCATATCTCCAGCATCTTTGCCAGCTCAGAGCGCGTCCAGATCCGTCCGATGGGGTTATGGGGAGAGCAGAGGATGAACACGCGGACGGCTTCCTCCGTGATCTTCCGCTCAAAGTCCTCATAATCGACAGTGTAAATGCCGTTCGTATTCACCAGTTCACTGCGCACGAGCTTTCTGCCCTGGTCCTCGATGGCGCTCATGAACGGGTAATAGACCGGCGTCTGGATCAGCACCGAATCACCGGGCTCGGTGAGCATCTTCACCAGCCAGTAGAAGCCGGTGACCACTCCGGGGGAGAAGCGGATCCACTCTCTGTCTATTTCCAGTCCGTGACGCTCCTTTTCCCACGCGATAAAGGCCTCGTGGTATTCTTTCGGCGCGGCGTCGTAGCCGAATACCCCGAAATCCGCGGCCTCACGCAGTGCCCTGCGCACGCACTCGGGTGAGGCGAAATCCATATCCGCCACCCACATCCCCAGCAGGTTCTCGCCCTTAAAGCCGATCCGGTCCAGATAGTTCCACTTCATGGCATTGGTGCCCCGGCGGTCCCGGAAAATCAGCTGCTCCGACATTGCATATCCTCCTTTGCAGTATTCACGGTTCTTCCGGAACTTATCATAACACAGGAGAGGCGGATTCTCAACAGGGCCCGCGGAGAACCGGAGGCTTTTTTCGGCGGGAGGCTCTTCCCGGCCAATTTGACACCCACTGCCCAGGCCGCTATAATATTAATTATAATATAGTAAAATCGGTATGAGGAGCGATATTGTATGGAACCTGTTGTCACAACCGAAGCACCCGGCGCCATCGGCCCTTATTCTCAGGGCATGACGGCCGGAGAACTGGTGTTCACATCCGGCCAGATCCCCGTCGATCCCGTGAGCGGGGCGATCCCGGAAGGGATCACGGCACAGGCCGACCGCAGCTGCAGGAATGTCGGAGCGGTACTCGCCGCTGCGGGGAGCGGCTTTGACAAGGTGGTGAAAACCACCTGTTTCCTCGCGGATATGAGCGACTTTGCCGCGTTCAACGCCGTATACGAAAAGTATTTTGTTTCGCTGCCCGCACGCAGCTGTGTGGCGGTAAAGGATCTTCCTCGCGGCGTACTGTGCGAGATAGAAGCCATTGCCGTCCGGTGAGGATTTTCGGATGAAAACGGAATTGTGGGAAAAGCTGTCGGCGTACATTGACCGGGTATTCGAGAGAACGGAGCCGGCGTTTTTTGCGGATTTGGAGGAGCCGGCTGAAGCGGACCTGCGCTTTGACGTTTTGGCCGACGCGGCGGATGATACCGAAACGGATTTCTCCGTATGCGCCGCGCTTCCTTCGCCGCCCCCCAAGCCTGCGGCTGAAGGCGCGAAGGCGTCTTCTCCGAGAAAGAGGAAGGCCTCGGATATCCGCTATTCCATTGTCGATCACAAAGCCTCCAAAGCCGAAAAACCGGGCTTTGACCCCGTCAGCGGCCGGATCGTCACCGGGGAAAGCTTCGGCGGCGCGCTGCTGAGGCTGATCGAGGAAAAGGGTATGACCGATCCGCAATGCTACAACAGGGCGTTCGTCTCCCGCGCGGTATTCAACAAGATCAAGCAGAGCGCCCTGAACCCCGCCAGGAGCGCATACAGGCCGAGCAAGCAGACGGCTTTGGCCCTGGCGGTGGCGCTGGGCCTGACTCTGAATGAGACGAACGACCTGCTCGGCAAGGCCGGCATGACCCTGTCGCACAGCGACAAGGGCGATATTATTGTGGAATATTTCCTTCTCAACGGCGTGCACGACCTTTTTGAGATCAACGAGGCCCTTTTCAAATTCGATCAGCCGATGCTGGGGTCTTTCTGACATCGGACAGCCGAAAGAAACGGAATACGGCGCTCGGAGCGAGGCTCCCGCCGTATTCCGTTTTGGGGAAAAAACGGGCCGATTTCTCGGGTATTTTGTGCCGTTTCGCCCGTTGACGCAAGGAGTAAAAGAGAATATACTGAGCCCATTAAAATTGCCGTGCCTGCGGACAGAAAGGAGCATTTCCATGGCAGACATCGATCTTGGAAAATACGGGATCACCGGCGCATCGGAGATCATCCGCAATCCCTCCTATGAGTTCCTGTTTGAGGAAGAGATGAAAGAGGGACTGGAGGGTTATGAGAAGGGCCAGCTCACCGAGCTGGACGCTGTGAACGTGATGACCGGCATCTACACCGGCCGCTCGCCCAACGACAAGTTTATCGTCATGGACGAGAATTCCAAAGACACCGTGTGGTGGACTTCTCCGGAATACAAGAACGACAACCATCCCGCCTCGAAAGAGACCTGGGCCGCCGTGAAGGAGCTGGCCGTGAAGCAGCTCTCCGGAAAGCGCCTTTTTGTGATGGACGCGTTCTGCGGAACCAACCCCGACACCCGCATGGCCATCCGCTTCTTCATGGAAGTGGCCTGGCAGGCCCATTTCGTAAAGAACATGTTCATTGTTCCCACCGAGGAGGAACTTGCGGAGTTCAACCCCGACTTTGTGGTCTACACCGCTTCCAAGGCCAAGGTGGAGAACTATAAGGAACTGGGACTGAATTCCGAGACGGCCGTGGTCTTCAACATCACCAGCCGCGAGCAGGTCATCCTCAACACCTGGTACGGCGGCGAGATGAAGAAGGGCATGTTCTCCATGATGAACTACTACCTTCCTCTCAGGGGCATCGCCTCCATGCACTGCTCGGCCAATACAGATATGGACGGCAAAAACACCGCTATCTTTTTCGGACTGTCCGGCACCGGCAAGACCACTCTCTCCACCGACCCGAAGCGTCTTCTCATCGGCGACGACGAGCACGGCTGGGACGACAACGGCGTGTTCAACTTCGAGGGCGGCTGCTATGCCAAGGTCATCAATCTGGACAAGGAGTCCGAGCCCGACATCTACAACGCCATCCGCCGCAACGCGCTGCTGGAGAATGTCACCGTTGACGCGCAGGGGAAGATCGACTTTGCCGATAAGTCTGTCACGGAAAACACCCGCGTATCCTATCCCATCGACCACATCGAGAAGATCGTCAAGAAGGTCAACGGCGTTTCCTCCGGCCCCGACGCCGAGAACGTGATCTTCCTTTCGGCGGACGCCTTCGGAGTCCTGCCCCCGGTGTCCATTCTCACACCCGAGCAGACTCAGTATTATTTCCTCTCCGGCTTTACCGCCAAGCTGGCGGGCACGGAGCGGGGCATCACCGAGCCCACGCCCACCTTCTCCTCCTGCTTCGGACAGGCGTTCCTGGAGCTGCATCCCACCAAGTACGCCGAAGAGCTGGTAAAGAAAATGAACAAGAGCGGCGCCAAAGCCTATCTGGTCAACACCGGCTGGAACGGCACCGGAAAGCGTATCTCCATAAAGGATACCCGCGGCATCATCGACGCCATCCTCAGCGGCGACGTGCTCAAGGCCCCGACGAAAAAGATCCCCTTCTTTGATTTTGAAGTGCCCACCGAGCTGCCCGGAGTGGACAGCGGCATCCTCGATCCGCGCGACACCTACGCCGACGCGGCCGAATGGGAAGCCAAGGCGAAGGATCTGGCCGGACGCTTCATCAAAAACTTTGTCAAGTATGAGGGGAACGAAGCCGGCAAGGCACTGGTCGCCGCCGGACCGAAGCTGTAACACGATCCGCCTTATCATATGGAAACAGCCGCAGGACCATAAAGGTCCTGCGGCTGTTTCCGTTTTTGAGTTCGATATAGGGCGGCGGGTTATGTCTGTCCGGATGCTCCGTCCGCCCCGGAGGACAGCGCGGTGTGCTTTCCGCACCCGCCGCACGCTCCGCAGGAGGAGCAGCTGCCGCCGCAGGAGCTCTTTCCGGCTTTTTTGTCGCGGATCATGCCGCGGATCACCAGAGCGATGAGTCCGCCAAGAACGGCGACAAGAACGATATTGATGAGATTTGCGCCAAGCCATGTCAGCATGTGATCACTTCCTTAGAGAAAGGGGGGCAGGACGCCGGAAACCGAGGGCTGCGGCCCCGGTGCCCTGCCCGGTGGAAAGGAGAGAAATACAGATCACTTAACGGTAAGCATCTGTGCTTCTTTATAGGGTTTGAACAGCTGCCAGACAATCAGAGCCAGCATGGCAACTGCCAGGATCAGGCCCGCGACGTTCATGCCGCCGGCGAACAGGCGGCCGATCTGCCATACGATAAAGGCTGTCACCCAGGCAAAGCAGCACTGGTACCCGATGGCGAACCAGGTCCACTTGCGGCTGTTCATCTCGCGCTTGATGGCGCCGATGGCCGCGAAGCAGGGCGCGCACAGCAGGTTGAAGATCATAAAGGTGAAGGCGGCGAGTCTGCCGTGTCCGCCGGAGAAGGCGTTGAAGTCCTCGGCCACGCGGCCCCAGATCTGGTCACCGTTTTCCTCCAGCTCTTCCGCGCCATCCTGATCGTCGTAGGCGTACATGATGCCGAAGTTGGCCACGACTTCCTCCTTGGCCACAAGGCCGGTGACCGTCGCGGCGGTGGGCTTCCAGTCGCCGAAGCCCAGGGGCTTGAAGACGACAGACACAGGCTGCGCGACGCGGGCCAGGATGGAGTCGTCCATGGGCTCCACCTCGTCCTCCGGGATACCCATTCGGCCGGCGACGGCGGCCACATACTCGTCGGTCACGACGGTGTCGTCCTCATACAGGTCGTCCACCATGCCGAATTTTCCGTTGACGGAACCGAAGCTGGTAAGGAACCAGATCACGATGGAGGATACCACGATAACGGTGCCGGCGCGCTTGATGAAGCTCCAGCCGCGCTCCCACGTGCCGCGCAGCACGTTGCTCCAGGCGGGCAGGTGGTAGGCGGGCAGCTCCATAACGAAGGGAGCGGGGTCTCCGGCGAACATTTTGGTTTTCTTCAGCATGATGCCGGAGATCACGATGGCCGCGATGCCGATGAAGTAGGCGGAGGTGGCGATCCAGGTGCTTCCGCCGAAGAGAGCGCCTGCGATCAGACCGATGATGGGCATCTTCGCCCCGCAGGGGATAAAGGTGGTGGTCATGACCGTCATGCGGCGGTCACGCTCATTTTCAATGGTTCTTGAGGCCATGACGCCGGGGATGCCGCAGCCGGTACCGACCAGCATGGGGATGAAGCTCTTGCCGCTCAGTCCGAAACGGCGGAAGATCCGGTCCATGATGAAGGCGATACGGGCCATGTAGCCGCAGTCCTCCAGCAGGCAGAGCATCAGGAACAGGACGAGCATCTGAGGAACGAAGCCCAGCACCGCGCCAACGCCCGCGAGAATACCGTCGGAGATCAGTCCAACCAGCCAGGGCGCCGCGCCCCAGGCCTCGAGAATGGCGCGGGAACCGTCGGTGAGCCAGGCTCCGCCGAGCACGTCGTTGGTCCAGTCGGTCAGGAAGGTGCCGATGGCGATGCCTCCGTCCGCTATGGAGCTGCCCATGGACAGAGCGTACACCAGGAACATGACCGCGGCGAAGATCGGAAGGGCGAGAATACGGTTGGTGACGATCTTATCGATTTTATCGGAGACAGAGAGCTGTCCTTTTCCTTTCTTTTTATAAATGCCCTTGAGCGTCTGGCCGATATACACATAGCGCTCGTTGGTGATGATGCTTTCGGCGTCGTCGTCCAGCTCCTTTTCGGCGGCGGCGATGTCCTGCTCAATATGGGCTCTGACATCGGCCGGGATGTTCAGGCTCTCCAGCACTTTTTCATCATGCTCGAAGACCTTGATGGCGTACCAGCGCTGCTGTTCCTCCGGCAGCTTGTGGACGGTGACCTCTTCGATATGGGCCAGCGCGTGCTCTACCGGACCGGAGAAACGGTGCTGAGGGATGGTCTTGCCGCTTTTCGCGGCTTCGATGGCGGCCAGAGCCGCTTCCTTTACGCCGTCTCCCTTGAGGGCGGAGATCTCCACGATTTTGCAGCCGAGCTGACGGCTCAGTTCCTTCACGTTGATGCTGTCGCCGGCTTTTCTGACCAGGTCCATCATGTTCAGAGCGATGACTACGGGGATGCCGAGCTCGGTGAGCTGAGTGGTCAGATACAGGTTGCGCTCCAGGTTCGTGGCGTCCACGATATTCAGAATGGCGTCAGGCTTTTCCTCTATAAGGTAATTCCGTGCCACGACCTCCTCCAGCGTGTACGGGGAGAGGGAGTAGATACCGGGCAGGTCGGTAAGGATGACCTCCTTGTCGACGATCAGACGGCCTTCCTTTTTCTCTACGGTCACGCCGGGCCAGTTGCCGACAAACTGGTTGGAGCCGGTCAGCTTGTTGAACAGGGTGGTCTTGCCGCTGTTCGGGTTGCCCGCAAGGGCAATGCGGATCTGTTTATCCATAGTGCTTCTCCTTTACTCTACCTCGATCATTTCCGCGTCCGCCTTGCGCAGACTGAGCTCGTAGTCACGGACATTGACTTCAACGGGGTCGCCCAGGGGGGCGAGCTTGCGGACAAAGATCTCCACTCCTCTGGTGATGCCCATGTCCATGATGCGGCGCTTTACGGCGCCCTCGCCGTGGAGCTTGACGACCCTGACAGTCTCGCCGACTTTTGCGTCTCTGAGTGTTTTCATCCTCATCTCTCCTTTATTGTCTTTTTCTTAAACCATGATTTTAGAAGCCATCTCTTTGCTGATGGCCACGCGGGATTCGCGAATCTTAACGATCAGATTCCCGCCGATGGTGTTCATCACCGTGACGGGGCTCCCCACCGTGAAGCCCATATCCTCCAGGTGCTTTTTCATTTCGGGGCTTCCTCCGACGCGTATGATAACGTTCTCGTCTCCCGCATCGGCCATAACCAGCGGCATCATTGCGCTTCCTCCTTTCATGGGCAGCCTCGGCGTTAAAATACCTTAACCGGCGGCGCACAAAAAAGTTAGTATTTACTAACTGCCTCGGAGTTTATCATCTTTAATCGTAGTTGTCAATATCTAACTACCGTTTGTATTCCGGCCTTGCTTTTTGCCTGCCGGCATGTTATTCTTACGAAGGTGATGATTATGACAATACATAAATCAGCGGAAGATTATCTGGAAGCCATGCTCATGCTTAAGGAAGAGCGGGGCTACATCCGCTCCATCGACGTCGCCGAGAAGCTGGGTGTGACCAAACCGAGCGTGAGCTATGCCACCAAGCGCCTGCGGGAAAACGGGTATATCACCACGGATCAGGCCGGGATGATCGTGCTGCTGGAGCCTGGAATGGAGATCGCCGAGCGGATATATGAACGGCACAAGCTTCTTACCGCACTTCTGACGGGACTGGGTGTCAGCCCGGAGACCGCCCGGGAGGATGCCTGCAAAATAGAGCACGATCTGAGCGAGGAGACCTTTAACGTCATACGCCGGCATATCAGCAGGCACAGCTGATCCAAAAAAGGAGAAAAACGACCTCCGGTCTCTGCCATGGCAGAGACCGGAGGTCGTTGTATTCGTTTAAAACCAGTCGATACGCTATCACAGTTCCCGCAGGACCAGGTCGGTTTCTCCCGGATTGAGACCGATCTCGATCCGCTTTACCTTGGGATGGTTTTTATAATGTGTCCGCACCGCGTCACGGATCGCCGTGCCGCCGTGGAAGCCGTGGATGACCCGAAGCCTGTAAACGGAGGCGTCGGCGCGGCGGAGGCGGGCGTCTATCGCCGTGATGGCCTGGGTACGGGTCATATTGTGGACATCTATTTCGGGAAATCCGCCGACAGAGATAACGATCGCCCCC
>CACXMX010000054.1 GCA_902768805.1 Oscillospiraceae bacterium
AATATCTGTGTCCCTTGTGTCAATCTTCCTGCCGTTATTTCTACAATATATAGAATATCTTCCTGCCCTGTGTCGGGCTAAAGCGCGTCCTGCATTTCCCCGCAGGCGTTCCCGATGTTCCCGGTGCGGCTCCGGCAGATAAAAAAACAGACGGCTCGTAAAACCTTTGGCTCATGTGAGACGTCTATATGCATGAAAACCACAACAGAAACTCACCGAAGAGTTTAAGGAGGCCCCTATATGAAAAAGACTGTTCGCTCAGGGCTCGCCCTGCTGCTGACCGCCGTGCTGACTCTCGGCTCGGCGAATCTTACCGTCCGCGCCGCCGACACCGTGATCGTCAATACCGGCGACGACTCCGTTGCGGAGGACGGGCTGATCTCTCTGAGAGAAGCTGCGTCCATAGCCGGATACGGCGGAACGGTGGAATTCTCCCCCGAACTGAACGGCAGCATGATCGAGATTTATTCCCCGATCCGTGTCGATCAAGATCTCACGATCCGGATGTCCGGCCAGACTCTGAACGCCCGTTATGATCCCGCCGTCGGCGACAGCGATCCGCTGAGCGTGTTCATCGTGGAGAACGGCAGTTCTCTTACGCTGTGCGGACGCGGCGCCGTCGAGCCCGCCGTAAAGGCATCCCCCGAGGCTCTTGCTCCGGACCGCTGCGCCGTATATGTCAGGGACGGCGGCTCTCTCACCGTTAAGGATGAGCTGGACATTTCCGCCCCGGAAAACGACTATGAGTCCTTTCTGATCGGTCTTGCCGGGAACTCGAGTCTTTCGCTGCTCGATTCCTGCAGCGTCAGCGGCGGCGCCTTCGGCGTGAAGACTCTCAACGGCTCGTCCGGTCACACAGTTCTTATCGATACGACCGGATTTGTCTCATCGCGGACCGCGATGTCCCTGACCGCACCCTCATCCGTCACACTGCGCAGCGCGCATCTTATCGGCACGGAACGCGCTTTCGCTCTGGGAAACGGACTTACCTTTGAAAACATGGTGGATCCCTCGTACCATCTGCTGGTCGGTCAGGCCGACGCCACCGACGAAGAGATGGCAGCCGGTCCCGCCGGGGGAGTGACCGAATACCGCGTTGTGTACGGGCCGCGGCCCACTCCGACGCCCACTCCCGTCCCGACCGAAACGCCCACTCCCGATCCCACCGATACTCCCTCTCCCGATCCTACGGCAACGGCAACGCCCACCGCCACTCCCACAGCCACGCCTACCGCCACTCCCACGGCAACGCCCACCGCCACTCCCACGGCAACGCCCACCGCCACTCCTACAGCCACGCCCACCGCGACTCCCACGGCTACGCCCACCGCTACTCCCACTGCTACTCCCACGGCAACGCCCACTGCTACTCCCACTGCTACGCCTACCGCTACTCCTACGGCTACGCCCACTGCTACTCCTACGGCCACTCCCACGGCTACGCCTACCGCTACTCCCACCGCCACCCCCACCGCTACGCCTACCGCCACGCCCACTGCCACGCCGGAGGATCTTCCCGCTGTGGAGGATCTGGCCTGGAGCGGCACCAAGGCCGTATGGTCGTCCGTGACCGGCGCGAAAAAGTATGAGCTGCAGCTGTTTAAAAACGGGACGGACGATGCCCACAAATTCGGCGACGCCCTGATGGTGAACGGGACCTCCCGGGACCTGAAGAGCTATCTCACCGAGGACGGCAGCTATTACTACCGCGTGCGTCCGATCAGCGGCGAAACGGTCGGCGAGTGGTCTGCGGCCAGCGGCAGCCTGGTGCTCGACACCGAGTCGCCCAGGATCTCCAGCCGCCCGCCTCTGCGCACCTCCGAGAAGAGCGCGCAGTTCTACTTCACCTCTTCCGAAGCGGGCGATTACTACTTCATCCTTACCGTCGCCGGCAGCGCGACCCCGAAGAGCGACGCGGTGATCTCGAGCCCGGATGTGTTCCACAACGCGTGCTCCACGGCCGAGCAGGTGATCACCCTCACCAATATCAGCAACGCCGACGCCAAGGAGATCTATCTGGTCATCGTGGACAAGGCCGGGAACAAAACCAATCCCTACAGGATCTCCATCCCCGCCTGGAGCACCGTGACGCCGACTCCTTCTCCCAAGCCCACGCCGACGCCCAAGCCCACGGAAGCGCCCAGGACCTATACCGTAACGCTCCCCTCCGGCACCGGGTATTACGCTCAGGCGTCCGGCAGCTCCAAGTCTCCCGTTGCCGCCGGCGGCTCCTACAGCTTCACGGTGAACATCTACAACGGCTACACCCGCGGCGCCGGCTTTGCCGTAAAGGCCAACGGCACGACTCTCACCGCCTATAACGGCGTGTACACCATCGGCAACATCAACGCCGACCAGAGCATCACGGTTACCGGCGTAACGGCCGTACAGTACAGCTCGAACAACAACACCACCGTGGCGGCTCTGCCCTCCATCACCACGGGCCTGCTGCCCACCGCTTCCAAGGGCCAGCCCTACAGTCAGCAGCTCACCGCCACCGGAGGCACGCCCATCTCCTGGAGCTATACCGGCACCCTGCCTCCCGGACTGTCCATGTCCGGCACGGGCCTGATTTCCGGCACTCCCTCAGCGGAGGGCTCCTACCGCTTCACGCTCAAGGCCTCCAACTCCACCGGCAGCGTGACCCGCCAGCTGACGCTGGTGGTGACCGGAACGGCGTACACCGTTACGGAAGGCGCGAACGCCAACTGGATGCAGGGCAGTCAGGAAGGGCTTACCTTCAAGGGCAGCGGTGAAGGTGAATTCACCGTTCAGGTCGACGGCGCCACCGTCTCCGGTATGTCCGTGCGGGTTTCCGACGACCGGCAGAGCGTGACCCTGGACAGCGACTTCCTGTCCTCCCTGTCCACCGGATCCCACACCGTAACGCTCGTCTATCCCGACGGCAACGCCAAGGCGCGCTTCAACATCAAGACGCGCACGGGCGTGACGCCTCCGAATGTGACAACGCAGCCGAAGGATGCCGAGGTCAACGAGGGTTCGGACGCTGTATTTGCCGTGACCTCCAGCGGCTCCACCCCGCTGGTGTGCAAATGGCAGGTGGACCGCGGCGACGGAAACGGCTGGATCGATCTGGAGGGTGAGCGCAGCGCCTCCATCACCGTTCACTCCGTAACGAAGGATCAGGACGGCTGGCAGTACCGCTGCGTGATCTCCAACGCCGCCGGCGAGACCTCCAGCAACGCCGCGAAGCTCACCATCAAGGAGAGCCTCGGCACGGTGGCCGCCGTGCCCGAGACCGAGACGCGCCCGTCCGGCGCGGGCAAGATCATCCTCGGGACCGCGCTGGTCCTGGCTCTGGCCGGCATAGGCGGCGGGACCTGGTGGTATCTGCGCCGCCGCGACGAGTACGGCGAAGATTTGGAAGACGACGATTACGAAGACGAAGAACCGTAAGTAATATACCCACATACGCGCGCGATCCCCCGCTGCCGAAGGGCAGCGGGGGATCGTATGTTTTTGTTTGTTCAGCTCAGCCATTTCTCCACAGCGGAGGCCATGTCCGCGGGAGCGACCGTTCCGGAGAAGCGCTCCGCCTTGGTCCTGAGGGCTCCGAGCGGCGCGGGAACAGGCGCTCCGGTGAAATCCGAGAGCGCGTCCAGCGCGTCAAACCCGCTCTTCGGGCAGTCGCGGCCGAGGCAGCGCAGCATGGAGCCGGCGAATTTGAACGGAGAGGCCGTGGAGAGCACCACGCAGGGGCGCTTCTCCCCTGTCTCGGCGCGGTACTGCCGCGCGGCGGCGAGGCCCACAGCCGTGTGCGGGTCGACGGCGCATTGCCGCTCCTCCCAGGTCTCGCGGATCGTGCGGGCGGTCTCCTCCTCGTCGGCGTAATAGCCAAGGAAGCCTTCCGCGCGCGCCTTCTCCCGCAGGTCGCCCACATCGTACCGGCCGGTATCGGTGAGAGCGCGCATCCAGCCCGCCACACGCTCCGGATCGCCGGAGAGAAGATACAGCAGCCGTTCCAGATTGGACGAGATCAGGATGTCCATCGACGGAGACATGGTGAGCAGGAACGGGCGCTCCCGGTCGTATACGCCCGAGCGCAGAAAATCCGTAAGGACGTTGTTGGAGTTGGAGGCGCAGATCAGGTTCCCGACGGGAAGGCCGCTTTTCTTGGCGTAATATCCGGCCAGTATATCCCCGAAGTTCCCCGTCGGAACCGCGAAATCGACCTTCTCCCCTGCCCGGACGGCGCCGGAGGCGAGAAGCTGCGCGTAGGCGGAGTAGTAATAGGCGATCTGCGGCGCGAGGCGGCCCCAGTTGATGGAGTTGGCGCTGGAGAGCACGACTCCGGCGGAACGGAGGCGCTCGCACAGCGCGGCATCGGAGAAAATGCGCTTGACGCCGGTCTGAGCGTCGTCAAAGTTGCCCTCCACCGCCATGACGCGCACATTCTCCCCCTCCTGGGTGACCATCTGCGCTCTCTGGATATCCGAGACGCCGCCGTCGGGGTAGAATACGCCGATCATGGTGCCCGGCACGTCCGCGAAGCCGGCCAGCGCCGCCTTTCCCGTGTCGCCGCTGGTGGCGACCAGGATCGCCACGGTGTGGTCCTCCCCGCACTTTTTCACGGAGGCGGCCATCAGATACGGAAGCATCTGCAGCGCCAGATCCTTAAAGGCGCAGGTAGGCCCGTGGTACAGCTCCAGAAGAGAGATGCCGTCCCCGAGCGGGTTCAGGGGAACGATCCGGCGGTCGTCGAAGGAAGCGTAGGCCGCCCGGGCGAAGCCGAGCAACTCCCCGGTGTCAAAACCGGGCAGAAAGCGCCCGAGCACGAAGGCTGCGATCTCCTCATAGGGCAGGGCCGTCATGCGCGCGATCTCCTCAGCGGAAATCGCGGGGATCTCGTCGGGAAGGAACAGGCCTCCGTCCGGCGCGAGTCCGCGCAGTATCGCGGTCGCCGCGTCGGCTTGAATGCCGTTGTTCCGCGTATCAATAAAGAACATGGGGATGTCCTCCGTAAACAGACAATTGTAATCGATATGTGAACTATACCGCAGATATCCCGGTTTGTAAATCCGAAAAAGGCTGAAAAATCATGGAAATGGGACTGCCGCGTTTGTGGATTGTATGATATAATCGGGTAAATGATCAAAGAACCGTAAGGAGGGTCGGCTGTGCTTTGGGATATCCTGCTTGATACGGCGCTCGACGCCGTTAAGCTGCTGCCGTTCCTGTTTTTGGCATATCTGGCGATAGAGTGGATAGAGGATCGCGCGGAAGAGAAGACCGTGGCCATCATCCGCTCCCACGCCTCGTGGGGGCCGGTCATCGGCGCGGGACTGGGCGTGATCCCCCAGTGCGGTTTTTCTGCCGCCGTGTCCAACCTGTACGCGGGCGGACTGATCACGCGCGGAACGCTGCTGGCCGTTTTTCTGTCCACCTCGGACGAGATGCTGCCGATCCTTATTTCCGGAGGCGCTCCCACAGCCTTCATCCTGAAGATCCTCACCTTCAAGTGCGCGGCCGGTATGCTCGTGGGTCTGCTGACCGACGCGCTGTCCCGTTCCCGCGCTCGGAACCGCACGCTCCATGAGCTCTGCGAACGGGAGGACTGTCACTGCGAGGACGGGATATTTCGCTCCGCCTTGAAGCACACCCTGAAGATCTTCGCTTTTCTTTTTGCGGTGACCTTCGTGATGAATCTCGCCGTGGAGCTCCTCGGCGCGGAACGGCTGGGAAGCTTCATCCTCAACCGGCCGGTCGCCGGCGAGCTGCTGGCGGGTCTGATCGGTCTGATCCCCAACTGCGCGGCCAGCGTGGTGCTCACAAGCCTGTATCTGCAGGGCGGCATCTCCGCGGGAGCGATGGTGTCGGGCCTGCTGGTCGGCTCGGGGGTGGGCCTGCTGGTATTGCTTCGCATGGACCGCGACCGGAAGGACGATCTGATCACGCTGGGGATCCTGTACGGCAGCGGCGTTCTGCTGGGAATGGCGGCAGGCTTCCTGAAGCTTTTCTGACACGGATAGAATATGAATACGCGGGGATCATCCCCGCGTATACTTTTTATTTCGGTCTGCGGCCGGAGCACAGGTAGAAGACGGTGAGCAGGCCGGGTCCGCAGTGCGCGCCGATGACCACGCCCAAAGAAGTGATGCGTATCTCCCCCATGTCGGGATGGGCACGGAGCACCTCGTTCTTCACCCACTCGGCGTCCGCGAGGCAGTCGGCGTGCAGGATGCGCATCTCCAGGCCTTTTGTATCGATGGTTTCCAGGTCGTTAAGAACTCCGGAGAGGATCGTGTTCAGGGCTTTTTTGCGGCCGCGGACCTTCTGCGCCACCTCCAGCGTACCCTCGTCGGGCACATAGAGCACCGGCTTGATATCCAGCACGGAGCCCACCAGCGCCGCCGTGTTGGAAACGCGTCCGCCGGCCTTGAGATAGTTCAGGTCGTCCACCGTGAAGCGGTGCGCGATGCGGAGCTTGTTCTCCTCCGCCCAGGCGATCACATCATCGAAGCTCATTCCTTCCTCGGCGCGGCGAACGACTTCCTCCACGAGCAGGCCGAGCCCGCCGGAGATGCACCGCGTATCCAGGATCTCCAGGCGCAGTTCCGGGAATTCGGCGCGGAGCTTTTCCGCCGCGGCCAGAGAATTGCTGTAGGACACCGACATTTTCACGGACATGTCCAAAAACAGCACGTTCCGGCCCGTTTCCAGAAGGCCTCGGAAGAAATCGTAATAGGTATATTCATTGATCATGGAGGTTTTGAGTCTGTCGCCGGCGCGCATGCCCTTATACACGGCGGCGCGGGATTCCTCCCGGCAGTCGTCGGTGCGCAGCTCTTCTCCCACGGTGTAGCTGTAAGGGATGAAGGGGATTGCGTGTCCGTCGAGGTATTCGCGGGTGAGATCGGCGGTGGATGAGGTCGCGATGATGTAGTTGTACATGTTTCTGTCCTTTCACAGCGTTCTTGACTGGAGTACTATATCAAAGATTGACAGTTTGAGCAACAGGGATTTATTATGTTGTGGAAAAAACGAACCGGAAGGGCAAGGATATGCTCATCAGTGAATGGAAAGACCGGCTGTGCCGGGGATCGTATGACGAAGAACTGAAAACGCTCTGCGGCGGAGATACGGCCCGCCGGAGAGAGCGGTATATCGGGCTTCTCGACGCCTTTTCCGGGCGGTTCGGCGACGGGGATGTGCTCCTGATCAGCGCCCCCGGACGAACCGAGCTGGGCGGCAATCACACCGATCATCAAAACGGCATCGTGCTGTGCGCCGCCGTTGCCATGGACACGATCGCAGCCGTATCGCCCCGCGGCGACGGCCGCATCGAGATCCGGTCCCGCGGCTTCGGAGATATCGCTCTGGAAACGGACCGCCTCGATCCCGTTCCGGAGGAGCGGGGCACCGCCGGGGGGATCGTGCGCGGGGTCGCCGCCGGCTTCGCGCGCCGCGGCTATGCCGTGGGCGGCTTCAGCGCCTGTATGGACTCCGACGTGCCCGCGGGCGGCGGGCTCTCCTCCTCTGCCGCCTTCGAGATCCTCATCGCCACCGTGTTTTCCGCTTTGTACAACGGCGGAGAGCCGGACGCGCTCACCCGGGCCGTCATCGGTCAGGGCGCCGAGCGCGACTATTTCGGCAAGCCCAGCGGACTGATGGACCAGGCGTCCAGCGCCTGCGGCGGCATCACGAAGATCGACTTTGCCGACCCCTCCCGGCCTCTTGTGGAGCGGCTGAGCTTTGATTTCCGGGAGGCCGGGTATGTGCTGTGTGCCGTGGATACCCGCACCAGCCACGCCGACCTCACCGCGGACTACGCCTCCATCCCCGAGGAAATGCGCGCCGTCGCCGCCTTCTTCGGCGGCAGCGTCCTGCGGGACATCGATCCGTCCGTCTTCCGTTCCGAAAAAGACCGGAAGGCGCTGTCCGCTGCCGTATCGCCCCGGGCGATCCTTCGCGCCGAGCACTTCTTCGACGAGAACGAGCGGGCCGGTCGCATGGCGGAAGCCCTCTCCCGCGGAGACATGGACGCCTATCTCCGGGAAATGAACGCCTCCGGCGCCTCCTCCCGGGAAAAACTTCAGAATGTGATCCCCTCCCTGCATCCGGAGGAGACCTCCATGGCCGTCGCGCTCGACCGCGCCGAGGCCCTGCTTCGCGGCAAAGGCGCCTGGCGCATCCACGGCGGCGGATTCGCCGGGTGCATCCAGTGCCTGGTTCCCGAGGCGGATTACGGGGCATTCCGCGCCGCCATGGACGGATATTACGGCGAAGGTGCCTGTTTTGAGCTGCGGGTCCGTCCCTGCGGTCCTCACATTCTCGGAACCGATTTCGCGAAAGGCGACTTAAAACATGTACAATGATCTTTTCACGGTATTCGGCCTGACCGTCCACGGTTACGGGCTGATGATAGGCCTGGGCGTGCTCGCCGCGCTGTGGATGGGCTGCGCCCGCGCCAAGGCGCGCGGACTCAGCGATGACACGGCCACTACGCTTGTGCTGCTGGCCGTCATCATAGGGTTCGTCGGCGCGAAGATCTTCTTTGTGCTGACTCACTTCACGGATTTTCTGCGCGACCCTTGGGGCTCTTTGGGCTCGGAGGGCTTCGTGGTGTACGGCGGCATCATCTTCGGCGCGATGGCCTGCTATGTCTGGCTGAGGCGCCGTAAACAGAGCTTTCTCCTCTGGGCGGATATCCTGATGCCCGGCGTGGCCCTGGCCCAGGGGCTGGGACGCGTTGGCTGTTTTCTGGCCGGGTGCTGCTACGGCCGTCCCGCGGGCTCGTGCTGGGGCGTGGTGTTCCCCGCCGGGTCCATGGCGCCCGCCGGCATCCGCCTGATCCCCACGCAGCTCTACTCCGCCGCCGGAGACGTTCTGCTGTGTCTGGCTCTGCTGATTTACGACAGGAAAAAGCACGCCGACGGGGGCGTGCTCGCGCTGTACCTGATCCTTTACAGCATAGGGCGCTTCCTGATCGAGTTCCTGCGCAACGACGCGCGCGGCTCGGTGGGCGTTCTCTCCGCGTCGCAGTTTATCGGCCTGTTCGTTCTGTCCGGGGCTGTCGTGTTCGCTCTGATCCTGCGCGGAAAGGGCGGTAAGAAAGGAGAGACTCCGTGAACGCCGCTTCCCGCCCCCCTGCCGGAAGGGGATTTGTCTTCTCCCTGCGCTTTGTGTCCGTGTTCGCGGCCGCGCATATCCTTCTCGTGCTGCTCCAGACGAATTTTCTGCCGCTCAGCGACGACTGGAACGTGGTGTGGCTTTCGCTGGAGCTCCTTCTCGCCGCCGGCGCGCTGGGCATATCCGCAGTCTGCCTTGCTTATGCCCGCGTCCGGGGCACGCAGTCCCTTGACAGCTTCTCCGCCCTGTTCCGGGATATAATGACGCCGGGGACCGTGTTCCTCGCGCTGTGGGTGCTGTGGGCCTATATTTCCTGCTTCCTTGCCATACGGGAAGGACGCGCCTCCTTCTACCACAACGTGCGCTTTCTGTTTTATCAGACAGCGGACATGCTGGTGCTGTTCCCGCTCGGGCTTTACCTGGGAAGAAAAAGCCGCACAAGTCTGCTCAAAGCTGTGTACGACGGCGCCCTGGCCCTGTTCACGATTCAGCTTCTCTGGGGCTTTCTTCGCTTCTTCGGCGGCAAGGCGGCTTTCTCGGCATTTTTCGGCCGGCGTTAACTCCAACTCCGTGGGCGGATACGCCGCCTTCTTCCTTGTCGCCGGCATCTGGAGGTTCCGGTCCGCCGGCTCTCGCGTCGGCAGGGCTCTGCTGATCGCCGCCTTTGCCGTGAATTTTGCCGCCTTTGTTTCCGTGGAATCACGCGCGGCCGTTCTCGGCGTCACGGCGGCGCTGGGCACGGGTGCCGGAGCGGCTTTTTGGCGGAGAGGACGGCTCTCCCCCCTGCCCCGTGCGGTGTGCTCGGCGGTCTGCTGCGCCGTCGCCGCCGCTGTGTTCCTGGGCGTGTTCTACGGCTCGCGCACCGCTGTGCTGAGAGTGCAGAACCGGGTGCTCGGGCGCATCTATACGGCTGCCGCAGAAAAAGCCCCGGAGGCTGTCGAAGGCTCCGGCAGCCCTGACAGGCCCGGCAACGGCTCCACGTCCTACATCGCCCCGGCGCCGGGAGTCTCCGGGGACCGGGAGCGCCGCGATCTGGTAGGCGGCGGGGCCTCCACCTTGGGCGGGCGCAGCAAAATCTGGCGGTGCGTGATCGAAGGAGCGGCCCGCGACCGTCACATTCTGCTCCACGGCACATCCATGGCCAATGTGGGCGACTGGGTCGAGACCACCGCCTTCAAAAGGAACTTCCATACGCACAATCAGCTTCTTGAGGTACTGGTCGCTCAGGGTCTGCCGGCGCTCGTCCTGTTTCTGCTGTGGCTGGTGTGGCTGGCGGGAAAGAGTTTTTCTCTCGCCTTTTCCCCGTCTCCCGGGGCCGAATGGGCGCTGCCTCTGCCGCTTCTGTCGCTCATCACCCACAACATGGCCGAGATGATGCTCGTGGGACGGACCCATTTCGTGGGAGGCTTCTTCTTTCTGATCGCGGGATACACCGCGGGACTCACCGCTGAGCGGCGATCGGAATTATGATCTGTTTTTATGGAGAGCCCGGCGAAGCGGGTCTCAGTCGACGAGTGCCGGTTTTGCCGACACACTAAAACGGGGCGTGCCCTTAAAGCGCGCCCCGTTTCTTATACCTCGGCCGGTTTTTTGCGGTCCTGAAACAGATACACCCTGGTCTCCCACGGCTGGGCGGTATACCCGTTTTTATCCGCCTCGCCGCCGTGACTGCGCAGAATAAGCTTTCCGCGCGTGAGATCGTATCCTCTCGGTACGTTCACCCTCATCGCGCTGTCGGACCACGAGCAGATCACCAGAAGCCTCTGAGATTTGCTTCGCCGTTCGTACATGAGCAGTTTTTTGTCCAGCGGGCGGAACAGGCGGAAGGACCCGTAATGCACCACGGGCAGCTCCTTCCTGAGTCTCACCGCCTCGCGGTAGAAGTTCAGCAGGGATCCGCTGTCCTCCTCCTGGTCGGCGACATTGACCTCGGGATAATTCGGGTTGACCCGAAACCACGGCTTGCCGGAGGTGAAGCCGGCGTTCTCGCCCGCGTCCCACTGCATGGGGGTGCGCGCCGCATCGCGGGAGGACTGCCATACGCGCTGCATCCTCTTCTCCGTCGGTTCTTTGGTGAAATACCGATGATAGTTGTGGATCGTCTGCACATCCTCGTACTGATCGATGCTCTCCAGGCGGATGCTGGTCATGCCGATCTCCTGGCCCTGGTAGATTATGGGCGTCCCCTGCTGGAACAGATAGGCCGCCGCCAGGGCTTTGCCGCTCTCGACGCGGAATTTCTCGCTGCCGTAGCGGCTGATCACGCGGGGATGATCGTGGTTTTCCAGATACAGGAAGTTCCAGCCCTTGCCCCGCAGGCCTCTCTGCCAGCGCTCCCAGATCAGCTTCAGCTTGACCAGGGAGAAAGGATGGTGGATGTATTCCTGGGAAATGCAGTCCCCCTCCATGCACTCGAAGGAGATCATAAGATCCAGCTCGGGCCGCTTTCCGCCGATGAACTCCAGCGCGCGGCGCGGAGTGAGCAGCGGCGCCTCGCCGATGGTGACGCAGTCGTACTCGTCGAGCACATCGCGGAACTCCATCAGGTATTCGTGCAGATGCGGCCCGTTGGAGTAATGATTAATCCCCCGCGCGGCCGGCATCAGCCGCGATCCGTCGGGAAGGCCCTCCTTTTTGGAGATGAAGGTGATCACGTCCTCGCGGAAGCCGTCCACACCCATATCCAGCCAGAAGCGCATGATCTTTTTGACTTCTTCCCTGACCCGCGGGTTGTCCATGTTCAGGTCCGCCTGCTTTATGGCGAACAGATGGAGATAGTATTCGCCGCGCTCGGCGTCGAACTGCCAGGCCTTGCCCTCGAACAGGCTGTCCCAGTTGTTGGGCGGCGAGCCGTCCGGCTTTCCCTTTCTCCAGATGTAGTAGTCCCTGTAGGGCTCCTCTCCCCTCCGGCTGGCCAGGAACCAGGGATGCTCGTCGCTGGTGTGGTTCACCACCAGGTCCATGATGACCCGGATCCCGCGCTCGTGGGCGCCGTCGAGGACCTTTTTGAAAGCGCCCATGCCTCCGTATTCCCCGGAGATGTCCATATAGTCCATCACGTCGTAGCCGTAGTCCGCGTTGGGCGAGGGGTAGAGCGGAGAAAACCATATGGCGTCCACATGCAGCGACTTGATGTAGTCGAGCTTTTCGTACACGCCCATCAGGTCGCCCACGCCGTCTCCGTCGCTGTCGCGGAAGCTGCGCGGCCATATCTGATAGAATACCGAATCCCTGTACCAGAAAGTGCGTTCCATACGATGTCTCCTCAGCGCCGGTCGTCGATGTGCTCTATAAAGCAGGGAGCCTGCGAGAGGACGATCTCCTCTCCGGCGTCCGTGCGCACCGTTCCGTTCAGCCGTCCGTACAGCCGGTGGCGGCGGAGATCGGCCGCCAGGTAATTCAAGCGCTCATAGCTGTCGTTGTCGGGAGAGAACTCCAGGCGCAGCTTTTTCCCCCCGTCCGAGATCTTCCAGACACCTTGCCCAGCTTCTGCATGACGCCGTCGAGAAACAGGGCGTTCTCCGTGGGGGCGCCTTCGGGGCCGTTGTCTTCGCCCAGATTCAGCGTGAGCATGCCGGCCTCCGTGCGCGCCCCGGCGGCGGCCCAGATCCGCGTCGTGCGGTACGGAAGGGACCCCCGGCCTCCGGCGTAAACCATCACGGTCTCCCCGTCCACGGGGTAGTCCAGCTTGTGCATGTGGACGTGGCCGGAAAAAGACGGGAAGATCTTCTTCACCTGATAGAGGAAAGTGGTCCTGTGGGAGAACGGGACCGCCGTCACCATGGCGTCTCCGCTGTCGGGACACAGGAATTCCGCGTCCAGCCGGTCGGAACGGACCAGCACGCGGCGGGTCTCCCCGTCGAAGCCCAGGGAGAGAAACAGCGCGTCGTCCTCATATTTCACCGTGTGCGGCTCTCCGGGCGAGAAGTCCAGGTCGAAGGTATCGCCGCACAGCAGCATCCGCTTCCCCGAGCGGGTGCGCTCCCCGGTCTCGAAGTCCTCGAGAACGGCCTCGGCGCGGCCTCCGCCGGGGCCGTGTCCGTAGTAGACCCAAAAGGCGAAGCGCTCGTTGAACGCCTGATAAAACTCCCACTCCTGCCGTCTGGCGGGGATGCGCATGTTCTCCTTGTTCAAGGCAACCTGACGGTCGAGGATACAAGTGCAGAAAAGACCGGTGAATTCATCAATACTTATAACAACAGCTATCCATGCACACGCGCGGTGCGTGTGATGAGCGGTGGCACATTGACCATGAACGGCGGAACTGTCACGGCAACAACCGGCGAAGCTATGCGCGTTGACGGCACGGCGACATTGAACTCCGGCGTCACCGTTCAGGCGATCAAGAGCGACGATTCCGGTGGATGGGACAATTCCGTTGCCGGCATTGAGCTGCGTGGCAACGCAAGGTTGACCGTTAATGGTGCTGTGGTGCGCAGTATCGGGCGCGCCGCCATATACAGCGATGCCGCGAGCAACGTCATTACGCTGAATAACGGCGTATTTGCCGGTTCCGTTGAGCATGGTGCGATATACGGCGATGAGGCTCAGGAATCTGTATTCGTCAAGGGTGGCTACTACAGCTCAGATCCTACCGACTTTATCAATCCTCAGCAGTACTACGCCGCGCTAGTTTCTGAAGGCGATTATGCCGGTTATTACTTTGTCGGCACAATTGCCCCGGTTCTTTCCACTGTCACTACGAAGGAGGAGCTTGCTGCTGCTCTTGCCACGAGCACGCCTCAGGCTCCGGCGTATGTGACCGTTTCC
>CACXMX010000055.1 GCA_902768805.1 Oscillospiraceae bacterium
GTCTCCAAAGACTATCTTACCTCCGCCGACCGGGTACTGCTCATCGACGATTTCCTTGCCAACGGAGCGGCGCTGCGAGGGCTGATCGACCTATGCTCTCAGGCCGGCGCAGAGGTCGTCGGAGCGGGGATCTGCATCGAAAAAGCGTTCCAGCCCGGCGGCGATCTGATCCGCGGCAGCGGTGCGCGTGTGGAATCTCTGGCCCGCATCCGCTCCATGAGCGCCGCGGACGGCATAGAGTTCTGCTGAATAACCGTTTTCGGTCTTTGCCCCGAGAGGGTTAAGATAAACCGTAATCCAAAAGTGTTTTATGGAGGAGAAAAACATGAAAAAAACCATCGCGCTTCTTCTGGCTGTCGTGATGTGCCTGGCTCTGGCCGCCTGCGGCTCTCAGAAGACAGAAACTCCCGCTCCCGCCGAGCAGGCCGCCCCTCAGACGGAGCAGGCCGGCGCCGAGGCCCCCGCTGAGCCCGCTGCGGAACCCGCCGCCGAGGCCCCCGCTCTGAAGGCCGGATTCATTTTCCTGCATGACGAGAACTCCACCTACGACCTCAACTTCATCAACGCCGCCAAGGACGCCTGCGCTCAGCTCGGCATTGAGCCGATCCTGAAGACCGGTATCCCCGAAGGCCAGGAGTGCTATGAGGCTGCCGCCGAGCTGGTTGACGAAGGCTGCACTTTCGTGTTCGCCGATTCCTTCGGCCATGAGTCCTTCCTGCTGCAGGCCGCCAAGGAGTTCCCCAACGTGCAGTTCTGCCACGCCACCGGCACCCAGGCTCACACCGCGGGTGTTCCCAACTACCACAACGCCTTTGCCTCCATCTATGAGGGCCGTTTCCTCGGCGGTGTCGCCGCAGGTCTGAAGCTCAACCAGATGATCGAAGAGGGCAAGATCACCGCCGAGCAGGCCAAGGTCGGTTATGTCGGCGCTTTCCCCTACGCGGAAGTCAAATCCGGCTACACCTCCTTCTTCCTGGGCGTCCGCTACGTCTGCCCCTCCGCCACTATGGAGGTCACCTTCACCAACTCCTGGTATGACCCCACTCTTGAGAAGGAAGGCGCCATCAAGCTCATCAACGACGGCTGCGTCCTGATCTCCGAGCATGCAGACTCCATGGGTGCTCCCACCGAGTGCGAGGCCAACAACATCCCCTTCGTGTTCTACAACGGCTCCGCCGCCAACGACTGCCCGAACACCTTCATCGTCGCCTCCCGTATTGACTGGACTCCTTACATGGTTTACGCCATGACCTGCACCGCCGAGGGCAAGGACATCGGCGCTGACTGGACCGGCACTATCGCTACCGGCTCCGTCAAGATGACCGACATTAACGAGCAGGCCGCTGCTCCCGGCACCGCCGAGAAGCTGGCCGAGGTTCAGGAGCTGCTCGAGTCCGGCAAACTGCAGGTGTTCGACACCTCCACCTGGACCGTGAACGGCGAGACCAAGACCGAGTACATGGCCGATGTTGACGACATGGGCGATTTCCAGCCCGACACCAACGTCATTGCCGACGGCTACTTCCACGAGTCCGAGTTCCGCAGCGCTCCGTATTTCGACATCGATATTGACGGTATCATCAACATCGACGCCTGATATGCACATCTTCTCATACACTCCCGCTTCCCGCGGGAGTGTATGAATTTGCTGTAAAGGGCAGCGCAGGGACATATTGCCGCCGCGCTGCCCTTTACGGCATATTCCCCACAAATATCACTCCGCATTGAAAGGAGCTCACATGGAGAACAAGACTGCTGCTGTCGCCATGCGGAACATAACCAAGCGTTTCGGTCCCGTTCTGGCCAACGACAAGGTCTGGCTGGATATATACCGCGGCGAGATCCTCGCCCTGCTGGGCGAGAACGGGAGCGGCAAGACCACGCTGATGAATATGCTCTCGGGGATTTATTTCCCCGATGAGGGCACGATCTCCATTGACGGCCGCGAGGTCGTCATTCGGTCTCCGAAGGACGCTTTCGATCACGGGATCGGCATGATCCATCAGCATTTCAAGCTCGTGGACGTGCTCACAGCCGCGGAAAACATCGTGCTCGGTCTTCCCGGACGGCTGGATCTCAAGGCGGCTTCCGGCAGGATCCGCGAGATCTGCGATGCCTACGGGTTTGAGGTCGATCCCGATCAGAAGATTTACGACATGTCCGTCTCCCAGAAGCAGACCGTGGAGATCGTAAAGGTACTCTATCGCGGCGCGGACATTCTGATCCTTGACGAGCCTACGGCGGTGCTGACGCCTCAGGAGACCGACCGGCTCTTTGCCGTGCTGCGCAATATGCGCGACGACGGCAAGGCCATCGTGATCATCACCCACAAAATGCACGAGGTGGAGGCCTTGTCCGACCGGGTGGCCATCCTGCGCCACGGTCAGTTCATCGGTGACATGCCCACGAAGATGACCAACGCCCAGGAAATGACCAATATGATGGTCGGTCATGCCGTTACGCTCAATATCGACCGGCCCGATCCGGTGGATCCCAAGCCCCGGATCGAGGTGAAGGGGCTCACCGTGCGCAGCATCGACGGGATCCTCAAGCTCGACGACGTGTCCTTCACCGCCAACAGCGGCGAGATCCTCGGCATCGCCGGAATCTCCGGCTGCGGGCAGAAGGAGCTTCTTGAATCGATCGCCGGACTCCAGCCGGTGGAGAGCGGCTCCATCTGTTATATTGAAGACGACGGCACAAAAGAGGAGCTGATCGGAAAGGATCCTCTGAGCATCCAGGAAATGGGCGTATCCCTGTCCTTTGTGCCGGAGGACCGTCTCGGAATGGGTTTGGTCGGAAACATGGATCTTGCGGACAATATGATGCTTCGCTCCTTCCGCAGCGGCCGTTCCCTGTTCACCGACCGCAGATCTCCCCAGCATCTGGCCGAGGCTGTCGTGCGGGATCTCGAGGTCAGCACGCCGGGTATCTCCACCCCCGTACGCCGTCTTTCCGGCGGCAACGTTCAGAAGGTGCTGGTGGGCCGCGAGATCGCCTCGGCGCCGACGGTGCTTCTTACCGCTTACGCCGTGCGCGGACTGGACATTAATTCCTCGTATACGATCTATGATCTTATCAACCGGCAGAAAGCCTCCGGAGTCGCGGTGATCTATGTCGGCGAGGATCTGGACGTACTGCTGGAACTGGCGGACCGGATTCTTGTTCTCTGCGGCGGAAAGGTCAGCGGGATCGTACCCGGCCGCGGCGCAAAAAAGAGAGATGTCGGCCTTATGATGACAAAGCTTGGAGGGAACGCAGATGAATAAGACACGCACTCCCCTCTTCCACGTCTCAAAGCGCGGCGCCCTCCCCTGGTACAGGACATGGGCGATCCGCGGAACAGCGCTGCTTTTGGCTCTGGTCCTGTGCGGGATCATCACAAGCATTGTGACCGGACAGGATCCTCTTGCCGTATACGCGGCGATCTGGAGCGGTTCCTTCGGCACAAAGCGCAAAATCTGGGTCCTGCTCCAGAACATATCCATGCTTCTGTGCGTGTCTCTGGCTGTTACCCCGGCGTTTCGCATGCGCTGCTGGAATCTGGGAGGAGAGGGACAGGCTCTGATCGGCGCGCTCACCTCCGCGGCCTGCATGATCCTTTTGGCCGGCAAGCTTCCCAACTGGGCCGTGATCCTCTGCATGATCGTCTCCAGCCTTTTGGCCGGCGCCCTGTGGGCCGGCATTCCGGCGTTCTTCAAGGCGCGCTGGAACACGAACGAGACGCTGTTCACTCTGATGATGAACTATGTCGCCACGCAGCTCGTGGCTTACTACTGCGTCGTCTGGGAGTCCCCCAAGGGCTCGGGACAGATCGGCATCATCAACCCGAACACACAGATCGGATGGTTTCCGCAGATCGGCTCGCAGAAGTATCTTCTCAATATCCTGATCGTCGCGGTCGTCTGCGTGCTGATGTACGTGTATCTCAACTACTCCAAGCACGGTTATGAGATCGCCGTCGTCGGCGAGAGCGAACGTACGGCTCGCTATGTCGGGATCAAAGTCGACCGCGTCATCATCCGTACCATGCTCCTCTCCGGAGCCGTGTGCGGGCTGGCCGGACTGCTGCTGGTAGGCGGGACCAACCACACTCTGACGCCGACGATCATCGACGGGCGCGGCTTCACGGCTGTTATGGTCTCGTGGCTTGCCAAGTTCAATCCCATATGGATGATCCTCACCAGCTTCCTGCTCGTTTTTCTCGGCAGAGGCGCCGGAGAGATCGCCACCAAGTTCGGGCTCAATCAATCCTTCGGCGACATACTCACGGGCGTGATCCTTTTCTGCATCATCGGAAGCGAATTCTTTATCAATTATCAGATCAAGCTGACCCGCCGCGGAAAGGAGCAGTAATATGTTTGACTTTATCACTTTCCTCCCCCGCGCCGTCGTGCAGGGAATCCCTCTGCTGCTCGGCAGTACCGGCGAGACGATCACCGAAAAATCCGGGAATCTCAATCTCGGCATCCCCGGCATCATGTATGTGGGCGCCATCAGCGGAGTCATCGGTTCGTTTTTCTACGAGGCGTCGTTCGCCTCTCCCAAGGACATCGATCCCCTGCTCGGCATACTGATCCCCGTCGCGTGCTGTCTGCTCGGGAGTTTGCTGATGGGGTTGCTCTATTGCTTCCTCACCGTCACTCTGCGGGCGAATCAGAACGTAACGGGTCTCGCGCTCACCACCTTCGGCGTCGGCTTCGGCAATTTCTTCGGCGGATCTCTGATCAAGCTCTCCGGCAGCGAGCTTCCGAGCATCATCCTCTCGGCCACAAGCAACGCGTTTCGCCGCAGTCTCCCGATCGCGGATAAGCTCGGCTGGTTCGGAAAGATCTTTCTTTCCTACGGTTTTCTCGCGTATCTCGCCGTGATCATCGCGCTGACGGTGGCGTGGATACTGAATCATACCCGAGTCGGTCTTCATCTGCGTGCCGTCGGCGAAGGCCCCAACACCGCCGACGCCGCGGGTATCGACGTAGGCCGTTATAAGTACACCGCCACCTGTATCGGCAGCATGATCGCCGGTTTGGGCGGTCTGTATTACGTGATGGACTACGCTTCGGGCGTCTGGACCAACAACGCATTCGGCGACCGCGGCTGGCTGGCCATTGCCCTGGTCATTTTCACCGTATGGCGTCCGAATATCGGTGTTCTCGCGTCTTTCCTGTTCGGAGGGCTGTATATCCTGCACATGTATATCCCGTCGGGCATGAATCTGGCGGTAAAAGAGCTCTATAAGATGCTCCCCTACGTTGTGACGATCATCGTGCTGATCATCACCTCCATGCGCAACAAACGCGAAAACCAGCCGCCCGCCTCCCTCGGTCTGGCATATTTCCGTGAGGAGCGATAAACGGCCCGATATACGCATATACGCAAGCCCGCGAAGGATTCATCCTTCGCGGGCTTTTTCCAATTAATTGGGAGCTATATAACGCCGTGGTACAGATTCCCGGCGGGAAGGAAATGTTCGATAAAACGGGCAAAAACCTTCGGCACCGTGATACCCGAGCAGGCCGGGAGCAGCAGAAGAAAATATACCGCCGAAAACGCCAGCCAGATCCATTTCACCCGCGCCGATACCTCTCCGCTCTCTTCCAGATGCTGCAGAAGCAGAACGCCGCACAGGATCACGAAGGGCATCGTCGGAAAGTAGTGGTACTGGAACGTACATCTCGTCACCAAAGTCCATGGCAGATAATTGGCCGCTATAGCGACGAGAAGGATCGTCAGAGCCGTTTTCCGATAGTCCGGATCCTTCTTCATTTTCCCGAAAAGGAGCTCTGTAACGGCACAGAGCGTCCCCACGGCGCAGACCCAGCAGACCGCCGGATTCACGAAGGTGGAGATGTTCGACACCGTCGATTCGTTCGAGGAGCAGTAGAACCACACGGACATGGCACCGAACGGCCATTCGTACCACGCCGACTGACTGGAGTGGGTGGCCGTCAGGGCGCTGTGATAGCTGTACATCGATTCCTGCTGACGGACCAGGATGTCCAGCATTCTGCGGAATGTCATGGGCGTCCCGGGATCGGCTGCGGCCTCATAGCGATAGAACGGGATATACGACAGGAAATAGATCGCTGCGGGGATGAGGAGGAAAAACACGCAGCAGAACGCGATCGTTTTCCATGCCCTTCCCCACGCGCGGCGGCTCTCCTCTCCTTTTCCGGAACGGGCGATATCTCCGAACAGGTTCGCGAAAAACAGCACGGCCAGCCCCGCTCCGGCATAAAGACCCGTCCATTTGGACGCGGTCCCCAGCCCGAACGCGATGCCGCACGCACCCAAGGGCAGAAAGGCTTTGCTCAGAGGCGCTTTTTCCGCGTCGAGATACAGATAATCCGTCATGAACAGATACATGAGCAGTATAAAGAACACGACGAACACATCCACGGTGGCGATGCGAGTCTGCGCGAAATGCATGGTATCCAGCGCGAAAAGAGCCGACGCGAGAAACGCGCAGTCCCTTCGGCGGAAAAGCCTCTTTCCCAGGATGAACAGGACAGGCAGCATGGCGGCGCCGAACAGCGCCGGTACCACGCGCCAGCCGAAGGGCTTCATGCCGAATACAGCGACTCCGAGCGCGATGAGCTCTTTGCCCAGCGGAGGATGGGTCCACTCGTAAACCGACATCGTATGCAGAAACTCATAGGCGGTTCGGGCGTGATATATCTCATCAAAGTACATGCCGTTGAAATAAGACGGCTTTTTGGGGAGAGTGTCCTGTTCGTCCAGCAGCGCTGTTCCCTCTTCCCCGACGACCGACGCTTTCAGCACCGTGCCCTCCGGATCGGCAAAGGCGATCTCATTGAAGACGACCTCGCCGGATACGCACTCCAAAAGCAGATATCGTGTTGTGAATCCCAGACGGCTTACTCTCCAAGAGAACATATCTCCGTAGACCTGACTGAAATCGAAAACGCTTCCGTCGTCGGCTGTGATCATCATCTCTCCCAGGCCGATGCCGCCGTTATAGCGAAACGCCGCGACCTCTTTTTCCTCACCGAGATCGATCGTCACACTCGCGCCGGGCTCACCTCTCCATTGATTTTGGGGAAAGCGCAGCGTGCCCAGGTTGACAAGGGTGAAGATCGTATAGACGGCTGTGAGCAGCCACATCAGCGCCCGGTCTCCCCTGTCGAGTTTGCGGGAGCGCGAAGGGGAAGAAATACGTTCAAGCATGCTCTGCTTCCCCCTTTCGGAATGCCGGAAGAGCGTCGGCACACAGCCGCGCGAAATACAGGAAACAGGCGGTCTCGGCGAAAGAGCATACGGCCACGACCGTGCTGTGCTCCCTGCCGCCTCTCACCGCTGCCGCCGCCAGATTTGAGATCACGTACATGGCCGTTACCTCGTTGAGGAATACCGTCACGGACAGCATCAGCGCCTCCAGCAGCCACTTTTCTTTCCCGGTCAGGATATACGCCATCATCAGCAGAGCCATGACGGGGAAAACATAGCGCTCATGCATATACTGCCCGAAAGTAAAGATCATATACATACAGAAAGCCGCAGAAAGGAACAGCATCCATGAATCATCCGGAGCTCCTTTTTCTCCCATAAGCTGACCCCGAACGGCAAAAAACTGCATGCACAGCGAAATCGTCACCCCCAGCAGGATCGCCGCAGTCCCGAATACGGCGTAGGAAACGCCGGGGATCATGGTATTGTCCACGCCGGTCCAGTTCCCGCCGCACAGCGCCAGGAAATTATAAGCTTCCACACTGGCGTAGCGGTAACCGCCCGCGGAACTGAAGAATTTACCGACGACCCAAAAAAGGCTCTGATTGCCCCGGAACGGAAGAGACACGAGCAGGATCACTCCGAACGCCGCGGCGACGGCAGCAGCCGTGTCGAGCAGGTCCTTCTTCGAGCGGATGTGAAGAATGTAGAAGCAGGCCAGAACGGGCCCGTAGATCAGCGCCTGCCATTTGATCATGACAGCCAGGGCGTAAAGCACCCCCGCTCTGACCCTCTTCCCGTCAATGAGAGACAGGAACGAAAGCAGGAGAAACAGCGTCAGGATCGAATCGATCTGCCCCCACACGCCCGAAAGCATCACTACAGCGGGGTTGAACAGATAAAGGCATCCCAGCAGCAAGCGTCCGCTCTCCGAAAAGCCGTTTCGTCCCGCCCGGCGCATGAGAACGGCAGCCGTGGCGATATCCGCCAGAGCGGCCGGAAGCATATAGGCGAATACGGTAATCTTAGCCGTCGGAGAAATCTTCAGGGCGTTCAGCGCCCGCGCGATCAGGCCCAGCACGGCCATATACCCGGGCGGATAATCGTACCATTCGTGTCCGGGAGCCGTGTAGAAGGTCGAAGGTCCATTCTGCGCGATGTAATTCCCCCAGCCGATCCAGCAGCCCATGTCCGTGTCGTGACCCATCCATATCGAGGAGAGGAGCGACCGCAGAGCCAGCGCTGCCAGAGCTGCCGTCAGGAAGAGCCTCCGTCCGGTCTGCGCGGTCAGCTCCGCCGAAGAGATGCGCTCTCTGCTGCGATAAAACCCGAAGATCAATATCACGGCGTCGACAACGGCAAGCACGATAAACAGATGGAGATATGAGCGGAGACGTATCTTTTCCGCCTCGCTGAGCTCGTCGGTTTTCCGATCCTCAGCCGAAGAGCTCCCCCCGGACAGAGATACCGCGCCGGCGCCTTCTCCGGCCGGGGCAAGCCGTACGCTGCGGAAGCGGGCCGTGCCCGCGGACAGTTCACTGTACCCGCCCAGCCGTAGCGCGACAACGACGGATGTTTGTCCTTCTCCGGTCCGGAAAGTGAGTTCTGTCCCCGTCCAATCCATGCTTCCGAGAAGGTTCCGGCTGTAAATGTAACAGCCGTCTACGGAATAATTGTCTATGGAAAGAGTGGCTCCCCGTCCGCCCATGACATTCTGGACGGATATTTCCGCGAAGAGCGTATAAGCGGTGTTCTCCTCCACCGCGACCGTCTGGCACAGCCGAAGATCATTGGGCTCGTAGGAGATCAGCGTCACGATGCCCCGGTCGGACTCAACGGAGCAGGCGTCCTTCAGATAAGAACGCACCTCCCATCCGTCAGGCACACCTTCTCCCTCCAGCGCCGGATTTGTCAGCAGCATATCCTCCGCCCGCGCGAACACTCCTGCGGACAGGATCAGGAATACCGCGAAAACGCACAGGATTCTTTTCAAAGCTCGTTTCATGGCCATTCCCCGGAAAGTCAGTGTCGGGATTTGCGTGTATCAGTGTATCATAGCGCCCCTGATATTGCAAATACGCTGTTTTCGGTTATAATGTTCGTGACTGGTATTATCAGTAAAACGGACGTTTTCGGTCCTGAAAGGTTCGCATCATGCCGGGTATTCTTTGGTTTCTGTTCTGGCAGTCTCTTGGCTGCGCGATCAGCTTTCGGTTTTTCCGTTCCCGTGCGCTTCTTGTCCGGCTCTGGCTGGGCAGCACGGCGGGATCGGTCCTTTCCATGTGGGCCCCCGTGCCCTTTGCGTTCCTGTGGGGGTTCTCCGTTCCGGCACACGCGGCGGCCGCTGTGGTAGGCGCTCTTCTCGCGGC
>CACXMX010000056.1 GCA_902768805.1 Oscillospiraceae bacterium
CTCGGCCGGGTGTATGAGCTGGAGAGTTCCCTGGACCGCTATGAGGACAAGCTGGGCACATATCTGTTCAAAATAACCTCTCACGAACTGGACGACGCCCAGACGCGGGAGGTAAGCAAGTATCTTCGGGTGCTCTCGGACTTCGAGCGCATGTCCGACCACGCCCGGAACGTGGGAGAGGCGGCGGAGGAGATCCTGGACAAGAAGATCGCCTTCACCCCCGCGGCCGAGAGGGAACTGGGCGTTCTGGAAAACGCCGTGGGCGAGATCGCGCGCATCACGATCGGCGCCTTCGTCGACAACGACCGGGACGCGGCGCTGAGAGTAGACCCGCTGGAAGAGGTCATCGACGACCTGTGCGACGAGCTGAAGGCCCGCCATATCGACCGGGTGCGCCGGCAGGAATGCTCGCTGGAGCACGGCTTTGTGTTCAACGACCTGCTCACCGATTACGAGCGGATCTCCGACCACTGCAGCAACGTGGCCATCGATGTCCTCCGGCAGAACGCGGACGACCTGAACTCCCACGAATACGAGAAAACCCTCACCGAGACTCCCGACGCCCTGTACCGCAGATACCGCGAAGAATACGCGGCGGCCTTCGCCCTGTGAAAAGCGGACGTCCCGCGCATTCCCAATCATACTGTTTACATAATGTACCATGCCCGCTCAGGACCGACGCCTGCCGATCGGTGAGCGGAGATACGAAAAAGGGCAGACAGCGGCGTCGCGCTGTCTGCCCTTTATGCAACCCGAAAAGTTTACATAATATAAAAGATCTGAGAGCGGCCCGGCTTCACCGGTTCGCTTTGGAGAAGGGGCAGCGCTTTCCTATGCACTGATTGTTCTTTGAAGAATAGCGGCACACCACTTCGGGCTTTTCCATCTCAACGCCGAACTTCTCTCTTACAAAGTCCACGGCGGAGAGAATGGAGAGAAACGAATCTCTCTTGCAGCAGCGCGGCCCGCCGATATCCCCGATCCGCTCCAGTGACCTCGCCGTCATTTTGTGCGAAAGGGCAAAGGGCTCGTTCGTAAGCGGCGTGGATTTTGAGATGATGGACACGAACATGCCCGAGCTGATCCCCGCCCCGCAGGCGCCCCAGAAACCGCAGGAGCCGCCGGGGACGTTTTTGCCGCGGCTCATCATTTCCCGCAGAGCCTCGGGAAGGTCGACATCGCCGCCCGCGTTTTTGTACGCGGTGAGCAGCGCGCAGCCCACCATCACATGGTGCTCGGGGCCGTGCATGTGGCAGAACGGCATGTCCATCATCTTCTCGATGATCGCGATGGGATCCTTGGAGGTCTCGGCCAGGCAGACGCCGATGACGGAATCCAGCCCCTTCGTGTGACAGTCGTTGCAGACGTAATGTCCGTTTACGCACCGGGTCTTGCTGTTTTCTTTTTTGCCGCAGATCTCGCACTCCATCGGAACATCGTGCTCCAAATATTCCAGCGGAGCTTTGCAGATCAGGCATTCTTCTTTCATGGCAGTCCGCCTCCCAAACCGATCTGAGATCATTATAGTATGGGGCGGCTCTTAAAGCAATTATCATTGCGGCGGGGCCGAGCCGGGAAGGCGCGCGGCCGCTGCCTTCGGGGAGAGACCCGCAGGGCATGAAATGTCCGCGGAGCAGCCGGACACACTCTTGTTATCTTGCAGAAATATGATATAATAATAGCAGAATAATTAATGGAGGCGTCTGCTATGCTGATAAAACCCTCTACCGCTCTGCGAAACGACTACGGAGCCATCTCCGATCTGGCCCATAAAGAGGCCGAGCCGATCTATATCACCAAGAACGGGGAAGGGGACATCGTGGTCATGAGCATTGAAGCTTTTGAACGCCGCGAGGAGCTCTATAAACTGAAAGCGAAGCTTGCCGCGGCCGAGGAACTCCGGCTGGCCGGACACACGGGTGTTTCACTCGACGAGTCCCGCGCAAAGCTGGAGGATATCTATGGCTGAGAAACTGTATGCCGTCCGGCTTCTTGATCCGGCACAGGCAGAACTGGAAGAGATCGCGCGGCTGTATCTCTCCCTTTCCGGCGTTCGGTCTGCCCGGAAGATGACGGACAGAATATACGATGCTCTGGAGCAGCTCTCCCGCTTTCCGCTTTCGGGGCCGGCCATGCGGGAGACGGATCTGCGCAATCTGGGCTATCGCTTTATTTCCGCCGAGAAGTACATCATTATCTATCGCCCGGTCGGTGATACGGTTTTTGTGTATCATATCTTTGACGGACGCTCGGACTATCCCACGCTTTTCCGATCGGAACTGTTCAAATAAACCCTGTACATGGTAAAATATACGCGTCGGTATCAAACATCCGGACATTTGCGGAGGGATCTCTATGGAAAGAAATCATGAAGTGACCGCGGTACAGCCCCTTCTGGACAGCCGGGGCGAGCTTCGGGAGCCCGGCTGGTCCCGCTCCCCGGTGCAGAGCTACGACCGCGGCGCAATCAAGGCGCCGAAATGGCGGATCAAGGAGTGGGACTATTACCTGGTGCTGAGCGACGGATTCGCCGGCGCGTTCACGATCTCCGACGACGGGTATATCGGCCTGCAGTCGGTGTCGCTCCTCAGCTTCGACGGCGAGCCCTGGGAACATACGGAGACGGTGCTCAACCCCTTCCCGATGGGGAAGCTGAAGCTGCCGCCGGATTCCTCCGCTGGCCTTACGGAGTACGCCGACCGGCGCCTCCAGATGCGCTTTGAGGCAAAGGACGGCCTGCGGCGCATCTCCTGCCACTTCAGCCGGTTTTACAGGGGGCTGCCCTTTGACTGCGACATCGTCCTCGCCCAGCCGGAGATGGACTCCATGGTCATTGCCACGCCCTGGGACGCGAAGCACGCGTTTTACTACAACCGGAAGATCAACTGCATGCGCGCCTCCGGGTTCATGGAGTACGGCGGCCGGCGCTACGAGTTCGATCCGGCGACGGACTTCGGCACGCTGGACTGGGGCAGGGGCGTGTGGACCTACGACAACACCTGGTTCTGGGGCTCAGGCAACGCGGACATCGACGGGAACGCCTTCGGCTTCAACATCGGCTACGGCTTCGGGAACACGGCGGCGGCCACGGAAAACGTGATCTTCTGGAACGGGAAGGCGCACAAGCTCGACGACGTGACCTTCCACATCCCGGAGAGCGGATACACCGATCCCTGGCGGTTTTCCTCCTCTGACGGCCGCTTCGAGGCGGATTTCCTCCCCGTGCTGGACCGGGCGGCAAAGCTGGACTTCAAGGCGATAGTGTCCGACCAGCACCAGGTCTTCGGCCGGATGAGCGGCACGGCCGTTCTCGACGACGGGACGGAGATCCGCTTTAAGGACGTGATGTGCTTCGCCGAGAAGGTGCACAACCGCTACTGAGACATACAGGCGCGAAAAGGGGACGGTTCTTCGTGAACCGTCCCCTTTGGCGTTATCTGCCGAATGTCAGATGCAGGAGACCTCGATGCGCATCTCGTCGGCCTTGGGCTTTTTGAATTCTCTATCCGCGTAGCCGAGAGCCACGGTGCCTATGCAGGTGAAGCCTTCGGGGAAGCCCAGGCGCTCCATCAGTGCGGGCTCGTCGTTGATGCCGTACATGGTCATCCACAGATAGATGCTGTCGATCCCCAGATCCGTGGCGGCCAGCAGCACGTTCTCGAGCACGCACCCGGCGTTGGTGAACTCAATGTTGGGAAGGATACTCTGCTTCGAGGCCAGCACCACCAGGGTGGGGGCGCCGTACAGGGGATGGCTGCCGGGGCGCCGCTTGGCGGAGGCCTCGTCAATGGCCTTGAGTACTTCGGGATCCTGCACGGCGATGAGCTTCATGCTTTTGAAATCCCCGCCGCCCACGGCCGCCTGGCCGCCGGCGTACAGGATGGTTTGCAGATCCTCGGCGCTTATCTGCTTATCGGAGAAAGCGCGGGTGGAATGTCTGGCTTTGATGGCGTCCAATGTGTTCATTTCAGATCCTCCTTACGGTAAAAGGGTGGGCGCTTTATAACGCAGATTCGCTGCCTGTGACAACAGTATAACCCACTCAACATATCGGGTCAATAGGTTTTGGACAGACTCCGGAGTCCGCCCTGACCCTCATAGTTTACATAATCAATAACCAGATCGCCCTGTGACTGCCTGAGCTCAAAAGACAATTAGTTTACATAATTATTAAGAAAGAGGGGGATCATCCTTCAAATAATATCTCGACTTTCTCGGGGATCGCGTCCTCCCCGATGTCGACGGCGTCCCACTGCTCTGCAGTGCCGGCGTAACGGATCTCCCGCAGACAGCTGCAGGCGTGAAAAGCCATATCGCCGACGACTGTCACGCTCGTCGGGATCGTGACGCGCGTGAGGTCCTCCCAGAACTCGAACGCCTGATATCCGATTTTTGTCACCCCGTCGGGGATCGTTACGCTTCCGCCGTCGCCGTAGAAGTCGAAGAGGATCCCGTTGACGATCACGTAATGCTCCTCGTCGGCCAGAGCCTCGCAGCCGTAAAACGCCAAGTCCCCGATGTCCGTCAGACTCTCCGGGAGCGTCACTTTCTTCAGGCTCTCGCACTCATTGAACGCCAGAGAGCCGATCCTCGTCACGCTTTCCGGGATCGTTGCGTATCGGAGCAGAGTACAGCCGTTGAACGCCTCATCGCCGATGATCTCCACCCCTTCCCGGACCGTCAGGCTGCGCAGTTCTTCGCACCACTTGAACGCGCTTTCCCCTACGGTCTTCACGCTCCCCGGGATCTCTGCGGACTCCAGCCCGGAGAGGATAAACGCGCCATCGCCGATCTCCGTCACGCCCTCCGGGATCTTCAGCTCGGTCAGAGCGCCGCACTCCGCGAAGCCGTACGCCCCAATGCGCTCCAGACCCTCGGGGAGAGCAGCGGCTTTCAGCTTCCCGCAGCCGTCGAAAGCCCAATCACCGATCGACGTCACGCCCTCCTTCACAACGGCTTTTTTTATCTGCTTCCTTTGGGAATACCAGGGGGAATGCTCTCCCTTCGCCGTATCGGGCATGGCACCCTCACCGCTGATGGTAAGTGTGCCTTTCTTGTCCAGTTTCCAGCTGAGCGGCCCGAAAGCTCCCGAGGTCTTCGACGCGGCGAACGCCTCCGCGGGCAATGCCGCGGCTATGAACAGCGCGGCGGCCAGAAACAGAACGATTTTTTTCATGTCGGACCCTCCCCGAGTAGAAATAGGTTTGCGGCGCTCAACGGGCCGGAACGGTATTACCGCACCGGCCCGATCAGCTTATACGAATCCGAGATACCACACGATCTCGCCCAGGACGAAATGGGGGATGCACAGGCCCCATATGCTGTTCTGACGGCGATAGAGGATGCCGAATATGGACAGCAGCGCCGTGGCGGCGAGCATGTACATGAAGCCGCGGTGGATGTGCAGCGCTCCGAAGATCAGCGAGGAGACGATGATCGCCGCGCCCTCGCTGTGCCTGCCCACAAAGATGCGCCGCAGGTTCTCGTGGATGACGCCGCGGGACAGAAACTCCTGCAGCACCACCGTGACGGGGTACGCGATATCCGACCAGTTCAGGCGGCCCCAGTCCCAGAAGGGGGCGCCCGCGGGGAAGAACCCCGGCGATGTGCGCATCAGGATGAACTTCACGCCGAACAGCGCCGCCGCGAAGATAACGGTAAACAGACAGTCCGTTTTTACCGCTTTCCCGATGCCCTTGATCTTCAGGCCCATCTCCTCGTAGGTGAAATGGGTGTAATGGCGGATGTAGAAGAACATGATCAGCGCGATGAGGTGGATGAACTGGGTCATGATCTCCTGGGAGAGCGTCTCCCCGGTGAGCCTCCACAGCGCCACGATGTATATCCACACCGACACGCCCGTCATCGTCCCGATAAACACCGCCGAGCTCTCGCGGCGCTTGCGGCGCAGCGTGTCGATCTCGGTGATGTCGTCGAAGTGGAGGGCATAGGTCGTCTGCCGCGAGCCGTCCCCGTCCCGCAGGCAGATGCAGCTCGCGTTCAGAAGCACGGTGCTGCCGTCCTTGCGGCGGTAGAGCACGTCCCCGCGGTGCGAGGTCTCCTTCTCCTCGGTGGCCTGCGCGAGCAGCTCCCAGAGCGATTCGTTCTCTTTGCCGAACAGCTCCTGATACGGCTTTCCCACGGTGTTTTCCGTCAGACCCAGGATCAGGGACGCCGAGGGGTTTATATACCGGATGATCCCGTCGCGGCCGAAGGTGATGATCCCGTCGTCAAAGTCCCGGAGGACGCGCGTGTCCAGCGTGTCCTGCGCCTGCTCGGCCGCGATGGTCTGATGCACGATCTCCTCGGTGACCGCGTCGCCGTTCGCGCTCTCCTCGCCGTCGTCGGAGGTGTCCACCTCCATGTCGCTGCTGAGCAGCGTATCGGCTACCTTCTCGTCGAGGATGTCCTGCAGGGCGTCTTCCCGTGTGTCCAGCGAAAGAGTCTCGCTGTCGGCCGGGGCGGCCTCGGGCATCTCGGGCGACTCTTTCTTCTCCTCCATCTCCGCTCACCTCCCGTACTGCGCTGTTTTCTCCATTATACGGGAAACGGCGTCCCGGTTAAAGAGTTTTTATGCACAAAACCCGCTCTTTTCCCGAAATATTCCCCGGCGCTTGTATCCCGGCCGGTACAGCGGTATAATGACACCGAGGAAAAAGCTCCCCCAATTCTATGAATACAGGAGAAAACCGATGAAGAAACGCATATTCGCGCTGCTGCTCTCTATGGTCATGTTCTTCGCGCTCACCGCCTGCTCCGCGGGGTCGGTGGCAAGCCTTTCCGGAGCGGAGGAGGAGTCCGCGCCCAAGGGCGGCGTCCCCAAGGCGGTGCTGGAGCTGAGCGAAGAGGACGAGATCCTTCTCAACGGCGAACTGAAGAAGGGCGAATACACCAACCGCTATTTCGGCATCCGCATCACCGTACCCGAGGGCGGCACGCTGACGCGCGTGAACGACGAGGCGACGGAATCCACGCAGATCATCTCCCTGGCCGAGTCCTACGAGAAAGAGGAGAACGGCCTGTTCTTCTGGGCCGAGATCCCCGGCGTGGACGGATACGCCGCCGTGATCATCAAAGCGCTGGAGGAAGACCAGGTCGGCATGAGCGAGGAAGAGCTGGCGCAGAAAGACGTCGAAGACATATGGGAGATCAACAGCCGCTTCGAGGTGGAGGGCGGCCCGGAGGTCACCACCATGACGCTGGCCGGAGAGGAGCATCCCGCGTCGCTGAATATCACGCAGACGGAATCCGGGGAACAGAAGTTTGCCTGCTTCTTCCTGCCCAAGGGCAACTTCATCTGCCTCATCGACTTCAGCGCCACCGGCGGCGGGCTGGAGGACCTGATGGCCTGCGTGGAAAGGATCTGATCTGTTTACATAATACTATATCAACCCGGGAAACCGGACCGATCGGGAAGCATAGGAAAAAAAGAAAAGGAGACCGTGACGAATGGAATTTACGGATGTGGTTGCGGGCAGAGAAGCTGTCCGCAAGTTTGACGGAAGAAAGCCCACGGACGAGCAGCTGGCCCAAATCCTGGAGGCGGGACGGCTGGCTCCGACCGCGTACAATAAACAGCCCCAAAGAGTGTATGTGCTGGAATCGGACGAAGCGCTGGGAAAAATGGACGCCGTCCACCCCTGCCGGTACGGCGCTCCCGTCGTGCTGCTGGTCTGCGGCGACCGCGCGGTGACCCCCGACCTCGACGGCATCCCCACGGCTATGGTCGACGCGTCCATCGCGGCTACGCATATGCTGCTGGCCGCGTACAACACCGGGGTGGATTCGGTATGGGCCGGCGTGTTCAAGGTCGAGGAGACCAAAAAGATCTTTGGACTGCCGGACAGCATGATCCCGGTCTGCTTCATTGACCTGGGATTCCGTTCTCCCGAGTACAAGGGAAATCCCCAGCATACGAAAAGAAATCCTCTGGAAACGATGGTCACAAGACTGTAACCTTCCGGCAAAAAACGGCGGAGCGGGCATAAAACCCGCTCCGCTTTTCTACAGCCAATATTAATTATGTAAACTTACGCCGGATCCTCTTCGGCCGGCGCGCCGGCGGCCTCGTCCCGGCCGTTCACCGCGCGGTCCAGCGCGGCCAGGGACTGAGCGGCGCACAGCGCCAGAAATCCGATGAGAAACAGCGCGATCCTTTTCTTTTTCATGTCCGTCCTCCCAAATCGTCACTTCGTCTGCCAGAGCAGCATGTTGTCCTCAATGAAGGCGGTGAGCCGCCCGCACTCCTTCATCCACGTCAGATAGGAGCGCACCGTGCTGCCCACCAGGGCGTGCTGCTCAAAGGTCATGGTGAGCCCATAGTGCCGGAACAGCTTGGCCAGGAGAGTCTCGAAGGAGAGGGGCTCAGAGCACAGCTCCGCGATCGTGTCGGCGATCTCGTTGACGGCGCGGATGTTGAGCTCCGCCAGCGGCGCGATGTCGTCCGTCGGCTCCGCGTGGGAGGGGATGAACACCTTCGCCTCCATGAGCTTCACGTTCTCCAGCGTGTTCAGATACGCCCCCACGTCCACCAGAAAGCTGATGCGGTATTTCTCCAGCGTCTCGGCGCTCGAGAGGCAGTCGGCCAGATACAGCGCGCCGTCCGCCGTGCGGTAGCCGGACATGTCCCAGGAGTGGCCCGGCAGCCACACCACCTCGAGATCCGCGCTCTGGGGACGGGAGCCCCAGGAGAGGGTCTGCACCTCGCTGGGCTGCGCCATCAGGAACTTGTGCCGCAGCTCTCCCGGCGGATTGCCCCCGTAGAGGAACGCGGGCTCCAGCACCGGGTGCTCGGTGAAGTCCCGTTCTATGCCGAAGGCGTACACCCGGCAGCCGGTCTGCTTCTGCAGATACTCGTTTCCCCCGATATGGTCGGCGTGGGAGTGGGTGTTGTATATGGCCTCCAGCTTCCAGCCGTTGGCGTCCAGGATCTTCTTGGCCTTTTTGCCGGCGTCCTTGTCGCTGCCGCTGTCTATCAGCACGGCGCGGTCCGGCCCGGTGCGCACCAGCCCTATCTTGGCCGGGCACTGAATGTAATAGGCGCTCTCCGTTACCTGTATCAGTTCGTACATTTCGCATCCCTCCAAAGACGAATATAAGTATAACGGCACGGCAGAGAGATTGCAACAAAAGCTCGGCCGCGGCGTTGACGCGCGGCCCCTTCGGGGATATACTCAAGCCGTAAAGCAATATACGAACAGGGAGGGAAATGCCATGTCCGGAAATCAGAAAACACTCCAGGTCTTCGGCATCATCGAGATCGTCCTGGGCTTTTTCAACGCCTTCAACGCCATATGGGGCACCGGCCGGTGGAGCGCCGTGGGCCTGAACATGATCACGGCTGTCGCGCTGATCAACGCCGCGAAGGACCCCTCGAAGATCATGCCCGCGTGGGTCATCACGCTGGTCAACCTGGTCTTCAGCGTTCTGGTGCTGGTGGGC
>CACXMX010000057.1 GCA_902768805.1 Oscillospiraceae bacterium
GATATTGTATATTTTGACTATTAAGGACCTCTGTATCTCTACCCGGCGTTATCCATATTATCCAAATTAATGGAGGAAAACCAATGAACAACGGCAAAAAGAGGATCATCCTCGGACTGATCGCGCTGGCGGTGGCTTTCGCGGTGCTTCTCGGCCTGCAGGCGGTGGACGCCAAGCTCCCCGCTCCCGCGGCCGCGGCTGCTGCCGCCGAGACCGAAGGAAAGTACACCCCCGGCACCTACACCGGAACGGCCGACGGATTCGGCGGCCCGGTCAGCGTAACTCTCACCGTTGGCGGCGACGGCCGCATTTCCAATGTTTCCATTACCGGAGACCGCGAGACGCCCAGCGTGGGCGGAGCGGCGATCCCGGATCTGGCCGAAGCGGTGCTCTCCGCTCAGGGAGGCGATGTGGACGTCGTTTCCGGCGCGACCTTCACCTCCAATGCGGTGCGCACGGCCGCGTCGGCCGCGGCTGCCGAGGCGATGGGCGCCGCTGTCCAATCCGGCCCGAAAGCTGCCGACGGAAACCGGTACATTCCCGGAACCTACACCGGCTCGTCCAAGGGCTTCGGCGGCGACATCACCGTTACGGTCACCGTGGATGAGAACAGCATTCTTGATGTGAACATCGACGGCAGCCACGAGACCGAGAACATCGGTTCCTTTGCCGTATCCATGCTGGGCGACAGCATCATGGCGGAGCAGACGCCGAACGTGGACGTGATCACCGGCGCCACAGTCTCCAGCGGCGCGATCCTGAGAGCGCTTAAGGACGCCCTCACTCAGGCGGGAGCGGACCTCGCCTCCTTCCCGTCGGCCGAGAAGACGCCCGGCGGTATCCGCACCTACGAGACGATGGAAGTGGATATCGTCGTGATCGGAGCCGGCGGCGCGGGCATGACGGCCGCCATCAAGGCCAAGCAGGCCGGCAAGAATGTCATCATCCTGGAGAAAATGCCCTATGTGGGCGGCAACACCACCAAGGCCACCGGCGGTATGAACGCGGCCGAGACCCATTATCAGGCCGAGCAGGGAATCGAGGACTCCGTGGAGGTATTCGTGGAGGACACGATGAAGGCCGGCCACAACATCAACGACCGCACTCTCGTGACGATGATGGCGGAGATGTCCGCCAGGGCCATTGACTGGCTCGACTCCATCGGCGCGCCTCTGCCGAAGGTGTCCTTCTCCGGCGGCGCCACCAACCGGCGCATCCACGCGCCCGAGGACGGCTCCGGCGTGGGCGCCTTCCTGGTGACGCGCTTCCTGAACACTCTCACCGAGCTGAAGATCCCCGTATACTATAACACAGCGGCCACGAAGCTCATGACTGTCGACGGCGCTGTGGTCGGCGTGATGGCCGAGAGCGACACGGCCGTCTATACGATCCATTCGAAGGCCGTCGTGCTGGCCACGGGCGGTTTCGGCAACAACCAGGAGATGATCGTCCGTTATCGTCCCGACCTGCTCGGTACGGTCACCACCAGCGCTCCCGGCATCATGGGCGACGGCATCGTCATGGCTGAGGCCGTGGGAGCCGATTTGGTAGACATCGAGCAGATCCAGCTCCATCCCACCGTTGAGCAGGGCACGAGCATGCTCATCACCGAGAGCGTGCGCGGCGACGGCGCGATCCTGGTCAATCAGAACGGCAAACGCTTCATCGATGAACTGCAGCCCCGCGACGTTGTCTCCGCGGGCGAACTCGAGCAGCCCGGAAGCTATGCCTACATCATTTTCGACCAGCGCCTGCGCGACGGCCTGAAGGCCATTGAAAAATACGTCTCCACCGGCATCACGGTGCAGGCCGACACCATCGAGGGGCTGGCCGAACAGCTGGATATCGATCCCGCGACCCTGGCAAAGACGCTCTCCGACTGGAATGGCTACGTGGCGGCTAAGAACGATCCCGACTTCGGACGCACCACCGGCATGGAGGCGGACCTGAGCGTGGCGCCGTACTATGCCATCAAGATCGCCCCGGGCATCCATCACACGATGGGCGGCGTGCACATCGACACTCAGGCCCGGGTCATCAACATCGAAGGCAAACCGATCCCCGGTCTGTACGCGGCCGGTGAGGTTACGGGCGGCGTGCATGGCGGGAACCGCGTAGGCGGCAACGCCGTGGCGGACATCGTGGTCTTCGGCGGCATCGCCGGCGAGAACGCGGCCGCCTGGTGCGATCAGGCCGGCGGGACCCCCGCGGAGGAGCCCGGCCAGGTGAGTGCCGAGGCGCCCTCGGAGGAGCCCGGCCCGGCGAGCGCCGAGACGCCCGCGGAGGAGCCCAAGCTGGAGAACGCGGACACGCCCGCGGAAGAACTCACCGCGGAACCCGATCCTGCGGAGGAGCTCACCGCGGAGCCCGGTCCGGTGAGCGCCGAGGCGCCTGCGGATGAACCCGCCGAGGAACCCGCTTCCGACGGCGCGGCGGCATAAGGGTGAACACGACGATGAAGAATCTGCGTTTGATCCGGGAGACCGTCACCCCGGAAAAAGAATATGTGATGGACTATGTCCACCTGATCTGCGAAGCGGCGGGGGAGATGGTGTTTCCCCTGAACGACGCGGCGCCGCTGGTCGCTCCCGGCGATGAGGTGCTGGTCGGGCAGAGCCTGGCCGAAGGGGTGTGCTGCTCCTGCTCGGGCACGGTAAAAGCCCTGGAGCGGCGTTCCGACGGCAGCAAGGAAGTGCTCTGCGCCGTGGTGGACAACGACAGGAAATTCCGCACTGCCGAAGGCATCGGCGCGAAATGCGACTGGCGGGAGCTGTCCCGCTCCGATATCCTTGAGCGGATCCGGCTCGCCGGCGCCGTCGGGACCGACCCGAAGCGTTTTCCCACAGCGGCAAAGCTCACTTCGCTCGATCCCGAGGATGTCTCCCGCGTGATCGTGGACGGCTCGGAATGGGAGCCGTATATCTCCAGTGACGGGGATATCCTCGCCACACGCTCCCACGGCGTGGTCAACGGCCTGAGGGTGCTTCTGCGCCTGTTTCCCGGGGCCGAGGGAGTCATCCTTATCGGAGAGGACAAACCCCGGGCCGCGGATTATATTCTGGACGCCATCCGCGATTCCGGCGGCATCAGCGTGGCCGTGACCCGGGCGGGAATGCCCCTGGGCAGTGAAAAACTGATCGGCCGGCTTCTCTCCGGCGGAGACGATGCCGTGTGCGTCACGGTGACACCCGCGGAGGCGAACGCCGTATACGAGGCGGCGGCGCTGTCCACGCCCTTTTATCGCCGCGTGGTCACCGTCGCCGGGACAGCCGTAAAGAATCCCGGCAACTTTATGGTGCGCGTAGGTACATCCTGTGAAGAACTGCTCAAGGCAGCCGGCGGCGTCCGCCCGGGCGTGAGCGTGGGCAAAGCCGTGCTCGGCGGCGCTCTTTCGGGCACCTCCGTGAGCTCGCTTGATGTGCCCGTGCAGAAAAACACCGGAGCCCTGCTGCTGTTTGCCGAGGAGACCGAGACGCCGGAAAGCGAATGCATCCGCTGCGGACGCTGCGCGAAGATCTGCCCGGCCGGCCTGATGCCCATGCTGTTGCTTAAAGCGGCGGAGAAGGGCGATCTCAAGGAGTTCTCGAAGCTGCGCGGAGGCGAGTGCGTGGACTGCGGCGCCTGTTCCTGGGTATGCCCGTCGAAGCGTCCTCTCGCCGACAGGATCTCCTATACGCGCAGGCTCAGCGTCTGAGGAGAAGAAGGTATGAACAATATGAATGTTTACCGCGTATCGTCCGGTCCTCATGTCCGCAGCCGGAACACGGCCGGCGATGTCATGTACGATGTGATCCTCGCGCTCGTTCCGGCCGCCCTGTTCGCCGTGTGGAAATTCGGCGCTCACGCTCTGATGCTGATGCTGGCCGGCTCACTCGCGGCCGTTCTTGTGGAGTACGCCGTCGGCTGTCTTACCGGCCGCGACACGGTCCGGGACGGCAGCGCGGCGCTCAGCGGTTTGCTGCTCTCGCTCACGCTGCCCCCTGACGCCACGGTCCTCATGGCTTTCATCGGCGGGGCCGCCGCGGTCGTGTTCAAGGCCGTGTTCGGCGGGCTGGGCAAAAACCGCCTGAATCCCGCTCTGGTAGGCCGCTGTGTGCTCAGCGCGGCCTTCGGCGCCGCCATGACCGCCTTCCTCAAGCAGAGCGGATGGACGGCGGAGCTCGGCGCCGGCGCGGAGATCCTGCGCTCTCTGATCGGCTCGCGCAGCGCTGTGGTCGGCGGTTCCGTGATCGCGCTTGTGCTGGGCGGAGCGTACCTGCTCTGGTCGGGAACGATCTCCTGGCACATCCCGTCCGGCATGGTCTGCGCCTATCTCATCGTGTCGATGCTTTTCGGCGGACCGGCCGCAGGGATGCAGCAGACGGTGTTCTTCCTGGCGGGAGGAGGAGCGCTCGCCGCGATCTTTATGGCGACCGACCCGGTGACGAGCCCGGTGACGGACTCGGGAAAGCTGATCTTCGGAGTTTTGGCTGGGATCATCTCCGCGCTGATCGGCAGAGCCGCAGGCCCGGCCGAGTCCGCGTGCCTCGGCGTTCTGGCTGCCGAACTGGTTTCTCCTTTCATCGAGCGCTTTACCGCGGAGAGAATGTACCGCTGACACGCGTCGTCCGCGGCCCATACGGCGCGGAACCGAATCACGACTTTTCGATCCCCCGGAGCCCCGGCTTCGGGGGATCCCCCTTTTCCTCCGATAATAGTTGCAAATAGTTACGGTATATGATAAACTGATAAGCCACATGCAAGACCGCTACGGAAAGGAACCGATCACGATATGAGTGAACAGGACAATACCAAACGTCCCCGCTCCGGGGACGGCACGGAAAAGCGGCCCCGTCCCCGTCCGGAAGGGGAGAGCGGACGCCGCCGTCCCGCTGAGGACCGGCCGAGAAAAAAGAGACCGCTGACGGATGAGGAACGCCGCGCCCGCGCCGCCGCTGCCGGCGCGCTGGGGAAAAAGCGCCGCCGCAGGAGAAAGAAAAAAAGCGCGTGGAAGAAGGTCCTTATAGGGATACTCATCTTCCTTGTCGTGCTGGCGGCCGTCGGCTATGGCATTTTCCGCCATATGTACGGTCAGATGACGTTCCGTCCCTCCGGCAGCACCACGCCCGCCCCGATCACCGAGGCCACTCCGGTCCCCACGGGCGAGGCGCCCGAGACCGGCACGCCCGCGCCCACCGAAACGCCTGAGCCCACGCCCGAGCCCACTCCCACGGAGGAGGAGCTGCAGGCGAAAGCCGAGCAGGAACTGATCGAAACGCTCCAGGAGGACGCGGAGGAGATCATGTACAGCGACAACGTGTACAATCTGCTCCTTATCGGCGCCGACGGCACCTCCGAAGTGATCGAACGCGGCGACGCGATGATCATCCTCTCCATCAACAAGGAATCGAAGAAGATCTGGCTGACCTCCCTGATGCGCGATACGCAGGTCTCCGTGCCCGGTTTCGGTTTGGGACATCTGAACTGGACCTCCGCTGTGCAGAACTACAGCGGGAAGGGCGGACCCGAGCTGCTGCTCGCCACCATTTCCAGCGAGAAGAACTTCGCCATCCGCATCGACAACTGGGCCCTGGTAAACTTTGTCGATTTTGCTGAGATCGCAAACTTGCTCGGACCGATCCATGTTACGGTCACACCGGAGGAAGCCCAGAGCATGAACGGGCTGATACGTCAGGTGTGTCAAATGCGGGACGCTCAGCTTGGACTGGGTAAGTCCGGGTCGGGAGAAGGAACGAAGCGTGTTTATTTTCCCAAAAAGGGAGGAACCTTTGATATTACGGATGGCATACAGATCCTCGCTTACTGCCGGGAGAGAAAAGTGGGGACCCGCAACGACGATCCCGCGCTCACCCGCTACGGCGACACCGGACGCAGCAACAAGCAGCGTGAGGTGCTGATGCAGATGTGGGAAAACGTTAAAAAAATGAACCTCCTTCAACAGTATGAACTGGCTGAAAAGGTCATGTCCATCGTCACCACAGACCTCACTCAGGGAAAATGCGCCTCACTCCTGCTGCAGGCGCCGGCTTTGATCAATTACGAGATAGGCCAGCAGCAGTGTCCGCATCCCAAGGCCATGTCAAAGGGCCTGGACGCCAACAACCTGTCGGCTTATTTCCCCGACTGGCGCGTCAACCGCAACTATCTTCGTGCCACGATCTACAACCAGCCGATGACGGCGGCCGACCTTACCAGCAGCTACAGCGGCTACCGCGTAACGATCATCGAACCTACAGCGTAATAAAGAAAATCAAAACCACGCGTAAAACGCGTGGTTTGTGCAGGCCCTAAAAGGGCCTAATGCCAGCCGCCTCTTAAGAGGCATGAAAGAGTTTGCCAGCCGCATGGTTTTTACAGGCCGCCGCTAAAGCGGCCTGTTTTTATGCCTTGGTATTCTTTTCACCCGTAAACGGGTCCACAAACTCTTTCAGACTTATTTGATCTTCCATCATATCTTCTTGTAGTTGCTCTCGGATGTACTCGGCTATCTTTTTCTCGTTCTTTCCTACCGTATCTACGTAGTAACCTCTACACCAGAAATGCCGGTTGCCATATTTGTACTTCATGTTCGCGTGTCGGTCGAATATCATTAGGCTGCTTTTTCCTTTTAGATATCCCACAAACTGCGATACACTTAAGTTGGGCGGGATGCTCACCAGCATATGAATATGATCTGGACATAACTCCGCCTCGACTATCTCAACCTTCTTCTGTTCACACAATTTTCGCAATATTACTCCGATATCCCTTCGGATATCTCCGTAAATTGCTTGCCTCCTGTATTTCGGTGCAAACACTATATGATACTTGCATCTCCACTTTGAGTGAGATAAACTGTTGATGTCATCCATTGACATTGCCTCCTTTGATTTTGGTGTGGCTGGCAAACCCGCACCACTCTATCATTGGAGGCTTTTTTCTTCTATAAGTTTTTCTCCCCCCAGCAGAGCTGGGGGTTCTTTGTCTCTAAAGAGCCAAAACAGCAAGCGCCGGCCCAAAGAGCCGGCGCTTATGTATGTATGATTTCTCAGGTTTCGGCGCTTTCTCCGAAGAGCGCGAACAGCCGGTCCACCACCTCGGGCGCGGCGGAATAGTCAAATTTGCGGGCGAACAGGTGATCGGGTCCCGCGGAGGCGAGCTCGTCGAAGTCCTCGTTTCCGAAGGTGTAGGGATTGCCCCGCTTCCAGTCGATATACCGGCAGCAGGCACGGAAGTCATCGTCGAAGGCATAGGGCGTCAAAGTGTTTACAAAGCGGGAGTTCATAACAATTGTCTGCAGGAAGATCTCATCGGCGCAGCAGGTGGAGCGGTACATCTTCCGGATCGTGTCCTTTTGTGAGAGGACATATCGGGCGAGGCCATCGGTGATGTCGAACCAGTTGGTCCCCTTTTGGAACACGACGCCGGGATGTTTTTTCGTTCTGTTTACTCCTGCGATCCGCTGGGGAAGAACGGTGAGTTCACGGACCGCGGCGCGGGCGAATCGGTTCCGGATGTTCCATTTCTGCAGCGGGTAGAAGTACTTTACTCTCGCAAGGTCATGCGCGCCGATGGTCGGGGACTGAAATTTGACGAAATTTGTCCCATTACGCTCGGAAAAGTAGTTTTCAATGTATGAACGGCTCTTGATGGGAACATCCACTCCGGAGAGCAGATGGTAGTAGTCGTAACCGCGCTCGGCAGCCGCCTCCAGAAGGCGAAGCTCGCATTCGATCTGGCTCAGATCCCCCCAGAACACCTTCTTCCGGGGAAGAAAAGTGACCGTTGACTTTTTCGCCAAAGCTCGGTATTGTTCAAAGGGAAAGCCGTCAGCATCCATGTGAACGAAAATGTCCGCGTTTTCGCTGTCGAGAAAACGGATCTGCCGCTCAAGGATCGGATAATTGCCGTGGGCCATAATGAGCCAGGCATGGCGGAGTTTAGTCATTCTGTGCCGCTCACCCCCTTATACGGTCATCTTAGTATACAGGAAACATATTGTCAAATGCGGCAGGACCGGAACGGCATATCGCGGATGCCCGGTATAATTGTGAAAGGCGGTGAGCCCGAAATTGAAATTGTTCTCCGGTAAGACCATTGCCGCTGCCGGATTCGCGGCCGCCGTTCTTCTGACGCTGTTTTTTGCGCCGACACTTCCGGCTTCGCTGCCCCTGACGGCAGCGATTCTTTCTGCCGGGATCGCTTTGCTTCGCTCTGACGGCGAACCTGCCCGGGCAAATCGGGGAGGATCCCTGATTTTTGTGATCTGTTCCGCGTCTGTGACCGGACTGCTCACGCACCGGTTTTTTGACGGGCTCCGGGACAGGTCTTTCACGCTCAGCAGCGGTGCGGTCATCGCGGCTGTTCTTATATTGTCCATACCGGCTTTCCTGTTTTTTTACCGATGCTTTGCTATCCGCTCAGACAGGAACACGCCGACAGAGGAAACGGGAAGGCTCACCCCTGCCGATGGAGTGATGCTGATCGTGTTCGCCGCGGCGGTGATCACGATCTGTTCCAAATCATCGCCTCTTTATCCTTTCAACGATTGGGCGGATTCCAACTGTTATTTCACCGTGGGCAAGGCCATGGCACACGGGAAGGTGCTGTATCGTGATATCTACGAACAGAAGGGGATCCTGCTTTATCTCCTGCATACGGCCGCCTATTATATTTCACCGCGTACCTTTCTGGGCGTGTGGCTTTGGGAGATCGCGGCAGCTTCGGCATTTTTGATTCTCTCGGCCAAAACTCTGCTTTTATGGGCGCCTCGAAAAATCCTTCCGCTGCTGCTTCCCGTGGCTGCTCTGATCTATACGCTGCCCTGCTTCGTATTCGGAGATTTGGCGGAAGAGTTCTGTCTGCCCCTGCTGGCATACGCTCTGTACACAGGCATGCGTGCCGACAGGGAGGATCGCGCTTTGCGTCGGGCGGAATGGTTTTGCATCGGGATCACTTCGGCTTGTGTCCTTTGGATCAAATACTCCATGGTCGCCTTCTTCCCGGGCTGGGTCCTCGTTCCGGCTTACACGATGATGAGACAGCGCGATTGGCGCCGCCTGGGAGAGATGGTGCTCTATGTTGCGCTGGGAATTGTGCTTGTTACCGCTCCGGTGACAGCTTATTTTGCCTTCAGCCACGCGCTGAACGATCTTTTCACCGGATACTTTTATAATAATATCTTCCTTTATTACCGGGGCGGCAGCGCGCCTCTTATATCCCGGGTGATACGCAATCTGTTCAACACCTTCCGGGACG
>CACXMX010000058.1 GCA_902768805.1 Oscillospiraceae bacterium
CGGCCTCCAAGGCCATTGAAGCGGTGGAAAGGAGGATGCGCCGTGGCGACAAGCAGTGATCTCATCCGCGTGGAAAACGTCACCAAGGAGTACAACAACGGCGAGGTCCGCGCCCTGAACGAGAGCAGCCTCTCGGTGGCGCGGGGCGAGGTGGTGGCCATCATCGGCCCCTCCGGCTCCGGAAAATCCACCCTCCTGCGCTGCCTGAACATGCTGGAGGTGCCGACCTCCGGGCATATCTATTTCGACGGAGTGGATCTGGCGGACAAGTCCGTGGACGTGGATCTGCACCGGAGAAAGATGGGCATGGTGTTCCAGCACTTCAACCTGTTCCCGCACAAAACGGTCCTGCAGAACATCACGATAGCGCCCGTCACGCTCAAGCTCAAAACGCCAAACGAGGCGCGGGCTCTGGCCATGAAGCTGCTCGAGCGCATCGGCCTGGCCGACAAGGTGAACGAATATCCCAACATGCTCTCCGGCGGACAGAAGCAGCGCATCGCCATCGTCCGGGCGCTGGCCATGGAGCCCGAGGTCATGCTCTTCGACGAGCCCACCTCCGCGCTGGACCCCGAGATGGTCGGGGAAGTGCTGGACCTGATGCGCGATCTGGCGAAGGACGGCATGACCATGGTGGTCGTGACCCACGAGATGGGCTTCGCCCGGGAGGTGGCCGACCGGGTCATCTTCATGGACGGCGGCTCCATCCTTGAAGAGAACACCCCCAACGAGCTTTTCGACAACCCGCAGAACCCCCGCACCCGGCTGTTCCTCTCAAAAGTTCTGTAAACACGGAGAGCGGAAGAATGGAAAGCAATTCCTGTCTTCTTATAGATACCGAAGCGCTGGCCGGCAACGTCCGCGCGATCCGGGAGGACCTGGGCGAAGCAGAGCTGGTGGCCGTGGTCAAGGGCAACGCCTACGGCCTCGGCGCCGTTCCGATCACCCGGGAACTGGCCCGGCTGGGCGTCCGTGAGTTTGCCGTGTCCCATCCCTCCGAGGGACTGGAGCTGCGCCGCGCCGGGATCGAAGCGCCGGTCATGGTGATGAGCCTTCCTCTGGATTTCCAGGTCTGCGCCGCCGCCGAGGCGGACCTCACCCTGACCTTGGGCAGCTTCCGTCAGTTCGAGGTATTCAGGGCCGTGTCGCAGAAGCTGGGAAAACCGCTGAAGCTGCAGCTCAAGCTGGATACGGGCCTCCACCGTATCGGCTTTGTGCCCGGCGAGACGGAGGAGCTCTCGGCGAGGATGAAGGAATACGCCCCGTATCTGAACGTCACGGGCACCTTCTCCCATTTTGCCGATACCGTAATCGAACACATGGACGAGCAGCTGAAGCTGTTTCTGGACATGATCGCGGAGCTCAACTCCCGCGGGATCGACACAGGCATACGCCACATCTCCAGCTCCGCCCCTCTGGAGGCCGACGCGAAGTATAATCTGGACGCCGTACGCGTGGGACGGCGGCTGTACATGGACAATCCGGAAACGCCCGACGGGAGGATCCGGGAGTGCGCCTCGTTCCGGGCCTATATCGCGGATATACGGGAGCGCGCGGCGGGGGAGACCCTCGCCTACGGCAACTCCTTCCGGCTGCCGGGGGACACGAAGGTGGGCGTGCTGTCCGTCGGCTACGGCGACGGGTATCCGGACGCTCTGGCGAAGGCCGGCGCGCCGGTGCTGGTGAACGGAAAAACGGCGCATATGCTGGCCTCATGCATGGACCAGAGCTTCGCCGACCTCAGCGGGATCGACGCCGCCCCCGGCGACGAGGTGACCTTCTTCGGCTATGACGCCGCGGGAAATTTCCTTTCCTCGCAGACCGTGGCCGCCCTGATCGGCGACAGTGAGGGCTGCGGCCTCACCGCCGCGCTGAGTCCCCGCGTCGAACGAAGGTATCTTTAATACCGGATGAAAAGGCTCTCTGTTCATAACAGAGAGCCTTTCTGCCTGCTTGCGGGCTTCAAATATACTCGCCGCGAAAAGCGCGGTGTGGTATACTTTTCCCAAAAGGAGGGGTGAAGTGTGCGGAGACTGTTCACAGCCGAGGGGGAGCGCCTCCCGGATATCCCATGGGAGGACTATCCCCGTCCGCAGCTGGCGCGGCGCGACTGGCTGTGTCTGAACGGCCGATGGGAGCTGGAGCATTCCGGCAGAAGGGAGCCTGTCGTGGTGCCGTTCTGCCCCGAGAGCCTGCTCTCGGGCATAGAAGACCCTCCCAAGTGCGGCGAGCCGATGACGTACCGCCGGACCTTCCGGATCCCGGAGGCATGGGCGGGGGAGAGGATCCTGCTGCATTTCGGCGCGGTGAGCCGGGAGGCGGAGGTGCGCGTCAACGGCCTGCGCGCCGCGGAGCACGACAACGGGTATCTGGCCTTTTCGGTTGACATAACAGAAATGCTCCGGCCCGGAGAGAATGAGCTTTCCGTCCGGGCCGTCAACGATCTCGATCCCCGCTTCCCGTGGGGAAAGCAGAAGACGGAGCGGGGCGGCATGTGGTACACTCCGGTCTCGGGCATCTGGCAGACGGTCTGGCTGGAGCCGGTTCCGGAGCGTCATATCACCGGCCTGGATATCAAAACCGACGACCGCCGCGCCATGGTCACGGTCGGGGCCCCGTACTGTGGTGCCCGGAGACGCCGAAGCTCTATCGGTTTACCATAATTTCCGGAGAGGACCGGGTCGGATCCTATTTCGCTCTGCGCACCCTCTCGGTCGTACCGGACGAGAAGGGGCTGCCCCGCCTGTGCCTGAACGGGAAGCCGTTTTTCTTCCACGGCCTGCTGGATCAGGGCTGGTGGTCCGACGGACTGTACACCCCCGCCGCTCCGGAACTGTATGAGCGGGACATCCTGACGGCGCGCGAGTTCGGCTATAACACCCTGCGCAAGCACATCAAGATCGAACCGGAGCGGTTTTATTACGACTGCGACCGTCTGGGGATGATCGTGTTTCAGGACATGGTGAACGCGGGAAAATACGATTTCCTGCGCGATACGGCGCTGCCCACACTGGGCCTGTGGCGCAGGGACGACCGGAAACTGCACACCGATCCCCTTCAGCGCCGCAGCTTCCTCTCTGCCATGGAGGGGACTGTCCGGCAGCTGGGGAACCATCCCTGCATCGTGCTGTGGACGATCTTCAACGAGGGCTGGGGGCAGTTTTGTGCCGACGACGCGTACGACAGGCTCAAAGCGCTGGATCCCGGCCGGTTCATCGACACGGCCTCCGGCTGGTTCGTCCCGAAAAAGACCGACGCGGAGAGCCTGCACATCTATTTCCGCCCGCCGCGGCTCGGAAAAGACCGTACCCGGCCGCAGATCCTGTCCGAGTACGGCGGCTATGCCTTCAAGCTTCCGGCGCACAGCTTCAACACGGAAAAGACCTACGGCTACCGCAAATACGCAGACGCCGACGGATTCGAGAGAGCGCTCGTGAAGCTCACGGAGCAGCTGATTCCTCTGGCGGAGCGGGGCCTGTGCGCGGCGGTGTACACCCAGCTGAGCGATGTGGAGGACGAGACCAACGGGCTTGTCACCTTCGACAGGAGGGAGAGGAAGATATCTCCCGAAAAGCTCCGGCGCGCCGCCGAAAAACTCAAAAACGCCGTGAAATAAAGGATCCCGCCGTTCCTTTGAGGGAACGGCGGGATCCTTTGTTATGCGGGGAATGAGAACCGTTTATCCTTTTACGGCGCCGGACATGCCCTCCACATAGAATCTCTGCATGTAGAGGAACAGAACGGCGATGGGGATGGAGATCAGGACCGCGCCCGCGGCGAAGCATGTGTACCACTGGTAGATGTACTCCTTCTGCAGCATGTTCCACAGGCCGATGGCAACGGTGAACTGGTCGGAATTCGCCCGGCACAGGACCTTCGCGAAAATGAAGTCTACCCACGGGGCGATAAAGGATGTCATGACGGTGTAGATCACGATCGGCTTTGACAAAGGCATGGTGATGCGGGTGAATACCTGCCACTGCGTCGCCCCATCAATGATCGCGGCTTCGTCGATGGATTTCGGGATAGTGTCGAAGAAGCCCTTGGAGATCTGGAATCCCAGACCGGTGCATGCGCAGTATACCACGATCAGTCCGATCCGGATGGAGGACCCCTCCGTCAGCCCCATCGCCTTGAGGATGAAGTACTGGGCGATCATCGTCATAAAGCCGGGGAACAGCCCCAGGATCATGGCCAGGTTCATGTAGGGCTTACGGAACTTGAAGCGCATGCGGCTGAGTGAGTACGAGACCGAGAGCACGAAGAACGTGCTGATCGCGCAGCTGATGACCGCGATAAGCAGTGTGTTCATGAACATCTTCGGGAAGTTCAGCACATTGCGGTCCGTCAGCAGCTTGACGTAGTTGTTGAGCGTATAGCCCTGCGGCAGGAATGTGTTGGTGTAAGCCCCCGGCTCCGCGCGGAAACTGGTCAGTACGATCCAAAGGATGGGAAGGACCCAGATCAGTGCAAGCACCGCGAGCAGAATGTGGACAAGAAGGTTGACGAACCTCTTGCGGGGACTCTGCCTGTTTTTCTTCAGCTGGTTTTCCATCACATGAACGCCTCCTCATTCTTATAGGAACTGGAGTTCCTGTAAGTGATCAGCGTGATTATCGTCAGGATCACGAAGGTCATGATACCGATAACAGCGCCGAGGTTGTAGTACTGCTGTTCGACGGTCAGCTTGTACAGCCAGGTGACCAGCAGGTCCGTCTGACCGGCAGTGTCGCCCACATAGGTCGGACCGCCGCCCGACAGCAGGTAGATGACGTTGAAGTTGTTGATGTTGCCCACGAAGCTGGCGATCAGGTACGGCGTCGTAACGAACAGCATGTACGGCAGCGTGATCCTGAAGAACGTTTTCACCGGTCCCGCTCCGTCCATCTTGGACGCCTCATACAGTTCCGCGGGAATGTTCTGCAGGATGCCCGTCACCTGAAGCATCGTATACGGGATGCCGACCCACAGATTGATCACGATGATCGTGATCCTGGCGATCATTTTGTTGGACCAGAACGGGATCGACTCTTTTATGAGACCCAGGTTCTTCAGCAGCACGTTTACCGCGCCGGAGGGCTGCAGCATGATGTTCATGATCATCAGGGTAACGAACTGAGGCACCGCGATGGAGAGGACAAAGCAGAATCTCCAGAATGCCTTTCCCTTCGTATCTTTCCGGTTGATGATCATGGCCAGGACCATGCCGAGGATGTAGTTCAGGAAGGTGGCAAATATCGCCCATACGATCGTCCATCCGAGCACGTGCCAGAACTGGCGGCCGATATTGCCGTTCATGTTCAGCACTCTCATGAACTGATGGATGCCGTCCCAGTCGAACAGGATCAGATGGTTGTCCTCCTTGGAGTAGGTCGTGAACGCCATCGAGATCATGTAGACCAGCGGGACGATATTGAATATCAGAATACCGATGCAGGGAAGGGTCATCAGCGTGATATGCAGATTCCCGTCGAAGAGAGCCCGGATATCATCCCTGAGTCCGTTCACCTTTTCGCCCCTGCCGATTTGTTTTTGAAGACTGTAGGATTGCCGGAGCTGCAGGATCCAGAGCGTGATGATCGCCGCGATCACAAAGCAGGTGATCACTCCGGCAAGAAGGATCTGCTGCGAATTGTCACCGGCTGTGTATTCGTAGATCTGCTTGGCTTCGTTCCACACCTTGCCCTGCTCCTGAGTGCCCAGACTCGGAAGCATGCTCAGGTTGAAGAACCCGGCCCTGATCATGTAGAACCAGAATGCGGCCTCAAAGAGCAATACCAGGACGCCCTTTATGATCTGGCCGTGAAACAGCAGTCCCGCTCCCATGAGTACGACGGAGAGCTTTGTGTACAGATCGCCGTGTACCAGAGCGCTGCGGACGGAGATACGATCTTCTTTCATAGATACTGTCCTCCTGATGGAGTGAACGCTAAAACGGAAGAACAGCGGCCGGGCCGGTGAGCCCGGCCGCTTTGACTTAATTCGCTCGGAGAAAAGGGATCTTTTTACTGCACAGCGGAGGTGTTCATCGAGGTGTTCATGGTCTCGGTCTTCTCGGCCGCGTTGTCATGCGTCACGGCTCCGGCCACGATCTCCTTGCCCATGGACTCGGCGGGACCCCAGTAGAGGCCCATGTTGGCCTGCAGCGGCTGCACGATGGAGGCATAGGACATCGTATCCATCTGAGCCTGCGCGAGGGCGTCGCTTACGGTGATGTTGTTGTCGGTGGGGATGATGTTGCGCTGTTCATAGTGCGCCTTCTGGGCGTCGGTGCCGCCGAGGTAGGCAGCCAGGGCGACCGCGATCTCCGGATGCTCCTTGTAGAGAGCGGTGGCGGGGTTCACGCCCACGGCCTTGGAGCCGGCGAAGGCCTTCATCTGCTTGAGCTCGCCGTTGATGGTGAAGGACGGGGAGGCCGCGATGCCGAGATTGTCGCCGTACGCGTCAAGAGCCTTCTGGTAATCCCAGGTGCCGGAGAAGAACGCCTTGGCGTCCGCGTTGGTGCCCACGTCGCCGTTGGAGAAGTTGGGGTTCGCGATCAGATCGACCAGGTAATTGGTGACCGCCACGGCCTTGTCGCCGCTGAAGTCGATGCCCGCGGCCGCGTCGCCGCCGTCAGCGCCGAACAGGGTGCATCCGTTGGCCACGTAGAAAGAAGCGATATACCAGGAGTTCTCCATGGGGAAGGCGACCTTGCCCTTTTCCAGCATGGCGTCCAGAGACTTGATGTCGTCCTCGGAGAAGACGGACTTGTCGTAGTACATGAACCAGGTGTTGCCGGTGAAGGGCACGCCGTAGACGGAGCCCTCATAGGTGACCGTGTTCACCGTGGTCTCGGAGTTGTTCTTCTTGATATTCTCGACCGTGACGCCGCCGAGCTCGGCGATGCCGCCGGCCTTGATCAGATCGGGGATCTGGTCGTTCGCGAACAGATAGACGTCAGCGCCCGCGCTGGGGTCGGTGCCGATATTGGTTTTCGCGTCACCCTCGGAGCATACGCCGTAGGTGAAGTTGATCTTCCACTCGGGATGAGCGGCCGCGAAAGCCTCGCACTGGGTCTGCAGCCACTTGCCGTTGTCGTCCGACTGGTCCTCCTGGGGTCCCCATACGGTGACATTGACCTCCACGGGGCCCGCATCGGCGGGAGCCGCGGCGGCGGGTTCTTCCGTCTTGGCGGCGCCGGAGCTGCCGCCGCAGCCGGCAAGCATGCCCACGCAGAGCAGCAGCGCCAGGATCACACAAACTGTCCTTTTCATTTTGGTTCCTCCTATTTTTCTGTTTATTCTCCGATCCGGGCCGCACGGCTCCGGATCCGGTTTACTGATGGATGACCGATCGCCGGGATTCAGGCGTACTCCAGGTTCTTCCTGGTCTCCGGGTCGAACATATGCACAGCGTTCGGCGCGAAGGTGAAGCGCACTTTGGCGTCGCTGCCGAGATTCCCGGTATCGTGGTCCAGCGTGGGGACTATGATGATGCAGTCCTTGCCGTCTACGTTGATATGAAGATGAACGGCGCTGCCCATCATCTCGCTCACGTCCACCACGCCTTCAATCATGGCGCCGGGGACCTCGTCCAGGGAGATATGCTCGGGCCGGCAGCCAATGAGGGCCTTCTGAGTGCCGATGCCGTTTTCGGCCAGTCTGCGCTGCTTTTCCTCGGAAACGGGGATCGTCGCGCCGCCCACTTTCACGCAGTAGCTCCCGTCAGGACCCTTCACGACCTCGCCGTCAAACATGTTCATCTGCGGCATGCCGATAAATCCGGCGACGAATTCGTTTACGGGGTGGTTGAAGACCTCCTGCGGCGTGCCAATCTGCTGGACCTCGCCGTCCTTCATGATCACGATCCTGTCGCCCAAAGTCATGGCCTCGGTCTGGTCATGAGTAACATAGATGAAGGTGGCGCTCAGACGTTTGCGGAGCTTGATGATCTCTGCTCTCATCTGGTTGCGGAGCTTCGCGTCCAGGTTGGAAAGAGGCTCGTCCATCAGCAGCACCTTGGGGTTGCGGACGATGGCGCGGCCGATGGCGACACGCTGTCTCTGCCCGCCCGAGAGCGCCTTGGGCTTCCGCTTCAGATACGGAGTGATGCCCAGGATCTCCGCTGCCTCCTCAACCATTTTGTCCATCTCGGCCTTGGGGACCTTCCTGAGCTCGAGAGGGAACTCCAGATTCTTCCGGACGGTCATGTGCGGATACAGGGCATAGTTCTGGAACACCATGGCTATATCTCTGTCCTTGGGAGACACATCGTTCATCAGCTTGCCGTCGATGTAAAGTTCGCCCCGGGTGATATCCTCAAGTCCGGCAATCATCCTCAGAGTCGTGGATTTGCCGCAGCCTGACGGACCGACAAGAACGATGAACTCCCCGTCCGCTATCTCCAGATTAAAATCGTCTACGGAAACTACGCCTTCGCTGGTCACTTTGAGGGTATACGACTTTTTCTCTGCGGGCTCTTCCTCTCCTTTCCGCTTTCTCTTCTTTTTCTCTTTGTCCTCGTCTCTCAACGGATAGATTTTCTGAACATGTCTCAAACTAAGTGTTGCCATGGCTGTGTCTCCTTTATTTGCTCGGCGGGGCTGTGCTCTCGCCGCCAAAATACTCATACGGGATCTTTTCGTGTATCGCCGGACTGCCGTAGCTGATCCTCAGCAGCAGATCATCCACGCTTTTCCTCGCGAGCTTCGCGGTATCCTGCCTGATGGTGGCAAGCCTGGGGTTGAGATACCGGACGTAGCTTACCCCGTTGAAGCCCACCACGGAGATGCCCCGGGGCACATCCAGGCCCATGTCGCGAAACGCTCTGATCGCTCCGACCGCCACAGCGTCGTTGAGAGCGAAAATGGCCGTCAGGTCCGGCGATCTTCTGAGCAGCTTGTCTGCGGCCGGAAAGGCGCTCTCGGCCGAGAAAGCGCAGGGCTCATAGTCTTTTTCAAAATCGAAACGGATGCCGTGTTTTTCCAGCTCTTTTACGGCGCCTCTGATCCTGAGGGTGCGGTAGTTGTCCTCAAATTCACCGCTGCGGTCGCTCAGATAGCCGCCCAGGATCCCGATCCTGCGATGCCCCTGCTTAAGAAGCATGTTTACGGCGCAGGCCGCGGCCTCTTCATCGTCCGTCGTAAAACTGGAGAGGTTGTCGTATCCGAAATCCGCCGCGTCGACGGTCACAAGAACGCTCGGCAGGGATATTTGAGAGAATTCCTCCCGAAAATGGTCGGCGCTGCCCCCCAGAAATATGAATCCCTTGGGCTTCAGGGTCTGCCCGACCTGAACGGCGGTCGCCACCTCGTCGTCCGTCTCCGCGATAAAGTGCACGTTTATGTTCTCGCCGTGCTTGCCCATCCGGATCTGGACCTCCTCAAGAATGGACTCGAGAAAGATGCTTTTGCTGCCGCGGACGATTACGGAGATATCCGACGAGATGTTCTGCTTAAGCATCCGCGCGTTCTCATTGGGCTGGTAGTTCTGCTCCCGTATTATGCTTTCTATCTTTTCCCGCGCTTTTTCGCTTACGTCCGACCGGTTGTTGATCACCCTTGACACGGTACTGATGCTGTAGCCGGAGATCTGTGCGATATCCTTGATAGTGATCATAATCTCGCCTTCATGGCCTTCTCCCGAATGATACCGGGAACGTTTCTGTAAACGTTTTCATCAAGTATGATTTAAGCACCTCGCATATTAATTGTCAATTCGTAATCGCATTTTTATGAAATATGTTTTATAAACCGGCGGTTGTTTTGTATATAATACAAAATGACCGCCGCGTTCCGCCCGGCCCGGACGGTGACGGCGTTGACATCGAACGTTCTTTTTTGTACGATGACTGAGGGAAAGGATGTGACCGGGTATGAAAAAGCTCATGGCAGCGATCCTGTGCGCGGCTGTGGCGCTCGGGCTTACGGCCTGCGTGAAGACCGGGACCGGCGCCGGCGGACAGGACGATTTCCGAAACGGGGAAGCTGTCGTCCGGGAAAAAGGGGCGGACGCGCCCGCGCCCGACGACAATGACCGGGTGTTCTATGAGATCTTCGTCGGGTCCTTTTCCGACTCCGACGGCGACGGCATCGGAGATCTGCGGGGCATCATCAACCGAATGGACTACCTGAACGACGGCGATCCGGGCTCGGGGCTCAGCCTCGGCATCGAGGGCATCTGGCTCACGCCGATCTTCAGCTCCCCGTCCTATCACAAATACGACGTGACGGATTACCGCTCCGTCGATCCCGCCTTCGGCACTGCGGACGACCTTAAGGAGCTGATCGCTCTGTGTCACGAGCGGGGCGTGAAGCTGATACTGGACCTGCCCATCAACCATACCGGCCGCCTCAACAGCCTATTCGCGGAGTTCTGCGCGGCCCACGCCGCGGGTGACACGCTCTCTCCGGCCTACGACCGGTATAGCTGGCGCCGCCCCGACGATCCCGCGAGAGGCGCCGTCTGGGAGCCCATCCCGGGATCCGGGGATTATTACGAGTGCAATTTCTCTCCCGACATGCCGGAGCTGAATTTCGACAGCGAGGATGTCCGAAACGGTCTGCTGGATCTGGCGCGCTTCTGGCTGGATCTCGGCGCGGACGGCTTCCGCTTCGACGCGGCCAAATACGTCTATTACGGGGACAACGACCGCAGCGCGGACTTTTGGAAGTGGTATATCGGCCGGCTGAGAGAGATCAAACCGGACATATACACGGTGGCGGAGGTCTGGGACATCGAAAGTGTCGCCGACCGCTATATCCCGGCGTCGAACTGCTTTGACTTCACCGCCGCCGGGCAGGACGGGATCATCGCCCGCACGGCCAAGGGCGGGAACGTGAACGATTTCACCGCCTATACGGCGCGGGCGCTCGGAAGACTCAAAGCCCTCAGAGCCGACGCGATGCCCGTGTACTTCATCGCCAACCACGACACGGACCGTGCCGCCGGGTATCTCGGCGCGGAGAGCGCCGACATGCGCATGGCCGCGAACCTGTACATCCTCTCGCCGGGCTCTCCGTTCCTCTACTACGGGGAAGAGCTGGGCATGCGCGGCTCCCGCGGCGCGTCGGCCACCGACGCGAACCGCCGTCTGGCCATGCCCTGGGGCGACGGCGACACCGTGCGCGACCCCGAGGGGGCGAATTACGCCAACAGGACGCAGACCTCGGCCGCGGAGCAGAAGGGCGACGCGGGCAGTCTCTACAGCCATTACAAGCGCCTGCTGCTTCTTCGCCGCGCCAACCCCGAGATCGCGCGCGGAGAGTATACGCCCCTGACGCCCGAGGGGACAAAGCTCGGCGGCTTCGTCTCCGAGTGGGAAGGAGGGCGCGTCTGCGTGGTACACAACACCTCCGGGGAGAGCCTGAGCGTCTCCCTAGCCGATCTGGGCGCGGAGGGCTTTGAGACCCTTACCGCCTTCATCGGCGCCGGAGAGGCATCGCTCGCCGGCGGGAAGCTGACGGTCGGCCCTCAAACCACCGCGATCCTCAGATAAACAAAAACTCCCCCGCTCCGAACGGAGCGGGGGAGCTTTGGGAGCGGGGACGATCCCTGCCCGACTTTTTACCGCCGCATGAGACAGAGGATACTTTTCAAAAGGTTTTTGCGCAGCTCTGCCGCGGAAAAAACAC
>CACXMX010000059.1 GCA_902768805.1 Oscillospiraceae bacterium
CAGGCCGCTGTTCTGCAGCGTGACCGGGTCGACGAAGGAGGCCAGAATGATGTAAATGACCGGGAGAATGATGGCCACCAGGAACAGACCGAGGATGGCATAGGATACGAGCAGAAGCGCTTTATCGCCGGAAGGAAGCTTTGCGAATTCGCTTTTCTTTTTGGTTTTCATATTCCGCTCCCCCCTTAAATGCCTTTGCCTTCGTTCATTTTCTTGACGAGGGCGTTCATGGAGATCAGAAGAATGACGTTGATGACCGTGTTGAACAGACCGACCGCCGTGGAGAAGCCGTAGTCGCCGTCCAAAAGACCCTTCTTGTACACATAGGTGGAAATGATCTCGGACGCGTTCAGGTTCAGGTCTGTCTGCAGCGCATAGGCCTTTTCAAAGCCTACGGACATGATGTTGCCCACGGACATAATGAACTGGATCAGCACGGTGTCCTTGATGGCGGGCCATTCCACGGCTTTGATCTGCTGGATGATGTTCGCGCCGTCGATGACCGCCGCTTCCTTCAGCTCCTTGCTGGCGTTGGAAAGCGCAGCCGTATAAATGATGGAGGCCCAGCCTGCGCCCTGCCAGATGCCCGAGGCGATGTAGATCGTTCGGAAGGCCTCCGGCTTGGTCATAAAGTTGGTGCTGGTGCCCAGCAGGGAGTTGATCATGCCGGTCGGCGCGAGCAGGATACGAACGATACCGCAGAGCACGATAACGGAGATGAAGTTGGGCATGTACAGTATCAGCTGGATCCTCTGCTTGGCTTTTGTGCTCATGATCCGGTTGAGCAGGAAGGCCAGCAGGATCGGCGCCGGGAAGCCCCAGAGCAGTCCGTACACGCTCAGCTTCAGGGTGTTCATGAGATACCGCATGAAGTCCGGGGACGACAGGAAACGCTGGAAATGTGCGAAACCGACCCATTCACTGTGAAAGACGCCTCGGATGGGATTGTATTCCGTGAAGGCGATCATGATGCCGCCCATCGGAATATAGCGGAAGATAATGGTAAGCGCGAACGCAGGCAGCATAAAAATCAGATAGAGCTGCCAGTGCTGCCGGAGATAGATCTTTGTGTTGTGCCACTTTGAACTCCCGCCGCTTCCGGCTGCGGCGGGCGCCTTTGTTTTTTCCATTGGACCTTCCTCCTTTTGGTCAGCAGTTGTCCTGTTTTGAAAGTGACAAATGCACAGCGCCTTGTAAAAAATACATCTCTAACATAACATCACGCTATCAGATTGTCAACCGTTTGCATAATAAGAATCCCCGTTGCATGAGGATAACTTTGTCAATAATAGACAATCTGCGGACCGACTCCCGAAAAAACCTGTCCGGGATTTATTATAAAAGTGTGCATTTGCACACTCCGCCGCTTTTTCCGCGCTTTGTTTGACACCCGTTTCCCGCTATGATAAACTAAATTGATATTGTAAGGTCCCGGGGTGACGAACGATGAAGAAAAAAACCACGATCCAGGATATTGCCGACGCCTTGGGATTGTCGCGAAATACCGTATCCAAAGCGATCAACAACGCGGACGGGCTGGCGGACGCGACCCGGGAGAAGATCCTGGACAAAGCGATCGAAATGGGATACAAGCAGTTCTCCTATGTCAACGAGCTCAGAGAAGCGGCGGCCCTCACCTCCGCCGCCCCGGAGAATCATCCCGGATACCTCGGGGAGATCGCGCTGCTGACCTCGGCTTTCCTTACGCAGTCGCACTTCGCCTCCACCATGCTCGACAAGTTCCAGCGGGAGATCTCGCAGCTCGGCTTCACGATGAACACCCACCGCGTCACCGAGGAAAACATCCGGGACATGACGCTTCCGCCCACCTTCCGCAGGGATCAGGTCAAGGCTGTGCTGTGTATCGAGATGTTCAACCGGGCTTACGATGAAATGCTGTGCGAGCTCGAAGTGCCGATCCTGTTCGTTGACGGTCCGGCAAAGTGCGACGGGGTCGCTCTTCCGGCCGATCAGCTCTATATGGACAACACCGCCGAGATCACCCGCTTTGTGAACGACATGCTCTCCAAGGGGCAGCGGCGCATAGGATTCGTGGGCGATTACAGGCATTGTCAGTCCTTCTATGAGCGCTACGCGGCCTTTCGCCAGGCCATGCTGATGGCCGGCGTCCCTGTGGAGGACCGCTTCATCATCCCGCACAACCGGATCGAGGACATTGCCGAGGCCCTTTACGAGCTGAGCGACCTGCCGGACATATTCATATGCGCGAACGATTTCGTCGCCGGAGACGTGATGCGGGTCCTCTTTTCCATCGGGAAAATCGTGCCGCAGGACGTGCGCGTCCTGGGCTTTGACGACTCTCCCGAATCCCGCATCAGCCGCCCCACGCTCAGCACGGTGCATATCCATACTCAGATCATGGCCATCGCCGCGCTGCAGCTGCTGATTTCCCGCGAAAAAGAGCCCTCGCTGGATTTCCGGATCGTCCACACCCAGACAGACCTGATCTACCGGGAATCGACCGAAACGGAATGAAAGGCGGTCAGCTATGAGGTTTTTCTCCTATGAGAGCAAATTCAGCCAGCTTGTGCTGAAAATCTCCTATGCCTGCTGTCTGAATCTGCTGTGGTTCGTCTGTTCGCTCCCGATCTTTACCGCGGGAGCCGCCACGACAGCGCTGTATTATGCCAGCCTGAAGATCATCCGGGATGAGGAGAGCCATGTGGTTGCCATGTTTTTCCGCTCCTTCCGGGAAAACTTCCGGCAGGCCACCGGCATATGGCTGCTCCTGCTGGGATTCGGCCTCTTCCTCGCCGCGGACATGTATATCCTGTTTTATCTGCGCGCCTCTTCCGCGGGGACGATGGCCGTCGTCTGGACGCTGGTCCTCGCCGCCGTGATCGCGGTGTGCATCGCGTACGTCATCGTGCTTATGTATGTTTTCCCGCTTCTGGCCAGCGTCAGCAACACCAGCCTCGCCATGCTGAAGAACGCCTTCCTTATCGGCACGCACTATCTGTTTGCCACGATCCTGGTCTTCGCCGTCCATTTCGCCATGTTTTTTGCCGTCGTCAGGATCTTTACTCCGCTGATCATTTTCGGAGAAGGCCTCTGCGCGATGGTCAGCGCCTGGCTGCTCAACAGCATCCTCATCTCGGTATCCTATGTCCCCTCCGATGACGATGACGGGGAGGACTCGCCATGAAGCTTTCCCAGAAAGAAAAAGCCGCCCTAAAGGCGGCTTTTCGATCGATGACCCCGGGAGAGAAAGCGGAGTATATCCTTACCTATTATAAATGGCCGATCCTGCTGGGCCTTCTCGCGCTGGCAGTGCTGTGCTCGGGAGTTTACCGGCGCCTCACTGAAAAGGAGCCGGTGCTGTATGTGGGCTTTGTAAACACGGTGGTCGGTGAGGATCTGAAAACCGGCCTGACTTCCGGCTATCTGTCGGATTCGGGCCTGGATCTTCGCCGGAAGGAGGTCTATACCTACGAGGACCTTTATCTGACCGACGACGCCGACACGCTCAGCCACGAATACGCCTACGCCTCCCGGATGAAGGTCCTGGGAGCCGTCAACGCCGGCAAGCTGGACGTGGTCTTCACCAACCGGGAAGGGTACGACCTGCTGTCCCGGGCGGGGTATCTTCTGGATCTCGGCGAGCTGCTCCGCGAGAACGACCCGCAGTCGGCGCAGCGGCTGGAGCCGCTTCTGACGGAGAACGCGGTGGTGATCTCCGACAATTCGCTGGAGGTGCTGCTCAACGAGGCCGAAGCGGCCGACACCGTCACGGAAAACGCGCGCAACGGCCTGCCGCTCTCCGGCTTTCCCCTGTTCCGGGAGGCCGGCTTCGACGGGGAGGTCTATCTGGCCGTGATCGCCAACAGTTCCCGCCGCGACAGCGTGACGTCGTATATCAGGTACCTTTGCGGATAAACAGGAAGTATACCGAAAGAAGAGGAGTGGGACTATGCCGTCAAAAAAACGTATCTTTTTCCTTCTGTTCATTGCCGCCGCACTGATCCTTTCCGCCTGCGGCGCGAACGCGGAGCTGCCGGATGAGCCCTATGCCGCCGTGGAATATCGGCTCTTTCCCGCGCCGGAGGACGCCTACGTGGGGGACACGATGCCCTATGTGACGGAAGACGGAACGCTGGAGCTGTACTATCTGTACGACACGGATCACAACGGGCAGGGATATCATCCCGTTTACAAGTATTCCACAAAGAATCTCTATGAGTACGAAGACCACGGCATGGTCCTGCCCTTCGGGAACATGTCGGACCCCGATCCCGCCGTCGGGACCGGGTCAGTCCTGCGGGATCGGGAAGGCCTTTACCACCTCTTCTACACCGGTCACAACGACACCGGCAACGGAGGAAAGGGCAGGGAGTGCGTCATGCACGCCGTCAGCACCGACAGGGAAACCTGGGAAAAGATCCCCGAAGACACCTTTTACGCACCGGAGAACTATTCGAAGGACGATTTTCGCGACCCGGAGGTGTTCTGGATGGAAGAGGACCAATGCTATTGGCTCCTCATTGCCGCCAGAGAGAACGCGCTGGGCGGCGTGGTGGCGAAATACCGCTCTCCCGATCTGAAAACCTGGGAGTTCTGCGGCCCGCTTTTCGCGCCGCGAGAGCAGTATATGCTCGAGTGCCCGGATCTGTTCAGGATGGGCGATAAATGGTATCTCACATACAGCTGGGACTGCGTGACCTACTATGCCGCGGGCGATTCTCCGAACGGGCCGTTCACCGCTCCCGCGGACAATGTATTCGACGGGAACAATTTCATCTTCTACGCCGCCAAGACCGCCGAAACCGGCGGACGGCGATATCTGTGCGGCTGGCTGGGCCGGGCGGGCCTCTCGGTGGATTCCGGGATCTATCAATGGGCCGGAAACGTGCTCAACCATCAGCTGGTGCAGCACAGCGACGGGACTCTGGGCGTTCGGGCGCCGGAGACCTATTCCGAATGGTTCAGAGCGGAGAAGCCGTTCCGCGCGGTGAAAAAAGAGGGCAAGGTCAGCATCAAAAACAACGATATCACCCTCACGGCCCCGGCGGACGGCTATGCCCTGGCCGACATGGGGACCAGGGCGCCGACCATGATGCTGGAGTGCGACGTCACGCTGGATGAAAACGGCTGCGCCGGTTTCGCCTTCGGGGGCAAGGGGGGAGACAGCGTGTATACGGCGCTGTGTCTGGACGCCCGCTTCGGCCTGCTGCACTACGAGGGGTATGAGCTCACGGAGCTTTCGACCTATGACCCGGCGGCGTTCACGAAATTCGACTTTTCTCCCAATGCGGTCCACCATGTCACGCTCGTCTGCGAAAACGAGATCGCGGTGCTGTATGTGGACGATATGAAAGCGCTGAGCTCCCGCATCCGCGCTTCCACGGACGGCGCCCATATCGGAGTCTTTTCCTACGGCTGCCATGCGGAATTCCGCAATATAACCGTGAAGATCCCGGAGTGACCCGGGCCGGCCGGCATCGGAGCACCGGCGGTTATTGCCTTCGCGATCGGAAAAAGCAGGCACACGTCCTTTTATGGCGTGTGCCTGCTTTTTCGATGATACAGCGCGGATCGGACGGCCTCCGCCTCGCGGCCGGTGAGGTCCGGGATCTGTTTTTACCCCCTGTCCGCCCTGACGGAGCGGGCAGAGAGGAACATCGCCGTCCAGCCCGCGGAGGTCAGAGCGGCTCCCAGGATCCAGTGCACCGCGATAAGAGGGTTCGATGTGCCGTAGATCGCCAGAATGCCCTTCAGGATGCTGCCCGCGGTAAGGGCGGCCACGCCGGAATGGATGAGGTCGGCGGCGCTTTCGTGAAAAGGCATACCGGCTTTCAGCAGTATAAAAAACGGCGCGGCGCCCAGCAGCAAAGGAAACGCGAAGGCGTAGATCATGTAATAGGAATAGACTTCGTGGCTGAACAGCTCGTATACCGCTCCGAAGAGCGCGCAGATCACCGTTGAGAGCAGATACGCCCCGACGACGGACGCGTATCGGTCCCGGCTGTCGAGATCAACCGATATAGACAATGTCGCTCACGCTCCTTTCTTTTGTCCCTTTGCCTCCGGATGTGGGGTTGTTGACCACGCGGCCGTTGAACACCATCGTAGAGGAACCGCCGCCGTCCAGATTGTAGGCCGTCCGGACGCCCCGGCTCTGCAGGTATACAGCCAGCTCATACAGAGACAGACCCTCGCTCTCGTCTGTCCTGCCGTCGGAGACGACGAACAGGTAGTGCAGATCGTCGATCACCGCGATCGCCGTGCGCGGGTTGCTGGCCTTGGCGCGGCCCACCTCGTCGTCCGGCGTAACGGCGATCTCCCCGTTTTCGATCAGCGCCGGGCCGAAGCTGAGCACGTCCCGCGCGCCTCCCGCCAACAGGTCCCCGGCCGAGACCTCCGACTCGCGGATGATCTCAAAACTCCCGTCGTCATAGATCACAAGATCCTCAGCCCCGTTTTTTTCGGCGCTTCTGTATAATGTCCCGCCGCGGATCACGTAGCCCGACTGCCGTGAGCCGTAAAAATCCCCGTTGACCGCAAGAATCGCGTTCACCGATTCCGCGATGGACGAGGTTTTGCCCGTAACATTCCTGCCGTAGGTATTCTCCGCGAAAGCGGTTTTCAGGTATTCCGCGGAGGACAGCTCCACATCGGCCAGGTACACGCTCGTGCCGCCCACACGCTCCTCGGTGACGGTGATGCTGATGTTTTCATCCCGGTACGTGTCCTCGGTCTGGACGGGCTCGGGGTCCGGAGTCGCCTCCGCGGCGGCGGAAAGCCGGGAGGTCACCGCCGCCTGCCCTGTCTGGGCGTATCCGGCCGGCTCGCTGTCTGTCCGCGCTTCGGCGGAGGTTTCGATCCTGCGGACGATGACAAAGGTGTCGAGCAGGACATAAACGGAAAACACCGTGAGCGCGCACAGGAATGCGCTGCGAAACACATGATGGTTTTTTCTCATCGTCTGGCTCCTTTCCTTTTCTTTTTGTCTTATCTTAGCCGCGCAACCCTAATGCAACCTTAAACGAAGATGTTTTTTCTTTTTATTTGTGGTATATTACTGTTGAGGTGAAGCCTGTGAGACTTCTGTATGCCGAAGATGAAAAATCTCTGGCCAGGGCCGTTTCCACGATCCTGACCAGGAACAATTATTCCGTTGACGTCGTTTATGACGGGCAGAGCGCGCTGGACTATCTGGAAACGGGGAATTACGACGGCGCCGTTCTGGACGTGATGATGCCCAAGCTTGACGGCATCGAAGTGCTCCGCCGCATGCGGGAGCGCGGCGACAGCACGCCGGTGCTGATGCTCACCGCCAAATCCGAGATCGACGACAGGGTCACGGGTCTCGACAGCGGGGCCAACGACTATCTGACCAAGCCCTTTGACATGAAGGAGCTCCTGGCCCGGATCCGCGCGATGACCCGGGTGCCGTCCGTTCAGCAGAACAAGACCCTCTCCTTCGGACAGGTCACGCTGGACTGCGCGAGCTACGACCTTTCCGGCCCCAAGGGCAGCCGGAAGCTCGCCGGCAAGGAATTTCAGATGATGGAGATGCTGATGCGCAGCCCCGGCAAGCTGATCTCCACCGAAACCTTTATGGACCGCGTCTGGGGCTACGACAGCGAGGCGGAGCTGAACATCGTGTGGGTGTACATCTCCATGCTGCGCAAAGAACTCAGAGCCGTCGGCGCGGACGTTGAGATCAAAACTCAGCGCGGCGTCGGCTATTTCCTGGAGATATGCCCATGATCGGAAAACTCCGCAGAAAATTCATTATTGCCGCGATCATCTCCGTGTTTCTCGTGCTGGGCGTCCTGATCGGCTCTATCAACGTGCTCAATTACCGCAGCCTCATCGCCGAGGCGGACAGGACCCTGGAGGTCCTCACGGCCAATAACGGGTCATTTCCCGGGCAGATGTTCCGGGGATCGGACCGGCCCGATACCGGCTCGCCTCCGGTGCCGGAAGAAATGCCCGGCGAGGGCGGCACGGGCGCGCTGTTCGGGACGCGCCGCGGCGGAGGCAGAGAGCTGGCCTATCAGTCCCGGTATTATTCCGTGTGGTTTGCCCCGGAAGGAACCGTCTCAAGGATCGATCTGGAGCACCTTGTCTCTCTTACGGAGGAAGAGGCGCTCGCACAGGCCGAAAGCGTGTTCGCCTCCGGGAAGGAGAAGGGGTTCGCCGGCGAATACCGCTATTGCCGCGCGACCGGCGAGGAAGAGACCCTTCTCGTCTTTCTCAACTGCGAGCGGGAGTTCTCGACATTCCGCGATTTCCTGTACGCGAGCGTCGGCATTTCCCTGGCCGGCACGGTCGCCGTCTTCCTCCTTCTGCTGGCGGTCTCCGGGCGGATCGTGCGGCCTGTCGCGGAGAGCTATGCCAAACAAAAGCGCTTTATAACGGACGCCGGCCACGAGCTGAAAACGCCCATCACCATCATTCGCGCAGACGCGGACGTTCTGCAGTCGGAGCTGGAGGAGGACAGCGAATGGCTCTCGGATATCCGCCGGCAGACAGACCGGCTCGCGGATCTCACCGCTGATCTTATTTATCTTTCCAAAATGGAGGAGGATCCCGCGCTTTCGAGGGAGAGGATGTCCCTTTCCGAACTCGTTGAGGAAACCGCGCAGCCTTTCCGGGCCATAGCGCTCTCAAAGGGCAGAGAGTTTCGATCCTCTGTCGCTCCCGAGCTGTATGTGAACGGCGATGAAAAAGCGCTGGCCAAGCTGGTATCCATCCTGCTGGACAACGCCATGAAGTATTCCCCGGAGGGCGGCGAGGTGCGCCTGGATCTGACCCGGAGAGGGAAAAATGCCCGCCTGACCGTAAAGAACAGCACCCTGCCCATGGAGGCCGGCAGCGCGGAACGGCTTTTCGAGCGATTCACCCGGGAGGATACCTCCCGCAGCTCCGAGACGGGCGGCTTCGGCCTGGGACTGTCGATCGCGAAGGCCGTCACGGAAGCGAACGGGGGGAACATCCACGCTGTGTCCGAAGACGGCCGGTCGCTGACCGTTACGGCGGAGCTGCCGCTGGCATGAGCCGCCCGGACATACGAGAACAAAGCGCCATATGACAAATCGGAGGACCCGGAACGATCCGGGTCCTCCGATTTATATGACCG
>CACXMX010000060.1 GCA_902768805.1 Oscillospiraceae bacterium
GAACACAACAGGGGAAGTATCCATTGCAATCGGGGGTCCGAAGTGATATATTGTTAAAAGCGAAAAATACCTTTTAAATATCGGACACAGTGCCCGCCGAAGGGCGGGAGAATAGGGAATCGTGTGCAAATCACGAGCGGAACCGCCGCTGTAAGCGCGAATAAGGACGGATCCGGCGAAGAACCGGTCATTGGGGACACCCGAGAAGACGATCCGTCCGTGCGCGAGCCAGAAGACCTGCTGTGTATCGCAAACCTCCTGCCGGACGGTTTTTTCGGCAGGACGCTATGGAGAAAACGGGCCGTGGCGGGAGTATCCCTGTGGTATTCCCGCCGCGGATTTTTGTTGAGGAGAGATAAAATGGCTGTCTGGATGGCGGGCGTGGATCACACAAGGGCGGACCTGGATGTTCGCAGCGTGTTTTCTTTCACCAAAAAGCGGATCGAGCAGCTCTATATCGACCTGCGGGGGACCCATGGCATCGAGGGATGCATTCTCATGTCCACCTGCAACCGTATGGAGATTTGGTTCAGCGTGAATCACCGCGCGGATTTCACCCCGATGGAGCTTCTGTGCGAATATATAGGCGTGAAGACCGAGAGGTACGCTCCGTACTTTGTGGAGCGGCGCGGCCGTGAGGCTGTGGACCATCTGTTCCGGGTGGCCGCGGGCCTGGAATCACGGATCGTGGGCGAGGATCAGATCGTCACCCAGGTGGGCGACGCGCTGACGCTCGCGCGCAGCTGCTATGCCGCGGACCACACTCTGGAGGTGCTCTTCCGCCTGGCGGTCACCGCGGCCAAACGGGTAAAAACCGAGGCGCATATCTCCTCCGCGGACCAGTCGGTGATCCACACAGCGCTGAAAAACCTCGCCGAGGAAGGCCTTTCCGTGGAGGGGAAGCGCTGCATGGTCATCGGCAACGGTATGATGGGCCGGCTGTCCGCGCAGACGCTTATGGATTACGGCGCGGACGTGACCGTGACGGTGCGACAGTACCACAGAGGCGTCGTGGACATCCCGATGCACGCCAAACGCATCAATTATATCGACCGGCTGGAGTTCCTGCCGGGCTGCGACTATGTGGTAAGCGCCACCAGCAGTCCCAATTACACTCTTCAGCTCAAGGACCTGGAACCCCTGAAGCCGGACCACCCGATCCGGCTCATCGATCTGGCCGTACCGCGGGACATCGACCCGCTGTGCAAAGCCCTCGACTGGGTCCGCCTTTACGACATCGACTCCTTCCATGTCGATCACCGCAGCGAAAAGCTTACGGAAGCGCTTGTACAGGCGCAGGCGATCCTGGACGAGGAGGAGGAGAGGTTTTACAGCTGGTACGGAGGAAAGGATTTTATTCCTCAGATCCAGCGGATCAAGGAGGCCGCCGGAGCGGACGCCGCCGCGCGCATGACCCCGGCCCTTCGCAAGGCCCGCCTGGGCGAGGAGCGCAAGCAGCAGCTCTCCCGGGAAGCCGAGGGAGCCGCGGAGCGCATGCTCAACCATCTGCTGCACGGCATGCGCGGCCGCATGGACGACGACACCTTCCGCAAGTGCCTCAACGCGATGGACGAGGTGCTGTGCGCGGACAGCCCGGGAACGGTCCGGACCGAGGATATGCAGGGAACAATATACAGTATATAAGAGGAGGAAATCACAATGGATATGACGATTCGTCCCCGCCGCCTGCGGGGGAGCGAAACTCTGAGAAAAATGGTGCGCGAGACGCGTGTGGATCCCGCCTCTCTGATCTATCCCATGTTCGTGACGGACGGGGAGAACACCGTGGAGGAGATCTCCGCCATGCCGGGCCAGTACCGCTATACGGTGGACCGCATGGGCGAGGAGCTTGAGCGCCTGCATAACGCCGGGGTGAAGAGTGTGATGCTCTTCGGCATCCCCGAGCATAAAGACGAGGTCGGCTCCCAGGCCTGGGCCGAGGACGGCGTGGTACAGAGAGCTCTGCGACGCGCCCGCGAGCTGGATCCCGAGCTGTTCCTGATCACCGACGTGTGCATGTGCGAGTATACCTCCCACGGCCACTGCGGCGTGCTGTGCGGCCACGACGTGGACAACGACGCCACGCTGGAGCTGCTGGCGAAAACCGCTCTCAGCCATGTAGAGGCCGGCGCGCAGATGGTGGCGCCGTCGGATATGATGGACGGACGTGTGCGCGCCATCCGCGAGTGCCTGGATGAGCACGGCCACACGAACATCCCCATCATGTCCTACGCGGTAAAGTTCGCCTCCTCGTTCTACGGCCCCTTCCGCGAGGCGGCCGGATCCGCACCGTCCTTCGGCGACCGCAAGAGCTATCAGATGGATTTCCACAACCGGCGCGAGGCGCTCAAGGAGGCGTTCCTGGACGTGGAGGAGGGCGCGGACATCATCATGGTAAAGCCCGCCATGTCCTATCTGGATCTGGTGCGCGAGGTCCGCGACAATGTCGATCTGCCCGTGGCCGCCTACAGCGTAAGCGGCGAGTATTCCATGGTGAAGGCCGCCGCCGCCAACGGCTGGATCGACGAGGAGAAGATCATGTGCGAGATGGCCGTGGCCGCGTTCCGCGCCGGAACGGACATCTACATCACATACTATGCCAAAGAGCTGGCGAAAGCCATGGCGGAGGGGAGGCTCGGCTGATGAGATCCGATGAGTTATTTGCCCGGGCAAAGGCGTTTATTCCCGGCGGCGTGAACAGCCCCGTGCGGGCCTTCGGCTCGGTGGGCATGACGCCCCGGTTCATCGCCCGCGGAGACGGCGACCGGCTTTGGGACGCGGACGGACAAGAGTACATCGATTACATCGGCTCCTGGGGCCCCATGATCCTGGGCCACGGCCATCCCGAGGTGCTTGAGAGCGTGGCGAAGGCCATCCGGGACGGGCTGAGCTTCGGGGCGGCCACCGAGCGCGAGGTGGAAATGGCCGAGCAGATCTGCACCATGGTCCCCTCGGTGGAGATGGTGCGCATGGTCAACTCCGGCACCGAGGCCGTGATGAGCGCTCTCCGCGCCGCCCGCGGCTTCACCGGCCGGGACAAGATCATCAAATTCGCCGGCTGCTATCACGGCCACACCGACGCCATGCTCGTGGACGCCGGCTCCGGGCTCATGACCCAGGGGATCCCCGGCTCCGCCGGCGTGCCAGAGGGCTGCACGAAGGACACCCTGACCGCCGCGTACAACGATCTGGACAGCGTGCGCGCGCTGTTCGAGGCCAATCCCGGCCAGATCGCCGCGGTGATCGTGGAGCCGGTAGGCGCCAACATGGGCGTCGTGCTGCCGGAGGAGGGATTCCTCCCCGGCTCCTGATCTTCGACGAAGTCATCACCGGCTTCCGGCTGGGTCCCTCCGGCGCGCAGGGCTTTTACGGCGTGAAGCCGGATCTGACTACCTTCGGAAAGATCATCGGCGGAGGAATGCCCGTAGGCGCCTACGGCGGCCGGCGGGACATCATGTCGAACATCGCGCCTCTCGGCCCGGTCTACCAGGCCGGTACGCTCAGCGGCAACCCGGTGGCGATGGCCGCGGGCCTGGCGCAGCTGCGCGTGATCAACGACACGCCCGATCTGTTCTTCTCCGCGCTCAACGCGAAGAGCGACGATTTCTTTACCGCTCTGGACGCCGCCCTGACGGAAAACGGTGTCCCCCACTGCCTGAACCACGTGGGCTCTCTGGGCTGCGTGTTCTTCACCGAGGGGCCGGTGCGCGACTACGCCTCCGCTCAGAAGAGCGACACGGAGCTGTTCACCCGCTGGTTCACGCATATGCTCGACCGCGGGATTTATCTGGCGCCTTCCCAGTTTGAGGCAATGTTCCTGTCCGCCGCGCATACGCAGGAGGACCTGGAGCTTACGCTGAAAGCCGCGAAGGAGTTCACCCTATGAAAACCGTCGTCGTAGGCAGCCGCGAGAGCGTTCTTGCGGTGGTGCAGGCGCGCATGCTGATCGAGAGGCTCTCCGCCGCGCACCCCGAGCTAAACATCGAGCTCGTCACCATGAAGACGACCGGAGACAAAATCCTGGACCGCACGCTGGACAAGGTGGGCGGCAAAGGCCTGTTCGTAAAGGAGCTGGACACCGCGCTCAGGGAACACCGCGCGGATATCACGGTGCACAGTCTCAAGGACATGCCCATGGAGACGCCCGAGGACCTTCCGCTGCTGTGCTTCTCGGCGAGAGAGGATCCGCGGGACGCGCTGGTGCTGCCCGAGGGAGTGACGGAGCTCGCCCCCGGGGCGGTCATCGGTTCGAGCAGCCTGCGCCGCGCGCTGCAGCTCAAAGAGCTCTATCCCGACAATCCCATAGAGCCCGTCCGCGGGAATCTGCAGACCCGTCTGCGCAAGCTGGACGAGGGGCAGTACGGGGCGCTGGTGCTGGCGGCCGCCGGGCTGAAACGGCTCGGGCTGGGCGGACGAATCAGCCGGGTGTTTACCCCCGACGAGATCATCCCCGCCGCGGGGCAGGGCATCCTGGGCGTACAGGGCCGCCGGGGCGAGGACTGCTCGTATCTCGACTGCTTCGCCGACGCCGCGGCCACGGCGGCCGCCTTGTGCGAGCGCGCGTTCGTGCGCGAGCTGGACGGGGGATGCACCTCGCCGGTATGCGCCCACGCCGAGCTGCGCGGCGACACGATATTCCTCAGAGCGCTGTATTACGACAGCGCGACCGGGGCGCACCGCGTCGGGACCGACGAAGGCAGCGCGGACGATCCCGAAACTTTGGGCATCCGCCTGGCCCGCCGGCTGCGCGGATAAGGAGGCATGGATATGACCGGAAAAGTATGGCTGGTCGGCGCCGGACCCGGCGATGTGGGACTTCTCACTCTCCGCGGCCGCGAGGTGCTCGAGAGCGCCGACGTGGTGGTATACGACGCGCTGGTTGGGCAGGGGGTGCTCTCTCTCATTCCCGAAAACGCGGAATTGATCTTTGCAGGGAAACGCGCCGGCAACCACTACCTCCGCCAGGAGGAGACCAACCGCGTGCTGCTTGAGGAGGCCCTGAAAGGAAAACGCGTCGTGCGCCTCAAGGGCGGCGACCCGTTCCTGTTCGGCCGCGGCGGCGAGGAGCTGGAGCTGCTCTGCGAGAACGGCGTCCCCTTTGAGATCGTGCCGGGCATCACCAGCGCCATCGCCGTGCCTGCCTACAACGGCATCCCCGTGACGCACCGGGATTTCTGCTCGAGCGTGCACATCATCACCGGACACCGGAGAGCCGAGCAGGGCTACGATATAGATTTTGAAGCGCTGGTGCGCACCAGAGGCACTCTGGTGTTCCTGATGGGCATAGCCGCGCTGCCGGACATCTGCCGCGGCCTTCTCGCGGCCGGGATCGAAGCGGACATGCCCGCGGCGGTCCTGGAGCAGGGCACCACGGCCGGCCAGGGCAGGATCCTTGCCACGGTGTCCACGCTGGAGAGCGTCTGCGCCCAGAGGACCGTGCGGACCCCAGCCATCATCGTGGTGGGGAAGGTGTGCGCTCTGGCCGATGAATTCGCCTGGTATGAAAAACGGCCTCTCGCGGGCGTCAGGGTCCTGCTGACCCGGCCTAAGGAACTGGCTTCTTCCATGGCCGCGAAGCTGAGGCAGAAGGGCGCCGAGGTCATCGAGATCCCCGCCATCCGCACGGAGCTGACGAAGGATACGACCGCTCTGGAGGCCGCGGAGAAGCATTTGGCCGGGGGCGGTTACGACTGGGTCGTGTTCACCAGCCCCGGCGGCGTACGGCTGTTCTTTGAGCATCTGTTCCGCGCGGGCGACATCCGCGCCTTTTCCGGCGTGCGTGTGGCCGCCATCGGCGAGGGCACGCGCAAGGCACTGATGAACGTCGGGCTTAGGGCGGATTTCATGCCCACGGTGTACGACGCCGAGACCCTCGGCACCGAGCTGGCCGCCGAGTGCGGACCCGGCGCGAAGCTGCTGATCCCGCGCGCCGCCATGGGCAACCCGCTGCTGATCGAGAACCTTCGCCGGGGCGGAGTGACGGACATCGACGAGGTGCCGCTCTACGACACGCTTTACGTATCCTCGCCGGTGCACGACACAAAAGCGCTGATCGAGAGCGGCGGGATCGATTTCGCCGTATTCACCAGCGCCTCCACGGTGAAGGGCTTCGTAGGAAGCGCGCCCGGAGCGGATTTCTCCGGTGTGCGCGCGGTGTGTATCGGACGGCAGACCGAGGCTGAGGCGAAAAAACACGGAATGAAGACCTGGACGGCGGAGAAAGCCACGCTGGATTCGCTGTGCGAAAAACTGGAACAGGCCGCGGCGGAGCTCCGCGGATAAAAGAAAGGACAGACAGAAATGAAAGGAACCGCATACGGCGTCGGGGTCGGCCCCGGCGATCCCGAGTACATGACTCTCAAGGCCGTCCGCCTCATTAAGGATAACGACGTCATCGCCGTCCCCGGCAAGGTCGCCAAGGACGCGGTGGCATACAAGATCGCCGCGGCCGTGGTGCCCGAGCTGGCCGACAAGGAGCTCGTGCCGATCTATATGCCCATGGTGAAGGACCGCGAGCTGATCGACGCCGAACACAAAAAGGCCGCGAAGCTGGTGGAGAGCTATCTCGACCAGGGCCGCAATGTAGTTTACATAACTCTCGGGGACTCCACGATCTACTGCACCTTCAGCTACATCCAGCACTATCTGGAAGCGGACGGCTATCCTGTGGAGCTGGTGGCGGGGATCCCCTCGTTCTGTGCGGCTGCCGCTCGGCTCAACACGCCCCTCACCGAGTGGGACGAGCCGCTGCACGTGCTGCCCGCCGTGCACAAGCTGGAGGACGACCTGGCGCTGGGCGGCAACTATGTGCTCATGAAGTCCGCCAGCCAGATGGCGAAGGTGAAGGATATGCTGCGCCGCAGCGGCCGCAAGGCGGTCATGGCGGAGAACTGCACCATGGAAAACGAAAAGCTCTATCACAGCATCGACGAGATCCCCGACGACGCGGGCTATTTCTCGCTGATCATCGCCAAGGAAAAATAAGCTCATGATCGAGCTTCGGGGACTGACCAAGACCTTCGGGGATTTCACAGCCGTCGACGATCTGGACCTGCGGATAGAAACCGGCGAGTTCTTCGGTCTTCTGGGCCCCAACGGAGCGGGCAAAACCACCACCATCAGCATGATGTCCACGGTGCTGCTGCCCACGGCGGGGGAGATCCTGATCGACGGGGTTCCCCTGACCCGCCGCGCCAACGAGCAGAAGCGCAAGCTCAGCGTCATCACCCAGGAATACTCCATGCGCCAGGACATGAACATGGAAGAGGTCATGGAGTATCAGGGGCGGCTCTACCGTCTGCCGCGGAAGGTGATCCGTGAGAAAACCGAGGAGCTCCTCGATTTCGCGGGGCTGGGCGAATACCGGCGCCGGACGGTGCGCCACCTCTCCGGCGGCATGAAGCGGAAGCTGATGATCTGCCGCGCGCTGATGATCGAGCCGGAGATCCTGCTGCTGGACGAGCCCACCGCCGGCATGGACGCCCTTTCCCGGCGGCAGATGTGGAACCTGCTGCGCAAGGTGAACAACAACCGGATGACCATCGTGCTGACGACCCACTACATAGAGGAGGCCCAGGCGCTGTGCGATCGCGTGGCGCTGATCAACCGCGGGAAGCTGCAGAAGCTGGACAGTCCCGACGCGCTGATCCGGGAGCTTGGGCCCTTCGCCGTGGACGAGACCGCCGAGAACGACCTGAAGACCCGCTATTTCCAAAGCCGGGACGAAGCCATCGAGTATCTCTCCTCCGCGGGAGAGACCGCAGCGCTGCGCGCGACCACCCTTGAGGACGTGTTTGTGGTCGTGGCGGGACGGAAGCTGGAGGGACGCTGATGGGGATCGTCACGGTCTTATGGGAAAAGTGGACGGAGTTCCGCAGAGATTTTTACAAGATCACCGTATCGGCCATGGTCTCGCCGCTGATGTACCTGATCATCTTCGGCATGGGGATACAGACGACCTCCCACGGGGAGCCGTATCTGCACTTTCTGGTGCCGGGCATCGTGTCCATGGCCACCATGACCGGCAGCTTCAGCGCCATCGCCCAGAACATGAGCGTGCAGCGACTGTATGAGAAAGCCCTCGATCAGATCATGGTGTCGCCCACGCCGCTGTGGCAGTTCATCCTCGGCCAGGTCCTGGGCGGCGCGCTGCGGGGCCTCTACGCCGGCTGCGTGATTTTGCTGCTGACGTACCCGATCCGCACGGATCTGATCTTCAACAGCCTGTCGCTGTTCATCATGCTTTTGAACGGCATGGTGTTCTCCACCATCGGGCTGGTGCTCTCGTTCATGGCCAAAAGCTACTCCGACGCGCCGCGCTATACCTCGTTCATCATTACGCCGATGTCGTTTCTGTGCAACACGTTCTTCTCCACCGAGCAGATGCCCGCGGGCTTTCGCCAGGCGGTGGCGATCCTGCCGCTGAGCCAGACCAGCTCCATGATCCGCGCCATTGCCAACGGTCAGCCGCCCGACGTCATCGGGTTCGTCATTCTTGGGGCATATCTTGTCGTTTTCGGGCTGATTTCCATGGTTTTCATTTACCGGAAGAAAAACCTGTAAGGAAAAGAAATACTTGTAAGGAGAGGTTTCATCATGAAAAAGGCACTTCTTGTCGTCAGCTTCGGCACCTCCGTCCCCGCGACTCGTGAGCGCACGATCACCGCGCTCGAATACGCCCTCCTCCGCTTTTCCCGACCGTACCTTCTACCGCGCCTGGACCAGCGGAATGATCCGCAAGAAGATCCTGAGCGAGGAAGGCCTGAAGATCGACTCTGTCGCCGGCGCTCTTGAGCGCATGGCCGCCGACGGGGTGACGGATCTGCTTGTACAGCCTACGCATCTTCTCGACGGTGAGGAGAATCAGATCATGACCGCCGCCGTGCGCGCCGCCGCCGGCAGCTTTGAAAAGGTAAGCATCGGAGCTCCTCTTCTGTACACCGAGGAGGATCTTGAGCGCCTCGCTGATATCCTGATCCGCGAGTATCCCCTGGAGAACGATCAGATCTTCGCTTGGATGGGCCACGGCAGCGCGGAGATGAAGGTGAATGTCTATACACGTCTCAACGAGATTTTCGCCGCGAAGGGCGCGGACAAAATGTTCGTGGGCACCGTGGAATTCGATCCCGGCTTTGCACCGATCCAGAACGGTATCCATGAGAAAAACCCCCGCCGGGTCTGCCTGGCTCCTCTGATGGTGGTGGCGGGAGATCATGCCGTCAACGACATGGCCGGCGATGAGGAGGATTCCTGGAAATCCCTGATCGCCGCGCAGGGCTGCGAGCCGCTGTGTATCCTTCGGGGCCTGGGCGAGTACGAGGCAGTGCGCGCGATGTACGTCGAGCACGCCAAGGCCGCGCCCGCTTTGTGAACCGCGGAGCAAAAACAGCATTGGCCGCGCTGCTGACGAGCCTTGTTCTCGCCGGCTGCGCGGCCGAAAGGCATGCCCCGGAGCCCTCGCCCGAGCCCGTTCCGTCGGCCCCGGCCGAGGCCGCTTCAGCCGGGCCGGCAGCGGCGGCCGCCGCGGAAACGGAGGAGCCGGAAGCAAACGGGGAAGAGAACGACGCCCTGCTCCGTCTTGCGGCAGCGCAGAAGAGCATCCGCACCAAAAAGATCGGGCGCTACGGCATGGTGCCCGTCTACGGGCGGGATGTGGCCGACGGGGTCTACCCGATCCATGTGGACTCCTCCTCACCGTTTTTCCGCATTGTCTCCGCGGAGCTGATCGTGGAAAACGGGGAGATGTTCGGCCGAATCGAAATCCCGAGCATGAGCTATCTGTGGGTGTATCCGGGCTCGAAGCTGCAGGCGGCCAAGGCAGATCAGAGCCAATGGCTGGGCTTTGAGGAGGTCGATCACCACACCGTGTTCACGCTGCCCGTTCCGGCGCTGGACGCGGAGGTGGACTGCGCCGCCTACAGTAAGGCCCGGGAGATCTGGTACGACCGCAAGCTGGTGTTCTACGCCTCGTCCCTGCCGAAGGAAGCGCTCGCCTTTCCCCTTCCGGACTACGAGCTGATCGAGGCGGCCGTACGAGACTACGACATGGAGGGCCTGGACGAGCTGCTCAGCGCCCCCGAGCCGGAACGCGCGAAGGATCTTCCGCCGCCCGAGCCGGTGGCCGTGGAGCTGCCCGACGGGGAGTATTCCATCGAGGTCAACATGACCGGAGGCAGCGGCCGCGCCAGCGTGAGCTCGCCCACTCTGCTGATCGTGCGGGGCAGCCGGGCCTGGGCCAGACTGCTGTGGAGCAGCGCCTACTACGACTACATGATCGTGGACGACGCGTGGTTTTACAACCTGACGACAGACGGCGGAAACTCGGCTTTTGAGATCCCCATCACCCGCATGGACGACCCGATCAGCGTGGTGGCCGACACCACCGCCATGGGCGACGCGCTGGAGATAGACTATACGCTGACCTTCTACTCCGATTCCGTGGGATCAAAGGGACAGATCCCCCAGGAGGCGGCCAAGAAGGTTCTGATCCTGGCCGGGACGATCATCGCCGCGGGCGGGGTGCTCAACTACTTCGTGAAAAAGAGAAGGGAGCGGTGAGCCGTGGGAGAAAAGCTGTTCTTCCCTCTGTTTTTCGACCTGTCGGAGAAAACCGTCCTGGTCGCCGGGGGCGGGCCGATAGCGGAACGCCGCGTGAAGGCCCTGCTGCCCTTTGCCGGTCACATCATCGTGACGGCTCCCGAATGCACCGACGCTCTCGCGCGGCTGGCCGCCGAGGGGAAAATAGAGCGCCGGGCCCGGCGCTTTGAGCCCGCCGATCTTGACGGCGCGGCGCTGGTGCTGGCCGCCACCGGGGACACCGGCGCGGACGGCGAGATCCGCCGGCTGTGCTCCGAGCGGGGGATCCTCGCGAACATCGCCTCGGACAAAGATCAATGCGACTTTTATTTCCCCGGCGTGGCGCGAAAGGGCCCGCTGGTGGCGGGCGTCACGGCCGGAGGCACAGACCATAAAAAAGCCCGTGAACTCACCGAAAAGATTCGTGAGCTCCTGAAGAACGAATAACGCCAAAGCCCCCGCCCAAATGGGCGGGGGCTTTGGCTTCGGACTGTAGAAAAAGCCCCGCTTCGCCGCTGAGCGGTGAAGCGGGGCTCAATCGAAGTATATCCGGCTTTTCAGCTGCGGAGAAACTCCCTGTATTTTCGGCGGAAGGCCTGCCTGTCCAGTACGGTGATCTCCAGCGTTTCCGCCTTCGAGGAGATGTCCAGCTCCTCCCAGCGGCGGATCAGGCCGTCGTTGATCTCCGCCTCGCCGTCGCCGCCGGAGGCGTACACCAGCGGCGCGGCTCCCTCCTCGCTCAGCACGCAGGGATACGCCATGCGTACGCCGAAACGGGCGCACTCCATCCACAGCAGGTACAGATCGCCGCGGCGGGAATAAGCTTCGTAAAAGGCGTCTCTGCGGCCGGAGGACCGGAAGAGATCCCACAGCGAGCGCTTTTCGGTGTTCGGACCCACCAGCGGGGGAACGGTGCCGGACGGCTGTTTCATGACGCGTCTCTCCTTTCAGCGGGGAAGGCTCTTCAGATGATGTGGCAGGAGGCGATGTGGCCCGGCGCGATCTCCTTTAGTTCGGGGCGCTCCGTACGGCAGCGCTCCGTGGCGTGGGCGCAGCGCGTGTGGAAGGGGCAGCCTCCGGGCGGCGAGAGCGGGGAGGGCAGCTCGCCCTCCAGCACGATCCTCTGCCGGCGGGTACGGGGATCGGGCGTGGGCACGGCGCTGAGAAGCACCCGGGTATAAGGATGGGCCGCATGGTCGAACAGCTCGTCCACGGAGGCCTCTTCCACCAGCGCGCCCAGATACATCACGCCCACGCGGTCGGCCATGTAGCGCACCACGGACATATCGTGGGAGATGAACAGATAGGTAAGGGACCGTTCGCGCTGCAGCTCCAGCAGCAGGCGGATGATCTGCGAGCGCACCGACACGTCCAGCGCGGACACCGGCTCGTCGCAAACGATCAGCTCCGGTTCGCTGAGCAGGGCGCGGGCTATGCCCACTCTCTGGCGCTGGCCGCCGGAGAGCTCATGGGGATAGCGGTAGAAGTGCTCGGCGGGCAGCCCCACTTCGGAGAGCATCCGCAGCGAGCGCTCCATGCGCTCGCGCCGGGAAGCGCGGCCCTGAATGGCCAGCGTCTCGGTGAGGATATCGCCCACATGCATGCGCCCGTCCAGGGAGCTGTAGGGGTCCTGAAAAATCATCTGCATTTTGGAGCGCAGAGGCCGGAGCTGCCGCTGTGTCAGAGAGGTGATCTCGGTGTCGTTGAGAAAAATGCGGCCGTCGGTGGGCTCGAGAAGGCGGATCAGAGTCCGGCCCAGCGTGGATTTGCCGCAGCCGGTCTCACCCACAAGACCGTAGGTCTCGCCCTGCCGAAGGGTGAGAGATACGTCGTCCACGGCGCGGACGGTCCCGGCGGGACGCCCGGCGAGCCCGCGGACGGGAAACCAGGTCTTCACATGTTCGGCGCGGAGGATCGGGAGATTCATGAGCGCGCCTCCTTTTCCTCTCCGCCGCAGAGGAAGCAGCGGACGCGGTGGCCCTCGCCCACGGGCTTCAGGCCGGGCATCTGCCCGGAGCACAGGGGGGAGGCGTTGGGGCAGCGCGGCCGGAACCGGCAGCCCTCGGGGATCCGGTCGAGAGGAGGAACGGTGCCCTCAATCACGGACAGCTCCTCGCGCTTTCCGCCCTTCACCGTGGGGATGCTCCTGAGCAGGCCTTGGGTGTAGGGGTGGAGCGGATGCTCGAACAGGGTGACGACGTCGGCCTCCTCCACGATCTGGCCCAGGTACATCACCGCGACGCGCGTGCACATCTCGGACACCACGGCCAGGTCGTGGGTGATCAGGATCACGCCCATGTTCAGCTTCTCGTTCAGGTCCCGGATGAGCTCCATGATCTGCGCCTGGATCGTCACATCCAGAGCGGTGGTGGGCTCGTCGGCGATCAGCAGCTTGGGCCGGCAGGAGAGCGCGCAGGCGATCATCACGCGCTGACGCATCCCGCCGGAGAGCTCGTGAGGGTACTGATCGGCCCTCTTCTCGGGGTCGGGGATCCCCACCAGACGCAGCATCTCCACGGCTTCGGCACGGGCTTTCGCGCGGGAGATCTTCCGGTGGATGAGTATCGACTCCATGATCTGGTCGGCGCAGGTAAACAGAGGGTCGAGCGAGCTCAGGCTGTCCTGAAACACCATGGCGATCTCGCCGCCGCGGACCGAGCGCATTTTTTTCTCCGGCAGCGCGAGCAGGTTCCGGCCCTCGAAGCGGATCTCGCCCTCGTAGCGCACATCGCGGCGCTCGTCGTACAGGCGGAGGATCGACTGGCTGGTGACGGATTTGCCGCAGCCGGACTCCCCCACCAGGCCGAGGATCTCTCCGCGGTCCACGTGGAAGGAGATGCCCTGCACGGCCGTCACCTCGCCGCGTTCGGTGGCGAAGCGGGTCGTCAGGTTATGAACTTCCAGGATCTTTTCACCCATGGCGGTCCCCTCAGTTGCTGTGCGGGTCGAGGATGTCCCGCAGCCCGTCGCCGAAAATGTTGGTGCCCATGACCGCCAGCGCCGTGGCGGCGCCGGGGTATACGATCATCCACCAGGCCGTGGTGATGACCTCGCGCCCTTCGGAGAGAATGTTCCCCCAGCTGGGCTGCGGCGCGGGTACGCCCACGCCCAGAAAGCTCAGCGCGGCCTCGGTGATGATGGAGTTGGCAAAGTTGTAGGAGGCCTGCACCACCACGCTCGAGAGGATGTTCGGCGCGATGTGGCCCCATATGATGCGGAAGGAGGACGCCCCTTGGGAGCGCAGCGCCTCGATATAGGTCTGCTCCTTCACGGTGAGCGCCGCGGCGCGGGAGACCCGGGCCATACGGGGTATGTATACGATGCTCAGCGCCGTGATCACGTTGTAGATGCTGCTGCCCAGAACGGCCATCAGCGCGATGGCCAGCAGGGTGGAGGGAATGGCGCTCAGCCCGTCGCAGATCCTCATGAGGATCTTGTCCAGCGTGGGATAGTAGCAGGCGTACAGGCCCATGATCATGCCGAATACCATGGAACTCAGGCCCACGCTCAGGCCCACGGTCATGCTCACGCGCGCGCCGTAGAGGATGCGGCTGAGAAGATCGCGCCCGAGCTTGTCCGCGCCGAGCAGGTATCCCGCCTCGCCGGGCTTCGCGAACCGGTTCGCCACCGACTGGGCGAGGGGATCGGCCGGAGCGAGCACGGGCGCCAGCACGGCGAGCAGCAGCATCACCAGCACCACGAGCGCGCCGAACACAGCCTGCCGGTTACGGAAAAACCGGCGGGCGTTCAGCGCGCGCTGTTCGCGCAGCAGTTCCCGGCGCACCCGGGAGAGCTGTCTGCGGTCAAAGGTTTCCTGCTGCATGGTATCTCCTCACTGCAGGCGGATCCTGGGGTCGATCATGGCAAAGAACAGATCCAGGATCAGCGTGCACACAACGTTGAGCAGCGACACCACCAGCACCACGGCCTGCACGACCTCGTAGTCGCGGCGCATGACCGCGTTGAGCGTGAGCTTGCCGATGCCGGGGATGTTGAAGATCGTCTCGGTGACAGCCGCGCCGCCGAGACAGGAGATGAACGAGAGCCCCACCACGGTGAGGATCCCGATGAGCGCGTTTTTCAGAGCGTGCTTGAGAAACAGGCGGACGCGCGACACGCCCTTGGAGCGGGCCATGCGCATATAGTCCGCGCTGAGGATCTCCAGCACGGCGGAGCGGGTCATGCGGATGATCAGACCCATCTCGATAAAGCCCAGCGCGATACCGGGCAGGAGCATATAGCGCATATGGGTGCGCCAGCCGGCGACGGCGATCTCCTTATACCCCGACGAGGGCAGAAGACGCAGCTTAACGGAAAACAGCAGCACCAGCCCGAGTCCCATGAGGAAGCTGGGCATGGACACGCCCACGGTGGAGAACCCGGAGATCAGCCGGTCCGCCGCGCGGCCGCGATGGACCGCGGCGATCATTCCCAGCGGAACGCCCACCAGCGCGGCAAAGGCCACGGCCACGGCCGTCTGCTGCAGAGTGGGCACCATATGGTCGCGCAGGATCTCGTTGACCGTGCCCTTCATGAAGTAGCTGGTGCCCAGATCGCCGCGCAGCAGGCGGCCCATCCAGCGCAGATACTGCAGCGGCAGCGGCAGATCCAGCCCCATGGCCGTGTGCAGAGCGTCGATCTGCTCCTGGGTGGCGTTTTCGCCCAGCATGGCGGCCGCGGGGTCGCCCGGCACCAGATGGATCAGCAGAAAGATCGTAAGAGAGACGATGAGCAGCACGGGGATCAGCGCCAGAAGCCGCCGGAATATGTAATTGAGCATGCTCTTCGCCTCCTCCCGCTGTCATTCTGCCCGCGTTCCGTTCGCGAGGACTGCGGCCCGCAGGGGACCGCCGGAATAATAAACTTAATTAAACCACATTTTGCCCCTGAGGGCAAGCCGAACACACGACGCACCGGGAGAGCTTTTTCGACTCTCCCGGTGCCTGTTTATTATCGGTTTCGGATCAGGCCGCCGGGCGGGCGTCGATCCATACCAGGCGCTCCTTGATGAACGCGCCGGTGATGTCGGAGCGGGACACGCCGCTCAGGAAGGTGGAGCCGAATTTTACCACGGGGACGTACTCCTCGTACATGTAGCGCTGCAGCTCTGCCCAGGTGTTCTGCGCGGTGGCCAGATCGGCGCCGGAGGCGATGGCGGCCAGGTCGCCCTGGACGCGCTCATCCGTGCAGCCGGTGCCCTCGGCGGGCCAGCCGGTGGACAGATACAGGTTCATGTTGGGCAGCACCTTGGGGCCGAAGCCGGTGATAAAGGCGTCCCAGTTCTCGGTGTGGTTGTTGCGCACGTCGCTGTAGGTGGCGGAGTCGTAGGACAGGACCTCGCAGTTGACGCCGATGGCGCGCAGCTCTTCCTGGATGACCAGCGCTTCGGCGACATAGCCGGAGGAGCTGTTGTTGACCAGGATGCGGAACACGTTGCTGTCGGTCCAGCCGGCCTGGGCAAAGAGAGCCTTGGCGGCCTCGGGATCGGCCTGGTTGTACTTGTCGCTGCCGGCCTCGGTGTACCAGGTGGCGGAGTCCTTGAACATGTAGGACGAGTACAGGTTGTAGAGATCCTCGGAGCCGTAGGCCGCGTGCAGCAGATCGCCGCAGTTGATCACGGCCTGGATCGCCTGCCGAACGACGGGATCGGCGCCGACGCCCGTGGCCTTGTTGAAGATCAGCATGGGCTCCTCGGCCTCGGCGGAGAAGATCGTGAAGGCGCTGTCGCCCTCGAACGCGGCATACTGGTCGCCGCCGATCTGGTCGCACATGTCATACTCGCCGGTCTGCACACCGGCGACCACGGAGCCGGGATCGCCCGGGAAGTAGAAGTAAACCTCGTCGTACCAGGCGGTCTTATAGCCGCCCCAGCCGGAGTAGTCGCCCTGAGTGCCGTAGGGGGTGTAGCCGTCGAAGGCCTTCAGGCGGATGTACTGGTCGGCCTTCCACTCGTCGTAGAAGTAGGGGCCGGTGCCGATATACTCCTGCACAAGCTCGCCCGCGCCGACCGCGCCGATGACGGAGGCGGGCATGATGGCGGCCTGCTGGCCCAGCCCGGCGATCATCTCGTTGAGATAGAGCGTTCCGGTCTCCAGACGGATCTCTACGGTGTAGTCGTCCACGGCGGTGAAGCGCGCGTCGCCCACGAGCCCGCGGGCGTTGGCCGCGGCGTCGATCCAGCGGTTCATGGAGACGACCACGTCAGCGGCCTTCATTTCCTCGCCGTTGTGGAACTTCACGCCGTGACGCAGATGATAGGTGTAAACGCGGTTTTCGTCGGTGAGCTCCCAGGATTCGGCCAGCTCGGGGATCACCCGGCTCTCGCTGTCGAAAGCCACCAGCTTTTCGAATACGGAGATGAACACGACCTCGGAGGCGATGTCCATGCTGCTCATGGCCACGTCCAGGTGCTCGGGCTGTCCGGACAGGGCGATGTTCAGCGTCTTGGGTTCGGCGGCCGCCGGGGCGGCGGCTTCGGAAGCGGCCGCGTCGGAGCCGGCGGCTTCGGTCGAGGCGGCGGAGCTTCCGCCGCAGCCGGAAAGAAGGGCCAGACACAAGGTCAGGACCAGCGTCAGGGAAAGGATCTTTTTCATTCTTGCTTCCTCCTCATGATGGGTTCTGTCTGTTGGAACTCTATCTGCGGACGGATCTTCCGGCCCTGCGGTCCAGGATCTCTCCGTCAAGCAATACGGTCTTGCCGCCGATGAGCACCCGGTCGATGCCCGCGGGGGGCGTCAGCGGCGAATCGAAGGTCGCCCGGTCGGCGATGGTCTCGGGATCGAAGATCACGATATCGGCGTCGGCTCCCACGCTCAGACGGCCCTTCCGGGAGAGGCCCAGCCGGTCGGCAGGCATCACGGTCATGCGCCGGATCGCGTCGTCGAGCGTGAGCACGCCGGCCTTCACATAGCGGGAGAGCACTCTCGGGAAGGTGCCGGCGGCGCGGGGATGGCCCCGGCCGCGGTCGAGGGTGGCGTCGCTGCCCACCATGACGGCGTCGCTGCG
>CACXMX010000061.1 GCA_902768805.1 Oscillospiraceae bacterium
CCTTTTCGTCAGTGTCACACAGGGGACGGTTCTCTGTGTAAAGAAGCAGTCAACCGAACACGGAGAACCGTCCCCTGTGTTTCCGACCGGTATATAAAACACTTCATATGAGAAAAAACCGCCTTGATCCGCGGCCGGCAAACCGATCCGGACAGATCCTGTTCTTCCTGTTTGCCGCGCTCGCCGCTGTTTTAAGCCTTACCGTCTGCACAAAAAGCTCGTTTCTCTATCCGCTGAACGACTGGGTGGACGTGCACTGCTACTTTACGGTGGGGCGCGGGATCCTGCATGGCATGGTGCCGTATCGGGATCTGTATGAGCAGAAAGGGCCGCTGGTTTATTTCCTGTATTATCTGGCAGCCTGTGTATCGGAAAAAAGTTTTCTCGGTGTTTATCTTCTGGAATGCGTCTGTTTTGCCTGTTTTCTGTATCTGAGCGGTAAAATTGCCGAGACACTGTCTGATCTGCGCGGCGCATTTTGGCCGGCTGTGCCTGCTCTTGCCATTCTTATCCCGGTTTCTCCTGCCTTCTCGCACGGAGGGAGTGCGGAGGAACTGTTCCTGCCTGTGTTTGCGTTGGAAATGTGGGTCGTTTTTCGGGCGATACATCGGAACACGGCATTGACAAATCGGGAAGCCGTGCTGTTGGGCCTTTGCTTTGCTGCCGCGCTGTGGACAAAGTATACTTTCTGCGGCCTTTCTGTCGGAATGGGGCTCGCAGTCATTCTTTGGTATATCTCAGAGGGCAGAGCAAGGGCGCTTCCCGGGACGGCCTGTTATTTTCTCCTCGGTGTCGTTCTTCTGTCTATTCCGGTGATTGGTTGGTTTGCGGCTCACGGCGCCGCGGATGATCTGTGGCAGACCTATTTCGTGAATAATCTGGCCCGCTATTCACAAAATATCCGAAGCGGGATCTATGATCCGCCGCTTCTCAACCTGCTCAATAATCTCACCTGGTCCGTTCCCGCGATGATCGGATTGATTTGGATGCTCCTGAAGTCAAAACAAAACCGATGGGAGGCAGCCGCCGCATGGCTCGGGGCCGTTTCTCTCTTTGTATTCACTTACTTCAACAAGAGACGGTATCCGTATTATGCGCTGGTCCTGTCGGTCTTTGCGCCGCCGGGTATATCGGCGCTGTGCCGTATCGTAAACTCCGCTTTGAAAGACAAAGAGCAGCTGCTGCGCAGACTGACTGCCGCCGTCACGGTGATCCTGCTGGTGTTTACTCCGATTTTGACGTACACCCTGAGCAGCAATTCCTATTTAATGAAGATCCCGAGGGAGGATACCCCACAATACCGGTTTGCAAAAACAATTCGGGAATCGGATGATCCTTCTCTGTTGAACTGTGGCTTTCTGGACGGGGGATTCTATTTCGCTGCCGGTGTGCTTCCGGAGCAGCGCTATTTCTGTACACTCAATATTGACCTTCCGGAAATGAATGAGGCCATTCAACAAAGTATCCGGCAGGGCGAAACCGCTTTCGTCATAACCAGGCAGCGCCCGCTTCAGGATGCTGCCGCCTACCGGCTCGCGGATGAATGCAGTATGGTATTTGAGGGCCGGGAGTGGAAGTATTACCTGTATCAAAGAAGGTAACACAGGGGACGGTTCTCTGTGCACTGAGCACAGAGAACCGTCCCCTGTGTTAACCCTATTACTTGTCAGTGGATCGTTACGGGCAGGCCGTAGGCGCTCACGATGTCCTTGAGCTTTGCCATATACTCGTCGCTCGGGGGCACGGCCTCGGCCACGGGCTCGTCGCTGATGCGAAGATACTTGCTCACGCCCCAGTTGTGATACGGCAGCAGCTGCACCAGGGTCACCGCCTCTCCCAGTTCGGCGCAGAGCGCCGCCGTGGCGCGGATGTTCTCCTCGTCGGCGTTGAAGCGGGGAATGACGGGGATCCTTATCTGCAGCTTTTTCCCCCGCGCGGCAAGGGCGCGTACATTCTCCAGGATCGGCTCGTTGGGCACCTTTACCACGGCAGCGTGCTTTCGGCTGTCCATGTGCTTCAGGTCGTAAAGATACAGGTCCGTGTACGGCACGGTCCGCTCCAGCACTTCCCACTTGGCGTAGCCCGTCGTGTCCAGCGCGGTGTGCACGCCGTTTTCCTTCAGCCGGCGCAGCACGCTCTCCACAAAGTCGATCTGGGTGAGCGGCTCGCCGCCGGAAACGGTGACGCCGCCTCCCGACATGTCGTAGTAGCTCTTGTCCCGGAGCAGCCTCTCGGTGAGCTCGCCGACGGTATAGTCCCTTCCGCACAGGTACAGCGCCCCGGCGAAGCACCGCTCCGCGCACTCGCCGCAGTCGTCGCACAGCTCCCTCTTTACGTGGATCATACGGATCTTCGCGCCGTCCGCCGGGTTTTCCCGGACCTTGCCGAGCTCTACGGCGTTCTTCCGGCAGGCGTCGATGCAGCGAGTTCCGCACACATCGACTCCGAGACAGCGCACGGCCATCCAGCTCAGCTGTTTCTTGTACAGCTGCGACTCCGGACTGTGACACCACGGACAGCGGAGCGGGCATCCCTTCAGGAATGCCGTCGTCCGGATCCCCGGGCCGTCCTGTACGGAATAGCCCTGGATATCATAGAGGCGGCCTGTGGGCTCGCGGCCCTTTTCCGTGTCCGGACCGGTCCGCGGCCGGGAAAAGGAGGGGACAGGCGCGCTCACACCGTGTGCTCCGCGCGGGAGATGATGTCGTTCTGCATCTCCGTGGTCATATCCACGAAATAGGCGGAGAAGCCGGCGATGCGCACCACCAGATTGTGGTAGTTCTCCGGGTGCGCCTGGGCTTTTCTCAGCGTTTCGGCGTCGACCACGTTGTACTGGACCTCCATGCCGCCGTTGCTGAAATAGGCCTTTGTCAGGTTCTCCAGCTTCGTGATGCCTTCGTCGCCCTTCAGGGAAGTGGGATGGATCTTCAGATTCAGAGCCATGCCGTCCATAAGGCGGCTCTGGTCAAACTTTGTGGCGGAGGTGAGCACGGCGGTGGGGCCGTTCGTGTCGCGGCCCTGGGCGGGGCTGCAGGCGTCGGCGATGGGCTCGCCGGTTTTGCGGCCGTCCGGAGTGGCCCAGGTGATCTCGCCCTGTACCACGTGGTCGGAGGCGCCGAAGGTGCCGCACTTATAGGTGGAGCACCGGCAGGTGGAGAACGCGCGGGTGATGTTGTAGTACAGATCCTGGACGTAGGTCATCTCCTCGTCCGCGTAGGGATCGTTGTTGCCGAAATGGGGGACCGTGTTCAGAACGATCTGCCGGAGCATCTCGTGGCCCTCCCAGTTGTCCAGAATGGCCTGCAGGAATTCCTCTCCCGTGGCGATCTTCTTGTCGAAGACCACATACTTCAGCGCGGTCAGCGAGTCCGCTGTTGTGGCGAGGCCCGTGGCGGTGCCGCCGTAGCTGTTGTACTTCGCTCCGCCCTCGGAGACGTCCTTTCCGGATTCCATGCAGCCCTCCGTGGAAATGGACAGGTTCGGGAACGGGAACAGGCGCGGATACTCGTGCTCGGTCAGGTTGTTGAGTGTGGCGGACCAGGTCATCATCCAGGTGGTGATTTTTTCAAAGGCAGCGCGCACCTCGTCCATGGATTTCATTTCGTAGAGGTAGCCGGAACGGATCTCCTCCGGGCACTGCGCGCCGTTGATCGGGTTGATGCCGTTGTTGATGGCCATGTCCAGCGCGATCGCCCAGAATATGCCGTTATGGCCCATGGCTGAACCGTTCGGAGCGGGATAATCGTTGCCGGACCCGGTGATCTCCTGGCAGCCGATGAAGGCAAAGTTCCGCGCGTCCTCCACTGTCCAGCCCAGCTCACGTACGATCGCGGGTACGATCACCTCGTCGTTCTGCAGCAGGGGCAGACCGCCCACACGGGTGGACGCCGCCATGGCGCAGTCCCACATTTCCTTGGGCGTGTTTTTCGTGACACGAAGGGAGATCGTCGGGTCGTGGAGATCCAGCCGCGCCATCGTCTCGAGCACCATGTACGATACCGGGTTCACCGCGTCCTCACCGGTGGCGGGATCCATGCCGCCGATGGTGGTGTGCTGATAGGAATTGCCTATGCCCGTGGTCTGGGCGTTCTTTCCGAAGCCGCCGCCGTAGAAGGTGTTGATCTTCAGGAAGAAGCCGTCCACGTACTCCTGCGCCTCATCCAGGGTGATGCGTCCGGCCTCCAGGTCAGCCTTCAGGTACGGCCAGGTGTACTGGTCGAAGCGGCCCAGGCTGGTCACGCCGGGGTCGTTTTCCGCCTTGAGGAACACGTTGTACATCATGGCCATCTGGCAGGCCTCCCAGAAGGTCCGCGGCGTTTCTGTGGCGATATGGTCCAGACTCTCGGCACGGCTTAAGTACTCGGCCTTTTTCGCCGGGTCCGAGGCCTTTTCGGCCAGTTCCCGGGCCAGGTCTGCATAGCGGCGGGTCAGGGTGATGGCGCCGTCACAGGCAACGGTCGCGGCCTTGTAGAACATGTACTTGCCGATGTCGTCGCCCATGATGTTGCCCTTGCGCGCATCCAGCCAGTCCTGGGCACGCTTGCGGATGGCGCCGTAGCCTTCGCGGAGAATATTCTGGTAGCCGGGGGTCAGATGTCCGGGCGGCATATACACGGGCCAGCCGCCTTTTTTGCCGGAGGGATTGGCCTGCAGGGCGAACAGCTCCTCCACGCCGTCCGGCAGCCAGTCCGCGGCCATGAATCCGCCCGACAGCTGCATCCGCTCTTTGGAGATCTCGCGCAGCTCCTTTACGTCCTCCGGGGCGATGGCCATGCGCTGATGGGAGTAAAACGGATCGTCGTCCGGCGCGTGATACAGGCCGTCTTCCCCCATGGGCCAGGTGTGCTCGATATCCATCATCACCCACATGGCGCCGCCGGCGCCGCCCCAGCCCTTGTTGCCCAGGCCGCCGAAGAAATACTCGTCCTCCTGAATGTTCAGCGGCATGCGCTCGAGAACATACAGGGCCATGTAAGGCTTCTGCAGCATGGGAGGGTATTTCACGTATTTTTTCTGCGCTTCCAGCTCCAGACGCGCCTTGACGGCGTCGGCTACCATCAGCCTGTCGCGCACGGCGTCGCGAAGTCTCGCAACGCGCTCGGTGTACGGTTTGAACGTATACATGTCGGGGACTCCTTTCCTGCTGTGTTTGGTATGACCGGTTCACGGATATTTTCATTCTGTACCGTTTCTATGTTATCATTTGTGCCGGGGATACTCAAGGGTTCCCGGTTACAAAAAGACGCCGCGAACTTTGTACAGTTCGCGGCGGCGCGCCGGTGTATGCTCAGCGCAGACCTTTGTATTTAAAGGAAGCTTTATAGTATTGCCGGCGGCAGGAACGCCGAAATCGGTACGGAAAACGGCACACGGAGCGCCGCCGGCAGAAGGGAAGTACGGCTCCGTACAGCTTCGATTCGGGCATAAAAGGAGGATCATCCCATGAAACGATTTCTGACCATCCTGTGCGCGCTGGCCCTGCTCGCAGCCTGCGGCGCGGTCACCGTGTACGCGGAAGACTCGGCGGCCTATCGCGACGACGTATACAGCTTTCGATATCCCGCTTCCTGGAAGCAGGGGACCGCCAAGGACGGCTCGATCGTGCTGGAGATCCCCGGCAGCAGCGACGGCGTGATCACCTTCGCCATCTTCACCGACCTGATCCGCTTCACCGGCGACGAGGAGACGGACGCGCCGGGCATAAAGAACCTGCTCGCGGAGTACAGCGGAAAGAACCTGTCGTTCACCGGGGAATACGAGCCGGTTCGCTACGGCGACCTGCAGGGTTTCCGCGCCCCGGGGCGCTGGGCCGGAAAGCAGGACGCGCTCATGATCTGCGTTACGGACGGAGAGCATCTGGTCTCCTTCGTGCTGATCGGGAAGCGGGCCATGGCCGAGGAAGCCGCGCTGCTGGGATCCGTCGTCACCTTTGACAACGGCGGAACGGGCGCAAAGGAGGGCTTCAGGACCTGGCAGGGGAAGGGATATTCCCTGCTGTATCCGGAGAACTACAGTACTCTGGAGCAGACCACGGGGATCGTCTTCGTGGATAAGGACAAAAGCAGCCAGATCATCATGGCGCGCACCTATACGCTGAACGAGAATTACTCCGACGAGCTCGCGCCCTCCATCGCTGCCGGCCGCCTGCCCAAGTCCACCGGGCTGAAGGCTGAGCCCGAGATGGAGCGCATCGGCGGCCGGAACGCCGCCGTGATCCGCGGCGACCTCGAATCCGGCCCGATGGCTTTTTATGTGGTGGGGCAGGGGCGCACGGCGCTGGCGCTGATGTTTATGGGGGAAGGGGCGCTGAGTTACGCCGAGGACATCATCGCGTCCATCGTGTTTGAATAACGTACCGCCCTCACTCTTCGATCTCTCCGGCGAACAGGATCGCCGTCGTGTCGTTGCACGTCGTATAAATGAAGAACGAGAACGGCTCATCCGCTGTGAATACTTTGGGCTCCTCCGGCTCCAAGGCGGCGCCTTCCACCATCATGATCGCTGTTACCGCGGCCGCCTCAACGCCTTCCTCATCCAGATCGATGCGGGTCTTCTGAACGATGTCGCCCACAAAGACCGGGTGATCGATCATGGCGGAAAAGTCCGCCGAACCCGCGTCAAAGGCATGGCTGACGCCGCAGGCCTTCAGGAAATCCACAAGCTCTCCGTTTGAGAAATCCGTCTCAAGGTCTATCTTCGGGATCGTGACGACCACGTTTTCGAAGTACGCGTCTGCGATTTTCTCCGCGAGCCGCTCCCGGGACCCGAGCACGAAAGCCATGTACACTCCGCCGCTCATCGGCAGAATGACGAGCCTGGTGTCCGCATCCTCATAGTAGGCGAAACGATCCTCCGTCGTCATGAACTCCTTCCTGACGGTCCGGCCGCCGCGAGCGTGAAAATCGTCTTCCCGGGTCAGGCGTTTGGAAAATGCATTCACCCACGAATCCTTGAAATACAGAGCATTCATCAGGACAACGGACAATTGATCGGCGGGATAATCGTCCGGAAGCAGCTTATCGATCATATGCTCTGTCTTGATGCCGGCCCACTCATTGATCTTTTCCGCGGCGTTATCGGGGGTGAAGGTGCGGTACTCCGCCGCGTAATTCTGCTCGATGGCTTCCCGGTAGACATCATTGAAACGCTCCGGGATCCGCTCCGCTTTCCATACGGAATTGGCGACCCGCAGCGCGCGGAAGGGCGCGGCTGTGCCGGCCGGCACCCAGCCCTGACTGACCGCTTCCTCAAATTCGGCGACATCTCTTTCCAGTTCGGACGCGAAATACCCGACGAATCCGTTGAAATCCAGACAGTGCGAGATCCATTCCTCTTCGGACGAGACGCCGAGCGCGCTCAGGAGCTGGGCCTTCGTTTCGCCTCCGGCGCCGGCGAGAAGCAGACCGAGCGCGTAGCGGAAGGACAGCGGCGAGGCCATATAGTTTCCCTTCCGGGTCCGGGACAGGTATTCAAGAAACCTTTCATCAAAAGAATCGATTTCCATCATCCGGCTGATATCCTCCGTTTCTCTCGCGTTCATTTGTTCAGCCCACATGACCGGCTCCTCCGTATCGCCGGGGCGCTCCGGGGCGGGGGACTCCTGATCGGCTCCGTCGTGAACGGCTCCGGAAGACGCGCCGGCGCAGCCCGCAAGAACGGTAATCAGCATCGCGGTCACGCATAAAAGACAGATGATTCTTGTAAACTTTGGGATCGTCATGATCATCACCTCGATATATCAGACGGAGAAAACCGGACAATAGTTCCGGACCCGGCATGCCTTTACATCCTTTTCCTCTCGGGAAACCGTATGTAAAGAGCGGGGAAGGGCGTGACCGGCCAAAACGAAAAGAGAAAACAGCAGTCCGGAACAGATCCCGGACTGCTGTTATTCATACTGTGCGCGCAGTTTACCCGGCGATGCCGATGATGTTTTTCATCTGCGCGGGCGCCTTATTTTTTCCCGGTCTGACCGTCGATGTACTTCTGCAGCTTGTTCCGGAAGGCGTCTATCTCGTCCCCGTCCAGATCCCAGGTCTGCGGCAGGTCCGCCTGGGCGATCCCGTTCTCCCATTCGAAGATGGTATCGCCCAGCTCGGAGGTGTAGGAGAATTCGGCCACTTTCCTGTGGCTCGCCGCGTCGATGACGGTGAGCGTCACCACGCAGTTGTATCCCTTCACTTCGCCCTGCTCGCCGTACCGGGCGTAGTACGGGTAGGACACGTTGAAAACCCAGAACGAGGACGCCAGCTGCGGATTGCCGGTGAAAGCCCCCACGTTGAACATGCTCACGAAATCGCGCAGAGTGTATGTGAATCGATCGGTGCGGTCGCCGCCCTTGTCCCAGGCGACGCCGGGGCGGCTCTGCGCGTTTGCGCCGACCACCACGCAGATGTATCCGGGACGGGCTTTTTTGGGCTTGAACTTGGAGAACGCCGTTCCGAAGACTTTTTTGATCTCCGACTCCGTCCAAAAGAAGGGCTTTACGCACAGCTGCGCGGAGGAGTCCTTCAGAGCGGCGCGCAGCGCGTCGGACACCTCCGGGATCTCGTAGGCCGAGAAGCCCACGTCGCTGTTGCGCGCAGGGCCCTCCTCGTCGTACCACGGGAGCTCACGGTCCTCGCGTTCCGCCATTTCAAGCAGCGTCCGCGCGGTTTTGCTGTCCTGCGCGGCGATGCTCTCGCAGGTGTACAGGAAATAATCGAGCACTCCGTTCTCTTCGGCGATGGCGCGCATCTCCTTAACCATCTTCGCGGGATCGGCCCCTTCCTCTATCGCGTGGTCGGCGGCAAGGAACAGGCTGCCGATGCTCGTGAAGCCGTCCCACAGGAAGTCCCGGACATGCACGTTCACGCGCTCGTCCGCCACCACCTTGCC
>CACXMX010000062.1 GCA_902768805.1 Oscillospiraceae bacterium
GGGCGGCATCGCCCGCATCGTGTGGCTGCCCTCCAAGCTGAAGGAAGAGGTCGGCCCGGCTCTGAACAAGACCGCCAAGGAACTCTACGACATCGACAACTTCACCGACATGATCTGCGACGAGACCATCGCGGCCACCGCCGATGATCTGGAGGCCATGATCAACTTCCTGACCGAGAAGGGTCACCCCGTGTTCGGCATGGAGCCCTTCGACATCTGATCGCAAATAGCCAACCAAAAAGATCCCGTCTTCGGACGGGATCTTTTTTATGTGCCTCTCTTTCCCCGGCCGTCCGCTCATCGTTGACTTGCCGGCCCCGCTTGTGGTACTGTTAGGGCGTAAGGAAGGTGGTTTGATGGCGAAACTCTATTTCAAATACGGCGCCATGGGCTCGAGCAAAACGGCCCAGGCTCTGATCACCAAATTCAACTATGAGGAACGCGGCATGAGCGTCTGGCTCATCAAGCCCTCCACCGACACCCGCGACGGAGCGAAAATGATCCGCTCCCGCATCGGACTGACCGCCGAGGCCGAGGTGATCGCTCCCAACGACGATATCCGCGCCCGATTCGACGCGATCGGCCGCAGAAATGTCATCATCGCCGACGAGTGCCAGTTCCTGACGCCCCAACAGGTGGATCAGCTGCGCGATATCGTGGACGAGGAGGACGTCCCCGTGCTCTGCTTCGGTTTGAGGACCGACTTCCTCACGAAAATGTTTCCCGGCTCGGCGCGGCTCTTTGAGCTGGCCGACTCCATCACCGAGATCAAAACCATCTGTGAGTGCGGCTCCAAGGCCACCGTCAACGCCCGTATCGGCCCCGACGGCAGGGTAGTCACCGAGGGCGAGCAGGTGCTCCTCGGAGGCAACGACACATACCTCGCCATGTGCCACTCCTGCTGGAAAAAACGCATCGCTCGCGAGAGATCATCGATTTGAAACGGAGGTAGAAGTTATGGCAATCCCCACCCCTCATATCAACGCAAAGGAAGGCGATTTCGCCAGGACAGTGCTCATGCCCGGCGATCCCCTGCGCAGCAAATTCATCGCGGAGACCTATCTGGAAAACCGCCGGCTGGTCAACGACGTACGCGGCGTCCAGGGCTATACCGGCACCTATAAGGGCGTGCCGGTGAGCGTGATGGCCAGCGGCATGGGCATGCCCTCCATCGGCATCTACAGCTATGAGCTTTTCAACTTCTACGGTGTGGAAAACATCCTGCGCGTGGGCTCCGCCGGCGCCATCAGTGAAAAGCTGAAGGTGCGCGACATCGTTCTGGGCCAGGGCGCTTGCACCAACTCGTCCTTCGGCGACCAGTTCGGGTTCCGCGGCCACTTCGCCCCCATCGCGGATTTCGGGCTGCTGAGGTGCGCCGCTCAGATCGCCGAGGAGCGCGGCCTGCGCTACGCCGTGGGCAACCTTCTCTCCAGCGACACCTTCTATGACGACGATCCCACGGCATCCTCCAAGTGGATGAAGCTGGGCGTGATGGCCATCGAGATGGAGGCCGCCGCCCTCTACTATAACGCCGCCCGTTCCGGGAAGAAGGCTCTGGCTGTCTGCACGATCTCCGACCACATCCTCACCGGCGAGGAGACCACCGCGGAAGAGCGCCAGGTCTCCTTCACCCAGATGATGGAGCTGGCGCTGGAGGTGGCTGTCCGCAGCTGACGGACAGTTGCCGCGGCGCTGCCGACACTGATGAAAAAACGCGGGAAAAACTTTTCCTTCTCCCGTTTTATGGAAACGGAAATATTGCACGATTTCACGGAACATGCTATAATTCCATCTGTTGAAATTCCTTAAAAAGGATAATGATTAAGGAGGAAAAAACAAACATGAAAAAGTACATTGCCGTTCTTCTCGCTCTGGTAATGGTACTGGGCCTGGCCGCCTGCGGCGGAAGCAGCAAGCCCGCCGAGGCCGAGTCTGCCGGCGCTGCCGTCAGCGTCGCGATGGTCACCGACTACGGCGACATCACCGACCAGTCCTTCAACCAGACCACCTACGAAGCCTGCAAGGCTTACTGCGAAGCCAACAGCCTGAAGTTCAGCTACTACAAGCCCGCTTCCGACTCCGATGACGACCGTATCGCCGCCATTGAGAAGGCCATCGACGATGGCTTCAACGTTGTCGTGATGCCCGGCTACGCCTTTGCCGGCGCCATCGCCAAGACCGCTCCCACGTACGCCGACGTGACCTTCATCGCGCTGGACGTCTCCGAGTTCGACCTGACCTCCGCCGGACTTGATCCCCTGCCCGCCAACCTCTACTCCGCCGTTTACCAGGAAGAGCTGTGCGGCTACATGGCCGGCTACGCTGCCGTGAAGCTTGGCTACACCAAGCTCGGCTACCTGGGCGGCATGGCGGTCCCCGCCGTTGTCCGCTACGGCTACGGCTTCGTGCAGGGCGCTGACGCCGCCGCTGCCGAGACCGGCGCGAACGTCGAGATCAAGTACGTTTACGGCAACCAGTTCTACGGCGACGCCGACATCACCGCTTACATGGATACCTGGTACGCTGCCGGCACCGAAGTGGTGTTCGCCTGCGGCGGCGGCATCTACTCCTCCGCGGCCGAGGCCGCTGCCAAGGTCGGCGGCAAGGTCATCGGCGTCGACGTTGACCAGGCTGCTCAGATCGACGGTACCTACGGTGCGGGCATGACCGTCACCTCCGCCATGAAGGGTCTGGCCGCCACGGTCAACACCATGCTGGGCAAGGTCGTTGCCGGCACCTTCGAGGGCGGCAAGGTAGAGAACCTGGGTCTGGTCTCCGCTGTTCCCGAAGAGAACTACGTCCAGATCGCCGGCTCCACTCAGTTCGCCGACGGCTTCACCCGTGCCGATTACGAGGCTCTCGTGGCCGACATGTTTGCCGGTAAGATCACCGTTTCCAACGACATCGAGAAAGAGCCCGCCGTGACCGCGGTCAGCGTGGATTACCAGGGCAACATCAAGTAAGTCGATCATTTCCGAACAAGGCAGATCCTCCGTGATCTGCCTTGTTTTTTATTCGGAAAGAGGAGGTTGGGCATGAGTTTCGGCATCGTGCTTCTGGAACCGGAGCAGCCGGGCAACACCGGCGCCATCGGGCGGACCTGCATCTGCGCGGGGGCAAGCCTTCATCTGATACGGCCCCTGGGCTTTCTGACGGACGAGAAGTCCGTTCGCCGCGCGGGCCTGGACTACTGGCCCCGGCTGGGAGTAAGAGAATACGACAGCTATGAGGATTTTCTCTCCGCTCACCCGGACGCCCGGATCTGGTATCTCACCACCAAGGCGCGGCGCACCATCGCGGAAGCCGACTACCGGGACGGAGATTTCCTGATGTTCGGGAAAGAGAGTGCCGGGATCCCGGAGGAGATCCTGGCGGCCCATCCGGAGCGCTGCGTCCGCATCCCGATGGCAGCGGGAGAGCGGTCGCTCAACCTCTCCAACGCCGCCGCCGTGGCTCTGTATGAGGCGCTGAGGCATATCGGCTACACCGGGCTGGAAAAAACCGGCCGGCTCACGCGGGAACACTGGGCGGAAGACGGGGCCGGGGAGTAAAACGGCGCCGATTTTCCCGGACCTTACCCCGATTTTTCATTGTATTCCGTCCCGATCCATAGTATGATAACAATAAGTACAATAGGGAGAGGGGGGCCATTCGCTTGGACAATCCATATGTCATTGAGATGCTCCATATCACCAAGAGATTCCCGGGCATCATCGCCAATGACGACATCACCCTGCAGCTTCGCCGCGGCGAGATCCATGCTCTGCTGGGAGAGAACGGAGCCGGAAAATCCACTCTGATGAGCGTGCTTTTCGGCATGTACCAGCCGGAGGAGGGCGAGATCCGCAAGGACGGCAAGAAGGTCGCGATCAACAACCCCAACGACGCCAACGATCTCGGCATCGGGATGGTGCACCAGCATTTCAAGCTGGTGGAGTGCTTCAGTGTGCTCGACAACATCATCATGGGCGTGGAGCCCAACAGATTCGGGTTCCTTCAGAAGAAGGAAGCGCGCGAAAAGGTTCTGGCGCTGAGTGAGAAATACGGTCTGCGCGTCGATCCCGACGCCCTGATCGAGGACATCACCGTGGGCATGCAGCAGCGTACCGAGATCCTGAAGATGCTCTATCGGGAAAACGAGATCCTGATCTTTGACGAGCCCACCGCCGTTCTGACGCCCCAGGAGATCGACGAGCTCATGCAGATCATGAAGAATCTGGCGGCCGAGGGCAAGAGCATCCTGTTTATCTCCCATAAGCTGGCCGAGATCATGGCCGTGGCCGACCGCTGCACCGTTCTGCGCAAGGGCAAATACATCGGCACCGTAGAAACCAAAAACACCACCATGGAAGAGCTCAGCGCCATGATGGTGGGCCGCAACGTCAACTTCCATGTGGAGAAGAAGCCCGCCGAACCCGGCGAGGTCATCCTGGACATCGAGCACATGACCGTGGCCAGCAAGGTCCACAAAAACAACGCCGTGAAGGACGTATCGCTGAAGGTCCGCGCCGGCGAGATCGTGTGCCTGGCCGGGATCGACGGCAACGGGCAGACCGAGTTCGTTTACGGTCTCACGGGACTGGAGCCGCTGGTATCCGGAAAGGTCACCCTGCTCGGTCAGGACATCACCAGAGCCTCTATACGCTACCGCAGTACCCACGGCATGAGCCACATCCCCGAGGACCGGCACAAGCACGGACTGGTACTGGACTATACCCTGGAAGACAATATCGTGCTTGAGCGGTATTTTGAGCCGGAGTTCACCAACTCCATGGGCTTCCTCCGCCGGGACAACATCCGCTCCTATGCCGAGAGACTGATCGACGAATACGACATCCGCTCCGGTCAGGGCCCGATCACCATAGCGCGCAGCATGTCCGGCGGCAACCAGCAGAAGGCCATCATCGCCCGCGAGATCGACAAGAACCCCGAGCTTCTGGTCGCCGTTCAGCCCACCCGAGGCCTGGACGTGGGCGCCATTGAGGGCGTCCACCGCCAGCTGGTGGCCCAGCGCGACGCCGGGAAGGCCGTTCTGCTGGTCTCGCTGGAGCTGGACGAGGTCATGGACGTGCCCGACCGCATCCTCGTGATGTACGAGGGCGAGATCGTCGGTGAGCTCGATCCCAAACAGACCACGCAGGAAGAGCTGGGTCTGTACATGGCCGGCGCCAAGAGAGATGAGGTGAAGGCATGAAAAAGAGCTTCTGGAAGAACAATGCGGTGCAGTCGCTGCTGGCCTCTCTGATCTGCATCCTGCTGGGCCTGCTGATCGGCTATATCGTGCTGCTGTGCATCAATCCCGCCGGGGCCTCCGGAGCCATCATGGCGGTGATCAAAAACTTCATGAACTACTCCCGCGCGTCGCTGCAGCTGAAAAACTTCGGCGCCACGCTGGTGAAGACCGCCCCCCTGCTGATGTGCGCGCTGAGCGTTCTGTTCGCGTATAAGGCCGGATTGTTCAACATAGGCGCCGCCGGGCAGTATACGGTCGGCATCTGCGCTTCGCTGTATGCCGCTCTGGCCTGGCACTGGAGTTGGATCGCCTGCATGCTTTTCGCGATCCTCGTGGGCGCTCTTTGGGGCACGATCCCCGGCCTGCTCAAAGCCTACTGCAACGTGAACGTGGTCATCTCCGGCATCATGCTCAACTGGATCGGTCTTTACTCCACCAACATGATCCTGACCAAAGTGAAGGAAACCACAAGTCCCTACACCTTCCACCTCGCCACCGAGAACCCCTCCGCGATCCTTCCCACCCTGGGACTGGAGAAGCTGTTCTCCGGAAACGACAAGGTCACGCTGGCGATCCCGCTTTCGATCCTGCTGGCCATCGCCATTTCCGTCATACTGGAAAAGACCCGCTTCGGTTATGAGCTCAAGGCCACCGGCGGCAACCCCAACGCCGCCAAGTACGCCGGCATGGCGGAGAAACGCAACACCATCCTGACCCTGGCCATCGCCGGAGCGCTTGCCGGACTGGGCGCGGCGCTGATGTACCTTACCGACTTTGAGCAGTGGCAGTGCACCACCTCTTCCGTACCGGGCATGGGCTTCAGCGGCATCGCCGCCACCTTCCTCGGCGGCCTCAATCCCATCGGGACGATCTTCGCGTCCTACTTCATCCAGCACATCACCTCGGGCGGCGCGTTCGTGGATAAAACGATGTACTGCTCGCAGATCTCCGATCTGATCTCGTCCCTGATCATTTACCTGTGCGGCTTTGTTCTGTTTCTGAAGACCTCCATGAACAGCATCATCGCCCGCAATGAAGAAAAACGCGCCGCAGCCGCAAAAGCCGCGGCTCAAGCGGAAGGAGGCGACAGGTAATGCTGCTTCTTGTACAGTATACTCTGATCTTCGCTTCCGTTCTGCTGCTGGTCGCTCTGGGCGGATGCTTTGCCGAACACTCCGGCGTCATCAACCTGGGCCTTGAGGGAATCATGGTCATCGGCGCCTTGGGCGGCGCGCTGATGATGCGCTACGCCCCCGCCGGGATCCCCGCCTTCGCGCTGATATTGCTGGTGCTGCTGTGCGCGATCGGCTTCGGGCTGCTCTACTCCTCCCTTCTGGCCGTGGCCGCCATCAACTTCAAGGCAGACCAAACCATCGTGGGCACCGCGCTGAACATGCTGGGCACCGCGGCGGCCACCGTCATCGTAAAGGCCATCAACACCGCGGCCAACCCCGACGATGTCTCCTCCACGATCCAGTACGTCAACCAGAAGAAAGCCTTTATCATCAACATCGGCTCCTTCCAGTTCAACTGGTTCATGGTCATCGCGGTCATCGCGCTGATCATCGCCTATGTCACGCTTTACAAGACCAAGTTCGGTCTGCGCATGATGGCCTGCGGCGAGCATCCCCAGGCGGCCGCCAGCGTGGGCATCAACGTGCTCAAAATGCGCTGGGCCGGCGTGCTGATCTCCGGCGTCTACGGCGGTCTGGGCGGCATCTGCTACATTCTCGCGGGAGTGTCCGAATGGAAGTTTGAAAACGGCGTCGCCGGCTTCGGCTTCCTGGCCCTGGCCGTTATGATCTTCGGCCAGTGGAAGCCCCAGCGGATCGCTCTGGCGGCGCTGCTGTTCGGCCTGTTCCGCGCTCTGAGCAACGTCTACACCGGCTTTGATCTTCTTGCCGCGCTGAACATCCCCGGCACGGTATACAACATGATGCCCTATATCGTGTCTCTGGTCGTTCTGGCCTTCACCTCCAAATCCTCCCGCGCTCCTAAGGCCGAGGGCATCCCCTACGACAAATCCATGCGATAAAGGAGGGGCGGCATGTCTGAAATACTCGTCGTCGGCGTGGCCGGCGGCTCCGGCAGCGGCAAGACCACTCTGGTGAACAATCTGGTGACCCGTTTCGGCGACCAGGTGAGCATCGTCCACCACGACAATTACTACCGCGCCCATGACGACCTGACCTATGAGGAACGTACCCGCCTCAACTACGACTGCCCCGAAGCCTTCGAGACCGAGATGATGGTGGAGCACCTGCACCTGCTGCGCCAGGGCCGCAGCGTACACTGCCCTGTTTACGATTTTACGGTACATAACCGCAGCGGCGAGACCGTCGTCATCGAGCCCAGGCCCGTGATCCTGGTGGAAGGTATCCTGATCTTCGCGGAAAAGGCTCTGCTGGATCTGATGGACATCAAGGTGTTCGTGGACACCGACGCCGACGTTCGTCTGGCGCGGCGCGTGGTACGCGACGTGGAGTCCCGCGGACGCACGGTGCGCAGTATCGTGGATCAGTGGCAGACCACCGTTAAGCCCATGCACGAGATGTATGTGGAGCCCTCCAAAAAGAGCGCCGACATCATTGTCCCCGAGGGCGGGGATAATCCGGTGGCCCTGGATCTGATCACGGGAAAGATCGAGCGCCATCTGGCACAGCATATCTAATCGTATCAATACACAGGAAGCGGCATGATCCGAAGATCATGCCGCTTCCTGTGTTCATGGGTCGTGAAGAATATCCGGCGGAGAGGCCCGCAATGCGCCGCTCCGCCGGATGACTGTACTGCGTATCAGAGATTTGCCGCCTCGCGGACGGCTGCCTTCAGGGCATCCACCCGGTCGGTCTTCTCCCAGGAAACGCCCAGGTCTTCGCGGCCCATATGCCCGTAGGCGGCGAGCTTGCGGTAAATGGGCTTTCTCAGATCCAGATCGCGGATGATCGCGGTGGGCCGCAGGTCGAACACCTTCCGCACGGCTTCACCGAGGACCTTGTCGGACACTGTGCCGGTGCCGAAGGTGGTCACGTTGATGCTGACCGGCTCCGCCACGCCGATGGCGTAGGCGATCTGGATCTGGCAGCGCTCCGCCAGGCCCGCGGCCACGATGTTCTTGGCCACCCAGCGGGCCGCGTAGGCCGCGCTGCGGTCCACTTTGGTGGGATCCTTGCCCGAGAAGGCGCCGCCGCCGTGGGGCGCGCTTCCGCCGTAGGTGTCCACGATGATCTTGCGCCCGGTAAGGCCGCTGTCGCCCTGAGGACCGCCGATGACAAAGCGGCCCGTGGGGTTGGTGAAGAAACGGATGTCGCCCTTGTTGAGCTCCTCGGGGATCACGGGCAGCGCGACCTCGCGGATCAGGTCCTCACGGATCTGGGAGAGACCACGGTGTCGACGCGGACGGGCTTGTCGTTTTCGTCGTATTCCACAGTGACCTGGGTCTTTCCGTCGGGCCGCAGATAAGGCAGAGTGCCGTTCTTGCGGACCTCGGCCAGGCGGCGGGCCATTTTGTGGGCCAGAGCGATCGGCAGAGGCATCAGCTCGGGGGTTTCGTTGCAGGCGTAGCCGAACATCATGCCCTGGTCACCGGCGCCGTTGGTAAGGTCGTCTCCCTCGCCGCCTTCCTTCTTCTCCAGTGACTCGTTGACGCCCATGGCGATGTCGGTCGACTGCTCATCGATGCTGGTGATCACCGCGCAGGTATCGCAGTCGAAGCCGAACTTAGCCCGGTCGTAACCGATCTCACGGATCACCTGGCGGGCGATCTTCGGGATGTCCACATAGCACTCGGTGGTGATCTCTCCGACTACCAGGCACAGCCCGGTGGTCACGGTGCATTCGCAGGCGACGTGGCCGTCGGGATCCTTCTCGAGGATCGCGTCGAGAACGGCGTCGGAGATCTGGTCGCAGATTTTGTCGGGATGTCCCTCGGTGACGCTCTCGGATGTAAAGAGGTAGTTTGCCATATTCTGGCCTCCTGAATAAAAAATATCGCCGCGCCTCACGGCGGAGCGATAAAAAAGATCTTATCTTTCGACTTCCGCCGACGGATTTGGCACCTTACGCTCTCGCGCAGGTTGTCGGGCTTCACAGGGCCGTTCCCTCTGCCACTCTTGATAAGCCGTATTCGGTTTGGCACATGAAACCATAGCATGAAACCGCCCGGATGTCAAGGCCGCGCAGGCCTGTTTTCGGAGATTTTCACGGGACGGAGATCAGCTCTCCGTCCCGTGAGCGCGATTCGTTATTCGAGCGCTCCGTAGGCCGCCGCGCGCATACGCAGATGGTGGTATTCCTCCATATTGGGCATCAGATTGTGCATATAGACGATCGACACTCCCTCCTCCGGATCGGACTCGGCCCAGGTTCCCGAGCCGCCGGTCCAGCCGAAGGCGCCGAGAGATCCGTTGTGGTGGCCCGCGTGTCTGTCCATCATGGTACGCACGCCGTAACCGTAGCCGTAGCCGGCCAGATAATTATTGGTGAAGTCCTCACGGATCTGCAGCGGAGTGAGCGTGTTTGTGCGCATCAGGTCGATGGTTTTGCGGCCCATGATCCGCTCCCCGGCGTACACGCCGCCGTTGGCGAGCATCTGCATCAGCTTCGTGTAATCTCGGCAATTGGTGATGACCCTCTGAAAACCGCTGACCTCGCCGAGCGGTCCCACCATCGCCTTTTCCCGCTCTTCGCTCATGAGGCCGAGAGCGCCGGGGTCTCCGAGCTTTTTGCCGGGCTTGAGCACATAATCTCCTACAAGCCTCTCCCCCAGATCTCCGAACAGGAAATTGGCGCTGGAGTCCATGCCCAGCGGCTCAAAGAGCATTTCGCGGATCACGAGCTCCGCGCTCTTGCCGCACAGAGCCTCAAGCATGCCCGCCGCCAGTTCGCTGGAAAAGCCATAGAGATGGCGTTCTCCCGGTTCGAAGGCCTGCGGGACCTCCGCCATGGCGCGGATCTGCTCACGCAGGGTATAATGTCCCTTCTTCTCCAGCGGCTCCATGGCTCGGCGCATGGCGGCGGCTGTGGGATGGGACACGCTCATGCCGCCGATGATCATCGCGTACGGGAGGCCGCAGGTAAAGTTCATGATGTTTTTTACCGTGACGGGCTTGTCCGTCTCCACGCATACGGTCTCGCCGTTGTCTTTCTTTACGATCTTTTTGGAGTGCCTCCATTCGGGGAAATACTCGTAGAGCGGATCGCTCATAAGGTACCGGCCCTGCTCATAGAGCATCATCAGGGTGGTGTAGAGCGCAACCTTGGTAAGAGACGCCTGGCGGAACACATGCTCCGGACCCAGCGGTACTCCTTTTTCAATATCCGCCATTCCGTAATAGCCCTCAAAGAGGACCTCGCCCTTCCGGGCGACCATGCACGAGCAGCCGGGCAGTCCGTCGTCAACGAACTTTTGAAGCAGCGCATCAAGCCGGGAAAAATCGTTCATCGTTTCGCCCTCCCCTCATTCCAGGCAGCCGTATACGGCGTTGCGTACCCGCGGATGGTAGTACTGCTCCATGTTGGGCATCATGTTATGCATGTACACGATCGACACGGCGTCCTCCGGATCCGCTTCGCACCAGGTCCCGAAGCCGCCGGTCCAGCCGAAAGCGCCGAGAGAGCCGTTGTTGTCTCCCGCCGCCTTATCGATAAGCGTACGCACACCGTAACCGTAGCCGTAGCCGGCGTTGTATGCGTCTTGGAAATCATGCAGCTGGATCTCGTTCAGGCCGTTGGCGCGCATCATGTCTATGGTCTTGCGCCCCATCAGGCGCCGCCCTTCCCATTCGCCTCCGTTGGCAAGCATGCCCATGAGTTTGGAAAAGTCTCTGCCGGTGGAAAACAGGCGGGCCCAGCCCTCCTCGTGTTCGGGGCCGGGCAGGTGCTTGCTGTCAAAGGGCATCGTTGTGAGAGACAGCTTCCCTTCTCCGTCCCGGGCGTACAGCTTTACCATGCGCTCGGGGATGTCCCCGAAGAAGCGGGATCGCGTGTCGTCCATGCCCAGAGGATCGAAGAGCATTTCGCGGAACACCTCGTCGATGGGCTTGTCGCACAGTACCTCGATCAGCGCCGCGGTGATCTCGCTGGAGAAGCCGTAGAGCCAGTGGGTGCCCGGCTCAAAGGCAAGCACAGCCTTCGACATGGCCGCGACATGCTCCCGGACGGTGTAGCAGCCCTTCTCCCACAGAGGCTTCATACACTCCTGCATGGACTGCACTGTGGGATCGTCCGTAGGGCCGCGGAAATTGCAGTACGGAAGTCCGCATTTCATGGTCAGTACATCCTCGATCAGCATGGGACGGTCCGTCGGGACCGCTTTGAGTGTCCCTGTGGGCGTGCGCACATACTTTTTCGATTCCGTCCATTCGGGCAAATACCGGCCGACAGGCTCTGTCATCAGATACTTTCCCCGCTCGTAGAGCATCATCATCACGGTGTAGAGCGGGAGTTTGGACATGGACGCCATACGGAACACGGACCGCTCCGTGACAGGGACCCGGTTCTCGATGTCCGACCAGCCGAAACAGCCCTCATAGATCAGCTTTCCCCGCTGCGTCACGTGAAGAGTGCAGCCGGGCAGGCCGCTGTCGGTGAAGCCCTGCAGCAGCCGGTCAAGATCCTTGAAAGTGGACATGATCCTCCTCCTTTATAACCGAAGAGTATTGGGGCTTATTGCTGATTTTATCCTATGACCCGGCCCTTTTTTTGTCAAGTATAACCTATGCCATACAGCAAACCCCCGCCGGATGAGATCCGGCGGGGGTTTTGAAGCGGCGGCATCACGCCGGCGGCGGCGCGTTGGGATCGATGATCCACGATCCTCCTCCGAAGCCCCAGGTCATCTGGGGGACGAAGCGCAGCGTGGAGTCGATCTTGGCCTCGGTGAATACCGGCGCGTCCTGCCCGTAGGTGCCTGTGGAGATCACCACGCGGTCGAAAACCTTCAGCAGATTTGACAGCGTCTGTCCGTTGACGGTATCGGCGCCGAGAACGCTGTGATCGGCGTACGCGTCCAAATGGGTCCCGTTCTTTGCCATGATGTTCGTCAGGCCCCGGCGCACGGCTATGGAAAAATTCATTACGCAGGCCTGCCTGTCCAGCGTGGCGGCTATGTCTCTCGTATAGATCACGGTGGAATTGGGATGTTCCACACGGGCAAGGATGATCTCGTCGAAGCCCATGCCGATCAGGTCGGTGCACAGGTCGATGATGTAATTGCGCACGTCCCGGTTCCACAGATCGACGAACATGCCCGTTGCATCGTAAAACACCGCTCCGTTCGGGTCACGGAGCGCCGTGGTCTCGTCTTTGACGGCCAGCTGAGTGTCCACGCCGCAACAGACCTTGGCCGCCAGATACCATCCGTCGGCCTTCAGCTCGGAGATCATGGCGGAGGGATCCCAGTTGCTGTTGGAGGCGATGGAGGAAGCCCGGGCCACGTTGGACATCCAGGCAAGCTTCCCGGACTCGTCCTTCATCTCAAGGACCAGCCCCTTGGCGCCCATGGCGGAGATACTCCGCTGCGCCTCCTTGACGGCGCCGTCCAGAGAAGTCTCGGTGACCTTGCTCATGGGGATGTAGTAGGCCTGCAGGTAGCCCAGGCTCCGCGTTTCCGCCATGTCCACTACGGAATAATCCGGCGCGGCGACCTGTATGCTGGAATTGACCGGCGAGCCGTACGGGCCCGGCCCGGCTACGGCGGTGATCGTGTAGGGCTGACCGGATTCCTCCAGCATGGGCACCACCATCTCCACCTTATCCCGGTGGTAGACCAGATATTCGGGCAGCAGTGAGAACGCCATCAGCGCCGCCAGCAGCAGGAACACGAAGATAAACAGCAGTACCGCCGGCAGCCGGCTCCCCGCCGACTGCGATCCGCGGTATACGCGATGTCCTCTGCTGATCATTTTTTCTCCAGATCTCGGATCATATTCACGCGCAGCTCATGCTTTCCGCCCATGAATCCCGTGTTCAGGAAGGTATCCACGATCCTCTTGGCCAGCTCCGGCCCTATGACGCGGCCGCCAAGCGCCATCATGTTGGCGTCGTTGTGCGCGCGGGCCATTTCGGCGCTAAAGCAGTCGGACAGCAGCGCGCATCGGATCCCCGGGATCTTGTTGGCGGCCATGGACATACCCAGTCCCGTACCGCACACCAGTATCCCCTTTTCCCAGGTCCCGTCGGCGACGCCCCGCGCCGCTTTCTCGGCAAAAACCGGATAGTGGCAGCTCTCTCGGTTAAAGGTCCCGACGTCTTCGAATTTCACTCCCTGCTCGCGCAGATGGGCCATGATCTCCTGCTTGAGGTCAAATCCGGCGTGATCGGATGCGATAACGATCATTGTTTTTTCTCCCTTGTCGTTTTATAAAGGAATGAATTCCGGTTTTCTCCTGCGGTACGCGGCCGCGTAGCGGAATCCGAGCGACCGGAGCATCTCCCGTGCCTCCCGAATGCCGGCTCCGGCGTCGGAGGGCATATGGGCGTCGCTGCCCACCGAGACGATCTCCCCGCCCAGCTCCCGGTACAGGCGCAGGATGCTCTCCTCCGGATAAAACGTGCCGCCCTGCCGTATGCCCGAGGTGTTCACCTCTATGCCTCTCCCCTGCTCGATAAGACGCCGCAGCAGCGCTTCCAGCTCATCGTGCCAAAGTTCGGCGGTGACACGCTCGGAAAATCCGCGGCGCATCATGTACCGGCTTGTGTAGCCGATATGGGCCATCACGTCGAAGCAGGAATACTCGGTCATCTCCAGAAGCTCCGCCAGATAACGGCGGTTGAGCTCACGGCATTCGGCCTCGGAGGAATAGGGATAATAGTAAAAATCCATGGTGCCGCGCAGATTGTGCAGCGAACCGAGCACCATGTCCCACTCATATCCGGACGCGGCTTCCTCCGCCCGCTCCGGGCAATGGTGGATCTCGCCGAGTTCGATGCCGAAGCGCACCTCGATCCCCATCGGGGGATCGGCGAGCAGTTCGGCACGGCTTCGGGTCATCTTCTCTTCGCAGTCGGGCCAGTAAGGCGCGACGGAGCCGGTCTTGGCGTCGCACATGTCCACATGGTCCGTAAACAGGATCATATCCATGCCGTGATCCCGTGCGGCCTCCGTCATGACGCGCATGGGGGCGCTGCTGTCCGGAGAGCAGTCGCAGTGGATATGCTGGTCAAAGGTAAACAAAAACACATCCCCTTGTCCGCGCCCGGTTCGTGTGGTATAATCGGGCATATCGACAAAGTATTATACTCCATTTCCCGGGGGGAGGCAATATGGAGACCGAAATAATCCCCGATTTCGTTCCCTTCGATACGCTCGCGGGCCGGGCTCGTTATATTGCCTGCTATGAGGACGCGTGGCGCGCCGCCCACGGTTCGCTCCGCGGTTTTCAGCCGGACTCCTGCTGGCGGGCCGCGCTGCTGCGCGCCTCCGAAGATCCCGAAGCGCTCTCCGAGCTTCGCGCGGACGGAAGGTTCGCCGGAGTGCTGGCGCTGGACTGCCGGCGCGGGGCGTTCCGGGGCGTCGGGTGGATCGCATTCTGCTACGTGGTCCCCGAGCTCCGCGGCCGCGGCCTGGGCAGGGCGCTGATCCTCCGTGCGGGTGAGGTGTTTCGGGAGCGGGGACGGCGCCGATTGCGTCTGACCGTGGCGCCCGGCAACCCCGCCCTCGGGTTTTATGAGAGGCTCGGCTTTGTCCGTGTCGGCAGCGAAGCCGGCGCCCTGGAAGACCTGTATGTGATGGAACAGAAGCTATGAACGAAGCGCTCAAAACCTTTACCGTGGCCCATCCGGCGCTGGACGATTCCTCCCGGATCATCGTCATCTCCGACATCCACGGCAATCTCCCGTACCTGCGGGGGCTGACGGAAAAGCTCGCGCTGAAGCCGGACGATCAGCTCGTACTGCTGGGAGACTTGGTGGAAAAGGGTCCGCAGAGTCTTGCCACGCTGCGCTATATCATGGACCTGCGTGAAAAGTGCCGCGTCTATCCCGTGCTGGGCAACTGTGATTTCTGGCATCTGTGGGTCGACGGCTCCGATCCCTCGGGGGACGAGAGCACCATGCACCATCTGCTAAGCCAGAAGGCCTCGGCCCGCGGCGGGCTGATACTGGACATGTTCGACGAGATCTGGGCCGATCTCCGTCCCGAGAGCGACCTGTTCATCCTGAAAACCATACTGAAGCTGCATTTCCGAAAGGAGCTGGATTTTCTTCGCTCCATGCCCTACGCCATGGAGACGGACCGGTACATTTTTGTCCACGGCGGCATCCCGGAGGGTGAGACTCTCGAGAGCGCCGGAGCGTGGAAATGCATGAAGCTGGACAGTTTTTATGCCCGGAGGCCCCGGTTCGACAAATGGGTGATCTGTGGGCACACGCCGGTTTGTCTCTACGGAGGGGACAGGATATCCGCCGTGCCGATCGTGGACGAGGAATGCCGCGTGGCCTGCATCGACGGCGGATGCGTTCTCAAGGACGACGGGCAGCTCAACGCCCTGATCATTGAAGACGGGGTTTTTTCCTCCGTATGGTACGACGGATTTCCGACCGCCGTCGCCCGAACGCCGCAGAGCGAGAGCTCCGTGAGCGCCTATATCCGATGGGGCGACAACCACGTGACCCCTCTGGAGCTCGGCCGTGAGTGGTGCCGCATCCGGCACGACCGCACCGGATACGAGATGGACGTCCCCACGGATTTCCTCTATGAGAAGGGCGGGCAGCTCATGGTCAACGACGTGACCGACTACCGCCCCGCCGTGGCGCCCGGCGACATTCTGAGCGTCGTCAGAGCGACGGACCGCGGGACCGCGGATACTGGGTAAAAAAGGACGGCGTCTCCGGCTGGTACACCGGAGAGCTTGAATATATATAACGCAGTACGGCAAAACCCCGCGGGGTGCCTTCATCGGGCGTCCCGCGGGGTTTTGTTTCGTTTTCAGACCGACTCACTCGATCCTGCCTTCAAGGACCTTGAGGTCGTAGGGCTCAAAGCGCACATGGCGGTAAGCCTCCACATCCAGAGGCACCCCGGTCCAGTCGGAATGGGGATCGCCGTTCTGCTTGATGAGCACGTCGTAGAGGATGTCGTAGGTCTCTCCGTCGATCTCCTCGGTGATGGTGCTGTAGGGC